>DASZPL010000160.1:0-3361 GCA_035550315.1 Mycobacteriales bacterium | reverse complement strand
GTGTTCACGGCGGAGCTGCAACCCCGATCGGGCCCGCCCCAGGTGCTGTTCACCGCCGACGCGAGCGACCCGCGCAAGCGCGTCTCGGTGCTACTCGCCGCGATGCCGCGGGTGCTCGATGCCGTGCCTGACGCACGGCTGGTGCTAGCCGGCGGCGGCGGCTTACCGGAGCAGGTCGACGAGCGAGTCCGGCGGGCGACCGAGGCCCCCGGCGTCATCGACCTCGCCGACGTGCCGGCGTACTACCGGCGAGCAACGATGACCGTACTGCCGTCGGTAGACGAGGCGTTCGGCCTGGTGCTCGCCGAATCGCTTGCCTGCGGCACACCGGTCGTCGGCACGGAATCGGGCGGCATCACCGACATCGTCAGCCCCGACGTCGGCGAGTTGGTGCCGCCCGACGATCCGACGGCATTAGCCGAGGCGATCGTCCGCGCCATCGACCTCGCGCGTCACCCGGACACGCCCGCCCGCTGCGTTCAGCGGGCGCGGCAATGGGACTGGGACTACGTCGGCCCGCAACACCTAGCCGCCTACAACTCCGCCCTCCGCCGCTAACCCCCCGTCGCGTCGTCGAGTTGCCGCGCCCACGGCCACGCGTTGTCGAGGTGACGTGGCGATTTCGCGAAATTTGGCGCGTCAGGTCGACAACGCTTGGGCGCGGTAGTAGCGGAGATGGCCGAGGAGGCGGCGCGCGGGATCGGTGCGCCGCGCGTGGTAGACGACGAAGTGCGACCGGCCGTAGTGCTTCGAGTAGTGGACGATGCCGTGATCGCGGCAGCGCGCGAGTAACTCCGGAATCGGCAGCAGCTTGTGCAGATGCGTGTCATCAGGCGCGGGCTCGAGGAAGTTGACCGCGACCAGGTTCGCGGTCGCCTCCAACCCCGCGAGGAACGCGAAGGGGTCGTCGACGTGCTCGATGACGTCGAAGCAGTAGACGACGTCGTAACCAGCGGCTGACATCGCCGCCCGGTCGTTGGCGCTCTCGACGTCGTAGATCCGCGGCGGCGGCAGCGCGCCACCGTCGGCGAGCCCGCGGTGCTGCAGCCGCCATCGCAGGTACTCGACGCTCGGGTTGTCGAAGTCGGCGAAGTCGACCGGATAGCCGGCGGCCAGCATCCGCATTCCGTCGCTGCCGATCCCGCAGCCGTAGTCGAGCAACCGTGACCCCGGCCCGACGAGTCGACGGAGGATCGAACGGTACGGCCGCTTCGTGCCGGACATCGCGAACACCGTGAGGTCGTAGAGGTAACCGCGCGACGTGCGGTAGAACGTCGCCTCGTCCGGCGACGCCTCCTCCTCGTGGTGGACGACGTGCTGATGGCCACGCAACTGCTGCTCGTCGTACTGGTCGCCGAGATAGCGGCGCAGCTCCGCCACCTCTTGCTCGGCTTCAAAGGCATTCAGGTACGTCGCCGCGAAGTACGCGCGCCAGGCATGGTTCGCGCGGTCGCCGGCACCGAAGCGGCGCGCCAGCCGCGACGACCCCTGCCCGTCGGCGCCGCGAAACCGGTTGGCGTACCAAGGCTCGAACCAGTCGTGCTTCTCGCCCATCAGCCACTCACCGCGGGCAATGCCGGTCAGCCGCGCCGCGAACCGGGCCTCGTCGTACTCATGCAGGTGCTCGACGACGGCGCCAGGCGCGTAGCGCAACTGCAGCCCGGCGCGGTGCAGCCGGTAGCCGAGGTCGAGGTCCTCGTAGTAGTAGGTGAAGTCCGGGTCGAAGCCGCCGACCTCACGCAGCAGCGCGACCGGCAGCGAGACATTGCAGGAGTAGAACCGCCCCCAGCCGGCGTCGTCGCCGGTGATGCCGGCGTAGTCGAACTGCATCCCGTCGCGGTCGATCCAGCGCAACAGCGGCGTACGCCGCACCTCCGCGTGCCATCGCACCGAGCCGAGCACTCCGACCGTGGGCCCGCCGTCCCGCGCGTGCCGCGCCAGGTGCTGCTCGACCAGGTCAGGGCGAGGGATCATGTCGTCACCGAGGAAGAGCACCAACGGCGTCGCCACCCGCTCGACACCGGCGTTGCGCGCGGCGCCGGGACCGCCCTGGGGCACGCGGACGATCTCGACATCGCCCGGCAGCTCGGGCGGCTGCTGGTCCTCGCCGTCGACGACCACGACGACGCCGAAGCCGCGCACCGACTGGCGTTCGAGCGCCGCCAACGTGCGGCGCAGGATGTTCCATCGGTCGCGGGTCGGGATCACGACCGTCAGCTCGGGCGCGTCCCGCATCACGGACTCTGGGCGAAGATGGACGGGTGCCGCCCCGTCGCCGTCTTGCCGAGCCGCAGGTCTCGCCGGCCGAGTACGACGAGGACTACTACCGGACGGCGTGTGCCGGGCATGCCGAGTGGGACCAGTCGGGCGGCGCGGCGGCCGCCGCGATCTACCCGTCGGTGCTCGCCCGTTCCGGCCTGCAAAAGGGGATGACGGTCCTCGACGTCGGCGCGGGGCGCGGCGAGCTGGTCGCGATCGCGGCGGAACAGGGCGCGCGCTGGGCGGTGGGCGTCGAGTACGCGCCGGCCGCCGCCGCGCTGTCGCGGGAGACGATCGCTGCCCGCGGGGTCACCGACCGCGCACGCGTCGTGCTGGCAGATGCCCGCGAGCTGCCGCTGCCCGACGGCTGCGTCGACCGCGCCTACCTGCTCGACGTCATCGAGCACCTCGCCCCTGCGGAACTGGACGCGACGCTCGCCGAAGTCCACCGGGTGTTGCGGCCGGGCGGCCGGCTCCATGCCCACACCTTCCCGACCCGCACCATCTACGACGTCACCTACCGGATGCTGCGCGCGACCTCCCGCGGCCGGCGGCAGAGCTGGCCGGCGGATCCGCGCAACGACTACGAGCACCGGATGCACGTCAACGAGCAGACCCGCCGCGGGTTGCGCCAGGCGTTGCGGCGCAGCGGTTTCCGGCGGCCGACCGTCCGTTACGGGCAGTGGGTGTACGTCGACCACCTGCCGTCGGAGCGGGTCCAGGCGCTGGTACGCCGGCTGGCGGGTCACCGCGTCGCCGCGCCGCTCGCCGTCGCCGACCTGTGGGTCGAGGCGACCCGCTAGTTCGGCTTGCACTCAGACGCCTTCCGGGCGACGCTCCGGCGGGCCGAAGTACTCGACCACTCGCGCTGGCGCACCGACCGCGAGGCAGAACGCCGGCACTGGTTTGGTCACCACGCTGTTGGCGCCGATCACGGCACCGTCACCGATCGAGTTCAGGATCGTGCACTTGGACGTGACGATCGCGTTGTCGCCGATCGTGATCGGCCGGAACTCGTATCCCTGGTCGAGCAGGTGCTGGGTGTGGTCGCGGAACTTGTGGTTGCCGTCCGCGATCATCACCGCCTGACCGAACACCGCGC
>DASZPL010000159.1:0-2000 GCA_035550315.1 Mycobacteriales bacterium | reverse complement strand
CGACGCCGGGCAGCAGCGGGGTCTCGCTAAAGCCGGCGACGATGTAATCGGCGTTTTCGCGCAGCCCCAGCCAGTTATGGCCGGCGGTCGCGCGGCCGGCGGCGACGCGGCGGATTTCCGGCACGCCGTCGGCGATCCAGTAGGTGCCGCCGCCGCTGGCGGCGACGATCGGGGCGAGCTTGTCGGAGGTCGCACGGACATCGGCGAACTCGATCGGGTTCAACGGGCCGGCCGCGGCGAGCGCGGTGCGCGTGCCGTCGCTGACCCGGTAAAGCCCCATCTGGCCAACCGCGACGGTCCCGGTGCTCTGTCCGCCATGCGTCGGCCGCAGGGTCAGCGTCTGGGCGGTGCCGTCGGGCGCGGTCACCGTGACCGGCTTGTCGTCGGGTTTGAGCGATTGGCGGGTGACGAGCAGGCGGTCGCCGTCGATCGTCGCGCGCAGATCGTTTTCCTCGAGGTCCGGCTCCTTCATCAGCCAGTAAGCGAGACGGCGCAGCAGCTCGGCCTGCGGCCCGCCGCCCTCGAAGCCGCGCGCCCACAGCCAGAGCTGGTCGGACAAAAGCTGCGCGACGCGGCCCTGGCCGACGCGGTCGAGCACCAGCAGCGGCTCGTCGTGGTCGCCGGTCATCAGCGTCGCGCCGTGATGGACATGCGCGTCGATCTGGCGGAACCAGCGGCCCCAGGCCGGCGCACCGCCGGGAGTGCCGGCGCCGGGCAGGTTTTCGGTCACCGGGTGGCGCCAGCCTTCGTCGGTCAGCGCCGGCTTGAACCCTTCCTCCTCGACATTGCCGGTCGGCTCGGTCGGCAGGATTTCGCCGAGCGGGGTGCGGAACAGACTCAACGGCGTGCCGAAGCTGGGACCGGTGGCTTCGAGAAACGCCCCGCCCTTGCGCACATAGTTGACGACATTCTGCAGATAGGCCTGAGGGATCACCCCGCGCCGGCTGTAGCGGTCGAAGATGATCAGGTCGAACTCGTCGAGCTTGACGTCGAACAGCTCGCGGATCGGAAAGGCGATCAGCGACAATTCGCGAATCGGCGTGCCGTCCTGCTTTTCCGGCGGGCGCAGGATGGTGAAGTGGACGAGGTCGACCGAGGGGTCGGATTTGAGGATGTTGCGCCACACCCGCTCGCCGGCATGCGGCTCGCCGGAAACCAGCAGCACCTTGAGCCGGTCGCGCACGCCGTTGATGACGGCCGCGGCCCGGTTGTTGATCAGCGTCAATTCCCGCGGGCCCTGATCGACCGTCAGTTCAAGCACGTTGGGGCCGCCATGATCGATCGGGATCGACAGCTTCACGTCACGGTCGACCGGCACGAGCTGGGTGTGCAGCGCGCCGCCGTCCTTGCGCCAGGTCAGCTTGGCGTCGGCCGCGGAGACGTCGGGGTTTTCCGGCAGATCCTCGACCCGCACGGTCAGCGGCGCCTCCTTGCCGACCAGGCCGAAGCTCGGCGCCTCCTTGACGACCAGCCGGCGGTCGCCCTCGCCGGGATGGCCCGACAGCAGCACGTGCAGCGGCGCGCCGAGCTGCGCGGCGGCGGTCTTGGCGTCGCCGGCGGGCACGTCCTGCACCTCGCCATCGGTGATCATCACCACGCCGGCCAGACGCTGGCGCGGGATGTCGGCAAGCTCGCGGTTGAGCGCGTCGAACAGCCGGGTGCCGTCGTCGCCGGCGCCCGGCTGCGGCTTGGCGGCGCGAACGACGCGGACGTCGAGATCGCGGTCCGCGGCGAGCCGCGCGCGCACCGCGGCGAGCGCGGCTTCGCTCGCGGCGGCGCGGTCGCCGATGCCCTGGCTCGGCGATTCGTCGAGCATGACCACCGCGATATCGCGCTCGGGCGTGCGCTTTTCCTCGACCAGCGCCGGGTTGGCGAGAACGGTGAGCAGGATCACCGCCAGCACCGCCCGCCAGATCACGCCGCGCGCCCGCCGCCACGCGCCCAAGGCCAGGATCAGCAGCGTCGCGCCGGCGAACCCCGCGATCACCCACCACGCGATC
>DASZPL010000158.1:0-10215 GCA_035550315.1 Mycobacteriales bacterium | reverse complement strand
GGCGCGTTGAAGCACTTCTTCGACACCGTCTACTACCCGTGCCTCGAGGCGACCAAGGGCCGGCCGTACGCCGCCTATGTGCACGGCAACCTCGGCGTCGACGGTGCGGTGCGCGCCATCGAGTCGATCACGACGGGGTTGGACTGGCGCCCGGTCGCGCCGGTGCTGACCGTGATGGGAGCGGTGGAGCGCGGCCACCGCGACGCGCTCTACGAGCTCGGCGGGACGATCGCGGCCACGCTGATGGGTTAGCGCGTGCGGGCGGCGTACTCGGTCAGTCGCGAGACGGCTTCGTCGAGCACGTCGTCGCGCTTGCAGAACGCGAACCGCAGCAACGACCCACCCAGGTCCGGCGTGTCGCAGAACGCACCGGTGGGGATCGCAGCGACACCGGCCTCGTGCGGCAACGCCCGGGCGTACTCGCCGGCGTCGGCGATGCCCAGCGGCCGGGTGTCGGCCTGGATGAAGTAGGTGCCTTCGGGCCGGTGCACCGCCATGCCGGTCGACTCCAGCCCGGCCGCCAGCCGGTCGCGGCGGTCCTGCAGCGAGCGCCGGTTCGCCTCGACCCAGTCCTGTTCGTGCTGCAACGCATGCGCGACCGCCAGCTGCATCGGCCCGCTGTGGGTGAACGTCGTGAACTGCTTCACGGTGCCGACCGCCAGCACGAGTGGCGGCGGCGCGCAGACCCAGCCGATCTTCCAGCCGGTGACGCTGAACGTCTTGCCGGCGCTCGAGATGGACACCGTCCGGTCGCGCATTTCCGGCAACGTTGCCAGCGGGACGTGCCGCGCACTGTCATAGATCAGGTGCTCGTAGACCTCGTCGGTGACGGCAACCAGGTCGTGCTCGATGCAGAGCTCGGCGATGATCGCCAGCTCCGCCTCGGTGAGCACCGTGCCGGTCGGGTTATGCGGCGAGTTGACCAGCACCAGCCGGGTACGACGGGACACCGCCGCGCGCAGCTCGGCCGGATCGAAGCCGAACCGGCCGGTCGGCGACGCCGGGCGCAGCGGCACCGGGACGCGGCGCGCGCCGGCGAGCGCGATCGATGCGGCGTAGGAGTCGTAGTAGGGCTCGAGGACGATCACCTCGTCCCCCGGCTCGCACAGCGCCAGGATGCTGGCGCTGATCGCCTCGGTCGCGCCGACGGTCACGAACACCTCGGTGTCGGCGTCGTACTGCACGCCGTACCGGCTTGCCCGATGCGCGGCGACCGCCTGCCGCAGCTCCGGCATGCCGGGTCCGGGCGGGTACTGGTTCACGCCGGATCGCAGCGCGGCGACCGCGACCTCGAGCATGCCGTCCGGACCGTCGGTGTCGGGGAACCCCTGGCCGAGGTTGATCGCCCCCGTCGCCGCGGCCAACGCGGTCATCTCGGCGAAGATCGTGGTGCCGAAGCCGCGCATCCGCTCGACCAGCGGATCGCGTGCCATCGGCTATCCGACGACGAGCTTGGTCAGCCGGTCGAACACCGGCGTTGGGGCGACGGCGATCGCCGCTTGCACCCGCGCGTCCGGTCCCACCAGATAGCGACCGCGCGGCCGGCGTGCGGTCAGCGCCCGCTCGATCACCTTCGCGACCCGGTCGGCCGGGACGGCGTGCGATGCCGCGAATCGCGCCGTCCGCATCGCGCGTTCCGCCTGCTTGCCGTACCGCTGCTTCTGCTCGTCGGTGAGGTTGTCGCTCAGGTGCGTCTCTGCCGCCGAGATGCCCTTGTCCCACATCGCCGTCGCGATCGACCCCGGCTCGACCAGGATCACCTTGACGCCGTGCGGTGCCAGCTCGTTGCGCATCGAGTCGGTCCAGCCGTGCACGGCGAACTTGGAGGCGTTGTACGGCGCGAGCATCGGGGACGCGTGCCGGCCGCCGATCGACCCGACGTTCACGATCCGGCCATGGTTGGCGAACAACGCGTCGAGCAGTGCCTGTGTGACCGCGATGTGCCCGAACAGGTTGACCTCGAACTGCTCGCGCCAGCGCTCCACCGCGACCGTCTCGAACGGGCCGTTGACGTTGATGCCGGCGTTGTTGACCACTCCGACCAGCCGGCCGTTGGCGCGTTCGAGCACCTGCTTGCAGGCCGGACCGATCGACTCCGGGTCGGCCAGGTCGATCAGCACCGGCGGCTGCACCGGCGCCGGCAGCGGCTCGTCGCGTCGCATCCCCGGGATCACATCGAACCCGTCGCGGGCGAGCCGTTCGGCGGTCGCCCGCCCGATCCCGCTGCTCGCACCCGTCACGAACACTGTCCCGCGCTGCATCGGCATGGCCGAAGCGTAACCACGGGTTTGGTTGGATGGCGTCGTGAAGGTTGCGCTGGCGCAGTTCGCGGCCGGCGAGGACAAGCCGGCCAACCTGGAGCGGCTTCGTGCGCTGGCCGGCAAGGGAGCCGCGGCGGGCGCGTCGCTGGTGCTGGCGCCGGAGGCGTCGATGCACGGCTTCGAGCCCAGTGACCGGCCGCTGGCCGATGTCGCCGAGCCGCTCGACGGCCACTTCGTCACCGCGCTCGGCGAAATTGCGCGCGAGCTCGGCCTCACGATCGCCGCCGGCATGTTCGAGACCGCCGACGGCGGGCGCGCGTTCAACACCGTCGTGGCTGTCGGTCCGACCGGCGAGCTGGCCGGCAGCTACCGCAAGCAGCACCTCTTCGATGCGCTCGGCTGGACCGAGTCGGCGCGGCTCGCTCCGGGCACCGCCGGCGACCAGCTGCTGCTCGACGTCGGCGACCTGCGGATCGGCGTGCTGACCTGCTACGACTTGCGGTTCCCCGAGCTCGCCCGCGCGCTCGTCGACGACGGCGCCACCGCCTTGGCGATTCCGTCGGCTTGGGTGGCAGGACCGCACAAACTCGACCAGTGGGAGGCGCTGACGACGGCGCGGGCGGTCGAGAACGTGTGTTACGTGCTGGCCTGCGGTCAACCGCCGCCGGAGTACGTCGGCCATTCGCGGGTCGTCGACCCGTTCGGGGACGTGCTCGCCGCGCTGGCCGACGAGGACGGCGTCGCGGTCGCCGACATCACCGCCGACCGGGTCACCACCTGCCGCCAGGCGATGCCGTCGCTGTCGCACCGCCAGTGGTCTGTGACGCCGAAAGCAGTGAGCTCATGAAGCTGCGAACGATCGCCGCGGCGGCGGCTGCGGTCGGAGCGCTGACGGCGGCCATCGCCGCGCCGGCCGGCGCGAGCAGCGCCGCGCCCGCCCGCCACCACCCATTCAGCCTGCATCGGATCAACCACGTCTTCGTCATCGTCGAGGAGAACGAAGGGTTCGCGACCAGCTTCGGTGCCGGCTCCGGCTACCTTGCCCATACGCTGCCCCGCAAGGGCCTGTTGCTGACGAACTACTACGCGACCGGGCACGCCAGCAACGACAACTACATCGCGATGGTCAGCGGCCAAGCGCCGAACACGCTCAACCAGACGGACTGCATCTTGTTCGCGAACTTCGCGGCCGCCGTCACCGTGCCCGGCACACCGCATCAGCAACTTGGGCCGGGCTGCGTCTACCCGTCGAGCATCGGTGAGATCGGCCGGCAGCTCACCGCGCACGGGTTGTCATGGAAGGCCTACCAGGAGGACATGGGCAACCTGCCAAGCCGGGAGGCTCGCCGCTGCGGGCACCCCGCGGTCGGCTCCCGCGACCAGACGCAGAGCGCGGTGAAGGGCGACGGCTACGCCACCCGCCACGACCCGTTCGTCTACTTCCACGAGGTCATCGACCATCCGTCGTACTGCAACCGGCACGTCGTGCCGCTCGGCTCGCCCGGCGGGGCCGGGCTGGCGCACGACCTCCGCCACGTGCGCACCACGCCGAACTATGTGTTCATCACGCCGAATCTGTGTCACGACGGCCACGACTACCCGTGCCACAACCAGCCGAGCGGCGCCAGCCGCCGTGCCGACATCGACGCGTTCCTGCGCACCTGGGTCCCGCGGATCCGCCGCTCACCGGCGTTCCGGAAGGACGGGCTGCTCGAGATCACGTTCGACGAGTCGGAGCAGAGCGACGCCGCCGCCTGCTGTGGCGAGTCGCTCGATGTGAACGCGGTCGACGGGCTGGCAGGGATCGCCGGGCGGGGCGGCGGCCGGATCGGCGCGCTGCTGCTCAGCCCGTTCGTCAAGCCCGGCACCCGCAGCACCCATCCGTACAACCACTACTCGACGCTCGCCACCGACGAGGCGATCTTCGGCCTGCCGCGCCTCGGTTACGCGACGACCGCCGAGCCGTTCGCCGGCTCGCTGTTCCGGCGGTAGCGCTAGTCGCGGCGGCTGCGCCGCCAGATCGCGGTGTTCAGCGCCGCGACGTAGGCGACGCCGGCCAGCGACGGCAGGAACCACGCGGCCGCGAACCGGTGCCGCCGGGCGTACTCCCGGATGGTCAGCACGATCGCCAGCCACAACGCGCTGATCTCCACCAACGCGTACGCCGGGCGCTTCAGCCCGAAGAACAGCAGCGTCCACGCCAGGCTCAGCCAGAGCTGCGCGGCGTACGACGACACCGCCGGCACATCCAGCGAGTCGCGCTCGTCGTCGGCCCGCCATGCCAGCCAGGCGCCGATCGCTTGGGCGGATGCGATCAGCGACCACGCCGGCGCGAACGCGACGCCCGGGATCGCCCAGCGCGGCTTGTCCAGCCGGCGGTACCAGTCGTTGCCGCGGCCGATCACGATCGCGCCGGCGCCCGCCGTCGTACCGATGCCACCGAGCGAGGCGGCGAGCCCGAGGGCCCGGGTTGCGGCGCTGCTTGGCATGGCTTCGAGTCTGCCAGGCAGAATGAAAGCCGCAAATCCTCGACGAACCCAGGAGAACACGTGGCTGAGATCACCTTCGACGGCCGAGTTGCCATCGTCACCGGCGCGGGCGGCGGCCTCGGCCGCACCTATGCGCTCGAGCTGGCCAAGCGTGGCGCGCAGGTCGTCGTCAACGACCTCGGCGGCTCGGTCGACGGCAAGGGAGGCAGTGACACCGCCGCCCAGAAGGTGGTCGACGAGATCAAGTCGGCCGGCGGCGAAGCCGTGCCGAGCTACGACTCCGTCTCCACGCCCGAGGGCGGCGAGAGCATCGTCAAGACCGCCGTCGACGCCTTCGGCAAGGTCGATGTCGTGATCAACAACGCCGGCATCCTGCGGGACAAGTCGTTCGCGAAGCTGTCGTGGGACGACCTCGACGCCGTCCTCGACGTTCACCTCAAGGGCGCGTTCTACGTCTCCCAGCCGGCCTTCAAGGTCATGAAGGAGAACGGCTACGGCCGGTTCGTCTTCACCGCGTCGAACGCCGGCGTGTTCGGCAACTTCGGCCAGACGAACTACGGCGCCGCGAAGATGGGCCTGGTCGGCCTGTCGAACGTGCTCGCCATCGAAGGGGCCAAAGCCGGCATCAGCTCCAACGTGATCTGTCCGGTCGCGAACACCCGGATGACGCAAGAGCTGCTCGGCGACTTCGCCAAGATGGTGCAACCCGAGACGGTTGCCCCGCTCGTGGTCTTCCTGGCGAGCGAGGCGTGCACGCTGACGCACGAGGTGTTCTCGGCAGCCGGCGGCCGCTACGCCCGGATCTTCGTCGGCCTGACCCCCGGGTGGTACGCCGGCAAGGACGCGACCCCGACCGCCGAAGACGTCCTGGACCACCTCGCCGACATCGAGAAGCAAGACGGCTACATCGTGCCGACGCAGATCGGCGACGAGCTCGCGGCGTTGATGCAGACCATCGGCGGCTAGCCACTGAGATGCGGCCGCTTCGCGACACCCTCGCGCAGCCGGTCGCGGATCCACAGCCAGCAGGCGCGGTTGCTCGGGAACTCGGCCAGCACGTCGTAGTCGCCGGCGAAGTCCTCGAGCAGCGCGGCGCACGCCTGCTCGGACGGGTCGGTCGCCAGGAAGGCATCGAGCTCGGCGAGGCTGCGGGCGCCGCCGGTCTGGCCGGTCTCGACCTCGAACGCGAAGCCTTGGATCGGCGACATCCTGATCGGCGGGTCGCCGAACGACGCCATCGTCGTGAACAGGTAGGGGTACCGGTCGTCGGTGCACTCGCCGCCCCGGTCTAGTGGCATCTCGCCACCACCTCCGGATAGCTCGTCGTGATCACGAACCCGTAGTCGTCCCGGCCGACCACTACGCAGATCTGGCGCGCCAGCCGCACGACGCCACGCCGGTCGACGGTGTAGCCGACCGGCTGGCTCGCGGTGCCGCGCAGCCGCAGTCGCGGCGACGTGTCGTCGGCCGCCCACCGATGCAGCCGCTCGCGGTGCTCGCGCAGCGTCTGGCTGATGGCGGCCTTCGCGGTGCTCTCGTCGAAGTACGACGATGTGCGCGGCAGCCGCTCGCGGTTGCGGCGGGCGATCAGCCAGTCGCCGCCACGGCCGACGTGACGACGGAGCGTGTGGCCGGGCCCTTCGTTCAGCCAGAGGTCGACGTCGCCGCGCTCCAGGTCGGTGAGCGACGGCCGCAACGTGGCCAGCTCGCGGGCGATCATCGGGTTGCGGACCAAGCCGGGTTTGCGGGCGAGGCCGATCAGCGCGGCCCGACGGTAGTCCGGCTGACTCGGCCACCAGCCGCGCGCCCGCATCGCGTCGCGGGCGGGCGCCGCGCCGCCGGCGAGCACAAACGTCTCCGCCAGGTCCGCGGCGTCGACGCGGTGGTCCTGCACTTCGCTGCGGGTCGCCTCCAGCCCGGTCCACAGGCCGCCCTTGGTCACAGCCGAGGACCAGCCACCGACCCCCGTCGCAGCGACGACGCCGTCGGCCGCGAGTGACCCGGACACGACGATGCCGGCGTTCTCCGCGATGCCGCTCCAGTCGAGCCGGCTCTGCGTGATCTCGTCGTACGTCGCAGTCGCGGCCGCCGACCACTCGGCCTGCAACAACCGGGGGAGGGCAAACGCCAACAGTGGTCGCATCGACGTGAGGGCGGCCAACGAGGTGAGCACGTTGCCGGCGGCCGAGGCGGATGCCGCCGCGGCCGCTCCAACGGCATCCGCGGCGCCCTCGACCGCGGCGGTGGCCGCCGCGGCCTCGGCGACGCCGGCGGCACCGACGGTGACGACGATAGCGGTCGCTGACACGGCGACCACCGCGCCGATCTTCAGCAGGTGGCCGAGCGACCACCAGTGGTGATGGTGCGCCTCGTCGAGCTTGCGGGCGTAGCGGTCGAACTCGTCCGCGGCGGCGCGTAGCACCCGTGCGAGCAGCAGCGACTGGTGCACGGTGACCTGCACCGGATGGTGCAGGGCGCGCTCGGCCATCCCGTGCCAGCCGGAGTGCAGCTGCTGCAGCACCAGCAGCGTGCGCCGCCGCGCGTCGTCGACCGCGTCCGCGAGCTGCCGATACGCCAGCGCGATCTGCCGGGCCGCATCGGCGTCCCCGCTGACCTTCGGGATCGTGTAGGTCGCCGCCGTCATCTGCCGGGTCGGGCGCCGACCGCGTTTCGGTCGACCCGGGAGTAGCCGGCGGCGACGTGCCGCAGCGCGTCTCCGAGCCGCCGGACGTCGGTCGCGACGACGTGGCTCGCCTGCGCCGCGGCTCGGGCGCCGTCGCGGGCGGCCTCGCCGGCGTCGTCGCCGAGCAACGGTGCATCGCGGGCGACGTACGCCGTGAACCGCGCCACCGCCTCGTCGAGATGGTCGACGCAGCGCCGCAACGCGGCCGCGGCCGCGTCGAGCTCGGCGGGGTCGACGGCCAGTTGCACGCCGGCGAGTCTGGCTCAATCCGCGGCCTGGGCGCCGCGGTCGTCCACAGGTGAGCGGACGAGACCGCTAGCGCCGGCGGATCCGCCAGATCAACGATCGCACCCGGCCGGATTGCTCACGCGGACCCGCGATCGCGGCCAGCGCGCCGACCACGGCGGCCGCCGCGGCGTCGACCGGCAGCGACCCCTCGGCCGGGTCCGGCGCCGGCGACTCACCGGCGTCGGTGAGCAGCCCGAGGTCGCCGACCACGCGCACCCCGGACGCCTGGATTTCGCTGACCAGCTCGGCACCGATTGCCGCGGCCCGTCGCGTCGCCCAGTCCGGCGTCGTGACGGCGGCCTCGTCGGGGCTCGGCTTCCGCCGGCGCCAGGCCTTCAGCACCGGCGGCCGGGCGTCCGGGTCGATCCGCCGGAGCGCCTCGCCCTCGGCGGCCGTCAGCAACCGGCGCTCTGCCGGCGCGTCGTTAGTCACGGCCACGGTCACGTGCGCGCTGCCGACCGCGTCGACCCAGCGGCGCACGGTGTCGCCGTACGCGTGCCGGCGGCGGAACGGCGTCGCGGCACCGTCCGGCGAGTCGTCCAGCACCCACCGCAACCACGCGTCGTAGTCGCGGCTGCCGCCGCGACTGACCGCCTGCTGCCAGTAACGCGGCAACAGCGACGCCAGCGGTCGCACCACGACCACGACGTGAGTGTTCGGCTCCACCGGTCGCGCGGATGACGGCACGCGACCCGCCTCCGGGTCGACGAGCAGAAGGTTGGCGTCAGCGGGCAGGTCGAGCGGCGGCAGCCCGCCGGTCCGTTGCGCCACAGCCGGAGTCTCCCGCAGCCGTCGGGCTAGCGTGGCGATGTGGGTCTCGACGTCAGCGTCGTCATCCCGACCTACAACACCGGTGAGTACCTCCAGGCCTGCATCGACTCGCTGCTCACGCAGAGCCTGCCGACGGACCGCTACGAGCTGATCTTCGTCGACGACGGCAGCACCGACGAGACGCCGCAGCGGCTCGACCGGCTGGCCGCGGAGGCGCCGAACGTCAGGGTGTTCCACGAACCGGCGTCGGGATGGCCCGGCCGGCCGCGCAACGTCGGCATCGACGCCGCCCGGGGCGAGTTCGTCTACTTCTGCGACCACGACGACCGGCTCGGGGAAGAGGCACTGGAGCGACTCGTCGGCTACGCCCGGCGCTGCGGCTCGGACATCGTGATCGGCAAGATGGTCGGCCACGGCCGCGGCGTGCCCGGCGCGCTGTTCCGCGCCAACGTGGAGCGGGCGACGTTGTGGGACACGCCGCTGATGACCAGCCTGACGCCGCACAAGCTGTTCCGCCGCGAGTTTCTCAACCGGCACGGCCTGCGCTACCCCGAGGGAAAGCGCCGACTCGAAGACCACGTGTTCGTGATCGCGGCGTACTTCGCGGCGGACACCATCTCGGTGCTAGCGGACTACGGCTGCTACCATCACGCCCGCCGATCAGACCGCGGCAACGCGGCGGCGCAGCTGTTCGCTCCGGCGGACTACTACCGCTACATGCGCGAGTCGCTCGACATCATCGAGCACAACCTGCCACCCGGGCCGCAGCGCGACGCCGTCCTCGAGCGGCCGTTCCAGCACGAGATGGTGCGCAAGCTCGCCCGCAAGCGCAACCTGACCGACCCGCGGCGCCGTGACGAGTTCGTCACCGAGATCCAGCGGGTCATGCTGGAGCGGTTCCCGCCCGAGTTCAGCAGACGGTTCGGGCTGTTGACGCGGCATCGCGCCGACGCGCTGCGTGCCGGCGACGTCGACGAGATCCTGCGGCTGTACGACGTCGAGTCGCAGTTGCGCGCCGTCGCGACGACCGAGCTGCGGTGGCAGGGCGAGCACTGGACGCTCGACTTCGAAGCCGAGCTGGTCAACGGCCACGCCACGCGGTTCGGGTTCCAGCCCGACCCGGCGGTCGACGAGTGCAGCCACGGCGTCGTCGACGTGCTGCTGGTGTCGGCGAAGCGCGGCGAGGAGTGGCCGCAACCGGTCACCGCGTCGGCCGAGCTCGTGCCGATCGACGGCCGGCCCGAGCTGCGGCGCCTGGTGATGCGCGGCCAGGCCACGATCGACGTCCGGACCGCCGCCGTCGGCGCCGCGCTCACGCCCGGACGTTGGCAGGTCCTGCTCCGGTTGGAGGCGCTCGGTACGACGGTGGAAACCAAGCTGGCGCCGCCACCGGCAGCGGTCCGGTCGCCGGTGATCGCGGGTCCCGTGCCGATGGTCGCGGTTCCCGTCCGGTCAAAGCGTGGCGGCGGCTCGTTGGCCTTCGACCTTCGCCGCGTCAACCCGCGGCTGGTCCGGCGGCTGCTGGCGCGGCCGGTGCGCCGGTTGCAGCTCAGGGGCCAGCGGCTCACCGCCGTGCTCGATGCGGCGATGACCGCCGACGCGCGACGACTGCGGCTGCAGGCGACGCTGCAGCACGACGGCGCCGTCGTCACGACCGTGCCGGTCACGGTCTCCGGCAGCGACGGAAGGGCACAGCTGCGCGGCCGGCTGCCTGCCGACGGGC
>DASZPL010000157.1:0-6583 GCA_035550315.1 Mycobacteriales bacterium | reverse complement strand
GGCCTGGTCGTCGCAACTCGGCAGCTCCGCGATCCGCAGCTCGAGCTCGCGGGTCGGCCAGCGCGGGTAGTAGCCGCGCACCTGGTCGACCGTGGTGCCCGCCTTCGCCTCGGCGAGCTGCGCGGCGAAGCTGGACCACGGAGTCGGGTAGGGCCGGTGCGGTCCGGACAGCGGCGGATCGACCAGCACCAGCGGGCCGTGGCTTTCGCGCCCGGCGCCCCACCGCGCCGCGATCCGGGCGCCGAGCGAATGACCGAGCACCAGGGGGTCGCGGAACCCGAACTCGGCGATGATCGCGTCGACGTCCGCGGCGTAGTCGTCGAGGCCGTAGTGGCCGGCGGTTGCGCGGTCGCTATGTCCCCGCCCGCGGAGGTCGGGCACGACGACTTCGTAGTCGGCCGACAGCGCGTCGGCGATGAAGTCGAAGCCCACCGCAGTCGTCGTGATGCCGGGGATGGCGACGAGCGGCGACCCGGCGCCCGGGTAGTGCAGCAGCGAGTAGCGCAGGCCGTTGATCTTGGCTTCGACGCGGCGGCCTCGCGGCTCATGCACGCCCATCGAACCTCCGAGAATGTATACAACCAGGAGGATGCTAACACCGGGCCCTGCGCCAGTCGAGATGTACGACGAAGCCGGTTTGCCCAGATCGCATACAGTCCGGGCCGCGTTGTGCACGGGCCGGTGACGGCCGCTGCGCCCGGTCGGCTAGTCGGTGTGCTCGGGCGTGAGCCAGTGCAGTGAGCCGCGGGCGGCCGGCGCGACCGGGGCGTCCGGCTCGGTCCCGAGCCGCAGGGCTGAGTGCTTCGTCGACCGGATGTGGATCTGCATCGCCAGCTGCGCCCAGTCCGGATCGCGCCTCGCGATCGCCTCGATCAGCTCCCGGTGGTGACTGATGCTGCGTTCGTGTTCCTGGCTGCGGTACTGCACGAACGTCAGGCTCAGCAACGGCGCCCAGGCGACGCCGGACAGTGTCCTGATCAACTGCCGGTTCTTGGTGGCCTGGGCCAGGACTCCGTGGAACTGGTTGTTCAGGTCGGCGGTCTGCCGGTGGGCCCGCTGGCCGGACTTCGCGACCGCCGCCTCGAACCTGGCTTCGATCTCGCGCAGCCGCTCGACGTCGTCGTCGTCGGCGTTGAGCGCAGCGAGTCGTGCGGCGTACCCCTCCAGCAGGACGCGGAGCTCGAAGACCTCTTCGACCTCGTTCGGTGTCCAGCTCGCGATCCGGGCTCCGCGGTTTCTGGTGATCTCGACCAGACCCTCGGCGGCGAGTCGCCGCAGCGCTTCCCGGACCGGGGTGCGGCTCATCTGAAGCTCGGCCGCCAGCGACTCTTCCCGCAGCCGCGCGCCCGGCGGGTACTGGCCCTCGGACATGCCGCGGATGATCGCGGCGTACGCCCGCCGGGCCGCGGTCACCTCGGTGGCGAGTCCGCTCACTGCGCGCCGCCGCCAGGATCGCCCGGCCGAATCACGCGAGCAGCATAAGGCTCAGGTCGTCGTTGCTTTCGGCGGTGAGTTGCGCAGCGCGCGGAACAGCGCCGCGCTGGCGATGGCGGGCACGACGAGTGACACCAGCATGATTTCGCGCAGCGTCATGACGTGCAGCAACAGCGCCACTAGTCCCGACAGCACCGCCGAGAACGCAACCAGGATCGAGCGGTAGACGCCGAGGCTGAACGTGGAGCGTGATGGCAGCGCCTGCACGGACAGGATGTTCGACACCGTGAACAGGCCGGCGCTGACGGTGAGCAGCGGGATCACGAACGGCGCCGCCGCAGTCGTGGGCAGCAGGAAGAGCGGCAGGCCGAGCACGCCGATGCCCACCATCAACGCGATCCCGCTGACCGGCCCGCCGATGCGATCGATCAGCCACCCCGCGCCGTACTTGCCGAACGCGGACACCACCCGGCCGACGCCGATCAGCGTCGCGATCAGCGACAGCTTCGCGCCGCGCTCGGTGAACAGCAGCGGCGCGAAGCCCAACAGGATGTAGTTGGACATGCCGGCGACCAGCGCCGTGATCAGCGACATCCGATACAGCGACTCGCGCAGGCTCACCCGCAACGACTGCCAGGTGCCGCCGGCCGGCCCCGGCTCCGCGTCCTGCAGCTTCGGTACGACGATGGCGAGACCGGCCGAGGCCACGGCGGTCGCATAGAACGCCCACCGCCAATAGCTGACCCCGAGGTCGCCGGCGAACGCCGCGACACCGAGGCCGGCGGAGTAGGCCAGGCCGTAGGTTGCGACCGCGCGCCCGCGTTTGCGGATGTACATCCGGCCGACCGTCGCCATGCCCGACGCCCAGAACAGCCCGCTGCCGCATCCGATCAGCACCTGGCCGCCCAGCAACGCGCCGTAGGACTGCGCCGCGCCGCTGATCAGGCCGCCGAGCGCGAGGCCGGCGGCGGCCGCGCGGATCACTTTCCGGTCGCCGCCGCGGTAGCCCACCATCCCGCCGATCACGTTGCAGGTCGCGATGCAGATGGTCAGGACCGCGGTGAGCGTGGCCTGTTGCGAGGCCGCCAGATGCAGGTCGCGCCGGACCAATGGATAGAGCGGCGAGATCAACGTCTCCGACGTCGCGGCCAGCAGGTAGACGGCGAAGACGTAACTGAACGCCGCGCGGTGGACCTCGGTGTCGACCGTCTCGGCCGGTGCCGTGGTGGTCATCGGCCGGCTGCCACGGGGGTGGGCGCGGGCGCGCGGGTCAACGTCCCGGCGAGACCGATCACGGCGACGACGGCGCAGACCACGAAGACCAGGCCGTAGTGGCGGCCGCCGGAAAGCGCGATGGCGCCCCATGCCGCGCCGAGCGCAGAGCCGGCGAAGCGGACCAGGTTGAACAGCCCCAGCCCGGTGCCGCCGCGCCCGAGTGCCGAGCGGGTCGCGCCGGTCGCCGCGGGCGCCTGCACGAAGGCGGTGCCGATGCCGGCGACGACGAGCGCCATCGCAATGCCGGCGGTGGTGTGCGCCCACGTGCCGAGGAGCACGGCCAGCAGCACCTGCCCGGCGGCGAGGACGAGCAGCCCGGCGCGCAGTGCGTGCCGGGTGCGGGTGCCGCGGGCGGCACGTCCCGCGGCGGGCGCGAGCACGGTCATCGCCGCGGGTAGCGCGAAGACGACGAGGCCGGCCGTGGTGGTCGAGTGGTGCAGTCCCTTGATCAGGTAGAGCGGCACCGCGAGCAGCATCCCGCCCAGGCAGAACATCTGGGTGAACACACCGAACGTGCTGCGGAGGTACGACGGCTCGCGGAACAGGCCCGGGTTGACGAACGGCTCGCGGTGCGTGCGCAGCGTCCGGGCGAAGCCGGCCAGCACGACGATGCCGCCGGCGGCCAGCGCGAAGACGGCGGGCGAGTCGACTCCCACCTGCGGGACGATCGTGACGGCGGCGACCAGCAGGCCGGCGCCACCGGTCAGGGTGCTGGCACCGAGCCAGTCGAGCCGTGCCGACTGTCCGCGGTCGCGGGGAACGACCAGCGCGGCCAGCCCGAAGGCGACGACACTCAGCGAGATCGTCGGCATGAAGATCCATCGCCACGACAGCCAGCCGGTGATCAGGCCGCCGACCGGCGGTCCGACCGCTTGGCCGAGGCCGTTGGCCGCCGCCCACAGGCCGAGTCCGCGACCCCGCTCCTCGATCCCGTAGAGCTCGGTCAAGATCCCCATCGCCGCTGGCAGCGTCGATGCCGCCGCCAGCGCCTGCAGCACGCGAAACATGACGAGGACCGGCAGCGTCGGCGCCAGCGAGGCGCCGCACGACGTCAGCCCGATCAGCGCCACCGCGCTGAGGTAAACCCGACGCCGGCCGAACCGGTCGGCGAGCCAGCCGGCGATCGGCATCATCACCGCGGTGGCGAGCCCGAAGGCGACGACGACGAGCGCGCCCCGCGACAGCGGCACCCGCAGGTCCCGCATGATCTGGTTCAGCGGGACGTTGACGATGTTGTTCGACAGCGTGCAGGTCAGCGTCCCGAGCACGATCGGCAGCACGACGACCGCCCGCGGCACGCCAGCCGCGCCCGGCCACCGACCGCTCAAGCGAGGGACAAGCGCGACCGGGGTGTCCGGAACCGGCTCAAGCGAAGCGTCTGCCCGGGTCACGCCGGCCACGGCGCGCTCATTCGCTCGAGCAACGCGTTGCTTAAGAGGCGCACACCGAGCCCGCTCGCGATCCGACGGAAGTTCGGACGGACACTAGGGTCGGTCTACGTTACTGTCAACAGTATCCAGCGGCCGCGGGATGGGGCCCGCGGCCGATGCAGTGACGCGCCTACGCGAGGCGCGCCAGCAGCTGCCGGGTGGTCGGCCAGTCCTCCGACCCCGGCATTTCGGGGGTGACGTGGTAGGTCATCGGGCGCAACTCGCTGCCCGGGACCGCATCGCGCTTGTAGCGGCGGTGAGCCAGCGTGTAGCCGACCAAGCTGTCGGTCGCCTCGCGCCGGTCGACGGCCAGGTGCAGGTAGTACGCCGCGCCGTCGGTCACCACCACGAGGGTCGCGCGGCCGTCGCGGTCCAGGTTCGCCGCGGTGCCGCCGGCGTACACCACCACCCGCACCGCGCTGTCGTCGGCGACCAGCTGCGCGCGCGAGAGCAGGCAGACATGGGGAGAGCCGTCGGCATCGACGGTCAGCAACTGCAGGACCAACTCGGTCGACCCGACCGTCGGGATCCCCTGCAGCAACCCGGCAACCTCGGGCGGGATCTGCACGCCGCCGGCTCCTTCCGGTCCCGAACCACAGCCGTCCGATGAGCCGGGTGCAGGCTACCGCCGAGCCGGTCGGCACCGCCGCGGCCGCGCGCCGGCCGATCCTGGTCGCGCTGCTGCTGTCGATGGGGTTGGCGGCGATCGACACCACCATCGTTGCGACGGCGGTGCCGTCGATGGTGCGCGACCTCGGCGGGTTCGGCTCGTTTCCGTGGGTGTTCTCGGCGTACCTGCTGACCCAGGCACTGACGATTCCGTTCTATGCGCGGGCGGCGGACATCGTCGGGCGCAAGCCGACGCTGCTCGTTGGCATCGGCATCTTCGTGGTCGGCTCGCTGCTGTGCGGCGTCGCGTGGAGCATGCCGGCGCTGATCGCGTTCCGCGCCGTCCAGGGCATCGGCGCGGGTGCGGTGCAGCCATTGACCACGACGATCGTCGCCGATCTCTACACGCTGGAGCAACGCGGCCGGGTGCAGGGCTACCTGTCGACCGTCTGGGGTGTGACGGCGGTGCTCGGCCCGGCGGTCGGCGGGGCGTTTGCGCAGTACGGCACCTGGCGGTGGATCTTCCTGGTGAATCTCCCGATCGGCGCGGTGGCCGCGGTGCTGTTGCGTCGCCACCTGCACGAGTCCGTCACCCGCCGGGCGCACCGGATGGACTATGCCGGGTCGCTGACGCTCGCCGTCGGGCTCGGCCTGATCATCTTCGGGTTGCTACAGGGCGGTGCCGGCTGGGCGTGGACGTCGGCGCCGGAGCTGACGGTGGTCTGCGTCGGGGTGGTCGCGCTCGGGCTGTTCGGCTGGGCCGAGCGGCGCGCCCAGGAACCGATGCTGCCCGGCTGGGTCTTCACCCGGCGAATGTTGGTCAGCGGCAACCTCTCCGCGATGTGCGTCGGTGCCTTGCTGTTCGGGCTGACCTCGTTCCTGCCGCCGTTCGCCGAAGGGGTGCTTGGGGTGAGTCCGGTCGTCGCCGGTCTCACCGTCGCCGCAGTGTCGGTCAGCTGGTCGGTGTCAGCGACCAGTTCGAGCGCGACGTACCTGCGCCTCGGTTTTCGGAGCACCGCGTTGCTCGGCGGCGTGCTCGCCGTCGCCGGCGCGGTCATGCTGACCCGGCTCGATGCCGCCTCGTCGATGGGCGCGGTGCTCGCCGCCTGTCTGGTCGTCGGCCTGGGCCTCGGCTTCGCGTTCACCACCGTGCTGGTGGCGGTGCAATCGACCGCGGACTGGGCGCAGCGCGGGACGGTGACCGGCGCCAACATGTTCGCCCGCTCGATCGGCAGTGCCGTCGGCATCGCGGCGTTCGGCAGCATCGTCAACGGCACGATCGTGCACGCGCTGCGCGACGTGCCCGGCATCGTGTCGACGTCGGCGCCGGCAACGCTGAACACCGTCACCGACGTGCTCGGCGGGCACGTCCATCTCGCCGCCGCCGGCACGCTCGAGGCGGTCCGCCACGCCCTCGATCTGGCGAGCCATCGGGTCTTTCTGGCGCTGGCCGGCATCGCGGTGGCGATGGTCGTCGCCCAGCTCGCGATGCCGTCGAGGCGGGCCGCCGCGGCGGACCAAGCGAGGGCAGCCGCGGACGCCTCCGAGCACTGAGAACCGCTCTCGGGTGCATACAATTCGTCGCCGCTCGATTGGTTGACAGCCGCAGTTCAAGGTGTTACGAAACCCACCTGTATACAACTGGCGTGCTCGCGGTCACACCGACCCGCCCTCCAGGCGTCGGCATTCCAGGGGAATTTCGGCAGCCGGATCTGGCCGGCTCGGGGACCTAACAGGAGAGCAGATGCGAGGCTTCGGAGTCGACACCGCAACCGGCATCAACCGGCGTCACCGTCGGCGGCTGGGCATCGTCGCACTGGTCGGCGCCGCCTCGC
>DASZPL010000156.1:0-12783 GCA_035550315.1 Mycobacteriales bacterium | reverse complement strand
CCGCCGCAAAAGGACCCGCGGCCGCGGTGGTCGAGCACACGGCGGAGACGTTGGTGCAGGTGCACGGCGGCATCGGCTTCACCTGGGAGCACGACGCCCATCTGTACTGGCGAAGGGCGAAGGTCGACCGCTTCCTGCTCGGCGACGACGTCGAGGCCTTCGACACCGTGGCGCGCCTCGCGATCGCGGCGGCGTCATGAGCGAGGTCGGCAGCCACAACCTGGCGGCGCTGTCGGACGAGCACTTCGCGAAGACCGGCGACTACGAGTCGTTGTGCTTCGAGGGCAAGACCTACAGCACCGGTGACATGCACGAGCGCGGCAAGCGTTTCGCCGCCGGCCTGCAGTCGATCGGCGTCGAGCCCGGCGACCGGGTCGTCGTACTGATGATGAACACCCCCGAGGTGTTCGTGTCGTACAACGCGATCTGGCGGGCGGGCGCGGTCGTGACGCCGATCCTGTTCCTGATCAGCCCGCCGGAGCTGCACCACGTGCTCGAGCACTCGGGCGCGAAGGCGGCGATCCTCACCCCCGAGCTGGTGCCGCTGCTCCAGTCGGCGCTCGACGGCCTCGACCTCAAGATGATCGTCGTCGGCGACGCGCCGGCCGTGGAGGCGGTCCCTGGCGCGCTGTCCTTCGCCGACCTGGAGAACACCGAGCCGGGCGAGATCGTGCCGCGAGCCGACGACGACCTGGCCGCGCTGCTCTACACCGGCGGCACGACCGGGCGTTCCAAGGGCGTGATGCTCACCCACAAAGGTCTGTGGTCGGCAGGTCACTCGCTGCACCAGAGCACGCAACAGTCGGACGTGAAGTTCACTCGCTCACTGCTGCCGCTGCCGCTGTCGCACGCCTACGGGCTGATGCTCGTGTGCGCGTCGATGCACAGCGAGGAGCAGGGCTTCAGCGTCATGCAGCGCTGGTTCGACGCGCCGTCGTGGGTGACGCTCGTCGAGGAGCACCGGCTCGAGGTGAGCGCGATGGTGCCGTCGATGATGACGATGGTGCTGGCGCTGCCGATCGAGGAGCACGACCTGTCCTCGATGCAGATGTTCGGCTCCGGTGCCGCGCCGTTGCCGATGGCGCTGCGTGAGGAGGTCCAGCGCCGCCTCGGCGTGGAGATCTTCGAGGGGTACGGGCTCACCGAAGCCTCGGCCGGGGTGACCGCAAACCGGTTCGGGTTCAACAAGCCCGGCACGGTCGGCAAGCCGCTGCCCGGGGTCACGGTGACCATCCAGGACGAGGCCGGCAACGTGCTGCCCGCCGGCGAAGAGGGTGAGGTCTGCGTCCAGGGCCCGAGCGTCATGAAGGGCTACTGGAACGACCCGGAGGCGACGGAGTTCGCGCTGCGCGGCGGCTGGCTGCACACCGGGGACGTCGGCCGCTTCGACGACGAGGGCTACCTCACGATCGTCGACCGGCTGAAGGACCTGATCATCCGCGGCGGGTTCAACGTCTACCCGCGCGACGTCGAAGAGGTGCTTCTTCAGCACCCGGACGTCACGCAGGCGGCGTGCGTCGGCAAGGCCGACGCCGAGTCCGGCGAGGAGGTCGTGGCCGCGGTCGCGCTGCGGCCGGGTGCGACCGTCACGGGTGAGGAGCTGGTCGAGTTCTCCAAGGGCCACCTCGCGAAGTACAAGTACCCCCGCGAGGTGCACATCCTCGACGCCGTACCGCTCACCTCGGTCGGGAAGACCGACCGCAAGGCGGTCCGCGCCCTCCTCAACCCCCGGTGATCTTGACGCTTTCGGCCTGATGGGTGCTCCAACAGGCCGAAAGCGTCAAGATCACGCCGGGTTGGCGTGCCGGCGCTTCGCGGCCCGGCCGTTGTAGCGGGGTCGGCGTGCGCCGCCACCGCCCGGGTGGGGCTGGCGCTCCGGTACGGCGAGGGGCTGTACGACGACCGGCTCACCCGACGTGGCCAGGGCGTGTACGGCGGGGTGGTCGTCGGTGACGCGCGCGATCTCGGGAGTGACCGAGGCGGCGGAGTGGATGCGCTCGACGTCGCGGACCTGGCCCGGCTCGACCAGCGACACGACGGTGCCGGTCGCGCCGGCCCGCGCCGTACGGCCCGAGCGGTGCAGGTAGTCCTTGTGGTCGTTCGGCGGGTCGAAGTGCACGACGAGATCGACGTCGTCGACGTGAATGCCGCGAGCGGCGACGTCGGTGGCGACGAGGACCCGGCTGTGACCGCTGGCGAACGCGTCGAGCGCACGTTGGCGCTGACCCTGGTTGAGGTTGCCGTGGATCGCGGCCGCCTCGACACCGTGGTTGACCAGCTGGCGGGCGAGCCGATCGGCGCCGTGCTTGGTACGCACGAAGAACAGCGTCCGGGCGGGGCGTCCCGCGATCTGCGCCGCGACCGGGACCTTGTCCTCGTGGGCGAGCTCGAAGACCTGGTGGCGCATGTTCTCAGCCGTGATCGGCGTCGGCGCGACCGCGTGGATGGCCGGGTCGTGGAGATAGCGCTCGACCAGCTTGTCTACGCCGCGGTCGAGGGTCGCGGAGAACAGCAGGCACTGCCGGCCCTGCGGCGTCTCGTCGAGGATCTTCGTGACCGCCGGCATGAACCCGAGGTCGGCCATGTGGTCGGCCTCGTCGAGTACGGCGATCTCGACCGCGTCGAGCAACACCGAGCCGCGTTCCATCAGGTCGATGAGCCGACCCGGCGTCGCGACGACGACGTCGACACCGCGGCGCAGCTGCTCGATCTGGCGGCCCATCGGCGCGCCGCCGAAGACGGTGGCGATCTTCAGCCCGAGGATCGTGGCGACCGGCTCGAGGTCGTTCGCGACCTGCCGGGCGAGCTCACGAGTCGGGACGAGGACGAGGCCGCGCGGGCGAAGGGTACGGCGAGCGCTGCCGTCACCGGTGAGGCGCGCCATCATCGGCAGGCCGAACGCGAGTGTCTTGCCCGACCCGGTCTGGGCACGGGCAAGTACGTCGCGGCCGGCGATCGCGTCGGGCAGCGCCCGCGCCTGGATGGCGAACGGCGAGTCGATGCCGCGCCGGTTGAGGACGCGTACGGCGGCCTCGGGCAGGCCGAGCTGGGCGAACGTGCGCGGCTCGGGTTCGGGCAGCTCTTGCGCCGCGTTCAGCGCGAGGTCGAGCTGGGACAGCGCGGGCCGGCGTACCGGACGGTCGTTGGTCGTGCGGCGCTTCGGCTTGCCGGGGGTGCGTGACGGACCCTGGCCGCGAGCCGGCTGGCCCTGGCCGCGAGCCGGCGCGCCCTGGCCCTGGTGCTGGCCGCGGGAGGTCTGACCCTGGCCGCGAGCCTGCTGGCCCTGGCTGTGGTCCTTGCTCTGGCCCTGGTGCGGGCTGCGAGAGACCTGGCCCTGGCCGCGCTCCGGCTGGCCGGTGCGAGCGGGCTTGCTGCGCTGGCCCTGATAGGTGGCCGCTGCCGGCTTGCGCGCAGCGCGATGTCGGGTGGGTGAAGACATGGTTGTGCTCCTGTGCGTTCAGGCCGCGAAACTACGAAAAGCCGGCCCAATGAAGGAGCAACTGACGTTTGCGACCACATGGGCAGCTCGCCCACGGGAGATTGCGGCGTACGCCGCGACGTACATCAGGCTACCAGCCACCCTCGGTGATCTTGACCTTTTCGGCCTGATAGAGCACCCATCAGGCCGAAAGCGTCAAGATCAGCGGGCTTCTGCCGTCTGGACGTAGGGGTCGGCGGGGTTGTCGGGCCAGCCCGCGACCGGGGCCTGAGGCGGCGCGACGGTGAGTACGGCGGGGAAGTCGAGGGCGACGACGTCCGCAGTGCCGGAGTCCGGTCGGTACGCCGCCACGGCCTGCGTCGGCTCGGGGGCGAAGGTGGCGTACGCCGCCGGGACCGCGAGGGTCTGCTCGGTCGAGTGGGCGTGGCCGCGTACCGTGCCGCCGCCCGCAGCGTCCTCGACCGGGATCGGCGGCGGGACCGGCGTCGTCGGCGCAGCCGGGCCAGCCGCTGCGGCCGGGGTCGCCGTCACGTACGGGTCCTCGGCGGCGGCTGCGGCCACCGGCGGCAGCGGGTCGAAGGCCAGCAGCGGGCCGCGGCTGGCGGGAGTTGCCAGGTCGGCGGCGACGGTGGCCTGGCCGTTCGCCATCGGGGTGACGATCGGCGTGACGGGGGGCGTCGGCGCGACCGGCGTGACGGGGGGCGTCGGCGCGACCGGCGCCGCCTCGGCGACCGGTGCCGCCTCGGCGGCGGGCGCAGCCGGGGAAGCCGGCGCGCTCGGTTGCGCAGCCTCAGCGGCGGCACGGACAAGCTCGTTCGCTACGGCAGCCGTCGGTACGACGGGGGTCGCCGCGGCGAGGATCGGGGCCGGCTCGTCGACGGTCGGCTCCGGCGCTGCGGGCGCCTTGCGCCACGGGTTGTCGGCCGCCTGGAACGCCGGCGGAGCGACCGCTTCGATCGCGGGTGCCGCCAGCGGAGTCGCTTCGGCGCCGAGCGGGAGACCGCACCCGAGACACACCTGCGAACCGGGCGCGAGGTGCATCGTGCACCGCGAGCAAATGATCAACGTGACCCCCTGCGAAGGCATCCCTGACGACCGCGTCATAGATCTTCGCTGATCCGGAGCACGCTGGACAGGGCCGTCCGGCGCAACCTCGCGGCTGCGACCGGCCCTAGGGAATCACTGATCAATGCATGTCCTGCTGCGCGTCGCCCGGATCGACGGCTGGACCGCGTTGTCGTCGTCGGCGGTAGCGCTGCTACCGCGCTCCTCCTCCGCCTTGCCAGCCGCCGCCCGGATCGCCGCTTGCGACGGACGGCATTGATCAGTGATTCCCTAGCGCGGCACGACGTACCTCGCGGGCGGACGGTCAGCTGACGCGTACGAAGCGCTTGATGGCCGGGTCCGAGCAGGCGTGGCCCGCTGAGGCCCGGGTGGGGAAGTCGCCGCGTTGCAGACCGCCGCTTGCGCTGTCGTAGAGGAAGAACGGTGCCTTGTCACCGGCACTGCCGATCAGGCAATAGGACTTGTTCCCGTGTACCCCGGCGTAGGAGACCGCGCCGGCGAAATGGGTTCGCTTGAAGCCGGCCTTGTCCAGGGCGGCGCGATCGGTCGTGTAGTGGTTGAAGTCGGTGAAGTAGGTCTCTTCGGTGACCGCGAGGTTGCGCAGATCGAACTGGGCGCGTGCCTGCGCGGGTGTCGTCGACGGCTGGCTCGACGGTTCACCTGCGCCCGCGGTCGTCTGGATCTGCGAGGCCGGGGTTGCCAGCGGCGGCTGGGTCCCGTCGTTCGAACCACTGTGGATCTTGTAGAACGCCGCGCCCGCGATGACGATGACGCCGATCGCGGCGATGAGCGTCAGCCGCTGCTGCGGTACACGCGCGACCCGCTGCGCGCCGCCGAAGTCGGTCTGCCCCTCCGGCAGTGGAGTGGTGAGACCGCCGTACGGCGCGCCCGGTTGCGCAGCAGGCGGCGGCGCGGTCGGCAGGGGTGGGGCCGCGGCTGGAGGATTCGCCGGCAGCGGCGGCGGCAGCGGAGTGGTCGGAAGTGGTGGCGGCGCGGTCGGTAGTGGTGGCGCCGCGGTCGGAAGCGGCGGCGGAGCGGGCGCGGCTGCCGGCGCAGGCGGGGCCGCTGGAGCAGGCGGGGCCGCTGGAGCAGGCGGGGCGGCTGGAGCGGGCGGAGCCGGCGGAGGTGGCGGTGTCGGCGCAGGTGATGGCGGTGGTGATGGCGGTGGTGATGGCGGTGGTGCTGCGTTGAGCAGCAACCCGCAGCCGCTGCAGACGGACGCGCCTGGCAACAGCACCGTTGCGCAGCGCGGGCAGGCGTTCACTCGGTTCCGGTCAATGCGGGAGCCACCGCACCATCATCGACGATGCCGACGGTCAGCCGCCCCACCGGACGGGCAACGAGCAGGCCCGCCTGGCGGACGCCGCGTCGGCGTACGACGTGAGGATCGTTTCCGGATGGTTCTTGTCGTAGAGGCGCCATACCCCGCTCGCCTGTTGGCCGATGAGGCAGTAGCTGCGCGACCCGTCGAGCCCGATCTGATAGTTGCCCCGCAGGTCGACGTGAATCTGTCGGGCGAGCAGCGGCGCATCGGCGGTGTATCGGCCGTACTCGACCTGATAGATCTCCTCGGCCGCCGACAACGTCACGAGATCCGACGTCACATTCGGATCCACCGACCGGGCCGGGTGGCGCGTAGACCCATGCGTGTCGCCGAACGTCGGGATGCTGATCTGGATTGACGGCACGCTGATTGGCGTGGTGTCCGACGACGAGTTCGACCCGGCATTCTCGAGTGCGCCGATCGCCGCCAGTGCGGCGAAGACCACGACCGCGCCGATGACGAGTCGCCGGGCGATCCGGGTGCCGCTGGCAGTGCCGCCGGATCTCGAACCGCGCCCGCGTTGCGGAGTGGGGTAGAACGTCGGCGGCATCATCGCCGGCGGCGCCCAGGTCGCGGCAGGTACGACGCCGGCGGCTTGCGGTGGCGAAAGCTGTGGCGGGGGCGGCGTCGTCGTCACCACCATCGCCGGTGGGTCTGGTTCGGGCTCGACGTACCGCACGGTGGGCTCGACCACGACCGCCGACGTCGACGGCGATGCACCGACGCGTGCGCGTGTCGCCAGCGGAGTCGTCGGCACCCGGGAGACCGGCGAGACCGGCTGGCGGGGCGAAAGCGGCGTCCGCGGTCGGAGGGCAACCGGACGCGCGACGTACCGGCCGCACGAGGCGCAGGAGGCGGCGGCGGAGCTCAACGAGCGTCCGCAGTTGCGGCAGGTGCTCACGGCGTCCCCCACCCGGCGAGCGTTGCTCAGGCGATCTTGAACCCTGCGGCCGGGACGTTGTGCTTGGCGCGCGAGACCAGCGTGGCGAGCGTCTGGGTGCTGGCGCTGGCCGGGACGTCGGCCGAGCCGATCTCGGTGAGCGAGACCTCTGCGTTGCCACGCCCGAAGCCGAAGTCGTAGCCGTACAGCGACGCGGTCTGCCCGAGCACGCTGAACGTCACCGCGAACTTCATGGCGAAGACCGCATCGAGTCCGGAGACGGCGGACTCGTGGACCGGCGTGACCGTCACCTTCGCACTCGACGCACCCGCTTCGGTCGCGGCCGCCTGTAGCTCCTGTTTGAAGCAGCTACGCGCGTGAGCGGAGGTGGCGCGTCGGGCGTCGGTCTTGACCGCGGCGAGCGAGGACACGAACGAGGTCTCCGAGGAGAAGCCGTACCCGTCGGAGTTGTCGAACTCGGCGGAGGTCACGTCGACGAACTCCGGCTGCTCGCCGACGCACTTCGCGACCCGCTTGTCCTCCGCCTTCTCTTGGGCGCTCGGCTGGTACGGCGTGACCGAGTAGTCCGGGAAGTCCGAGGACTTGAGGTTGATCGCGGTCGCGATCGAGGTGGCGCGCGCCTTGGTGAGGGCTGCGGCGGAAGGATGCGCCGACGCAGGGGCAACCGAAGCGATCAGCCCTCCGACGGTGAGTGCCGCAACTGTGACTGACGTGATCTTCTTCATTGGTTCCCCTCCGGCTCCCGGCGCGATCCCTAGAAGACGACGATACGGCGCGCGCCGTCCCCGGCGGCCATCGCGGCGAAGCCACGGTTGACCTCCGACAGGGCGATGCGTTCGGTGATCAGCGCCGCGAGGTCGAGCCGGCCTTCCAACGCCAGCGTCGCAAGTGCGGGGATGTCGCGAACGGCGTCGGTCGAGCCGTAGACGCTGCCGCGGATCTGCTTCGCGTCGGCCATCAAGGACAGGGTGGGGAAGCTGACGTTCTCGTCGTAACGGCCGGCGCCCACCAACGTGACGATCCCGCCCCGTCGGGCGCTGGCGTAGGCCGCGAGGATCGTTTGTGGCGCGCCGACGACCTCGAGTGCGTGGTCGGTGCCGACGCCGCCGGTCAGGTCGCGCACCGCCGTCGCGAGGTCGGTCGTCGAGGTGTCGACCACGTCGGTGGCGCCACACTTCGTCGCGGCGGCCAGCTGGGCGGGCGCGCGGTCGGCGGCGATGATCCGGCTGGCGCCGGCGATGCGCGCACCCTGGATGGCGGACAGACCGACGCCGCCGCAGCCGATGACGGTGACGGTCTCGCCGGGCTGCACGCCGGCTGTGCGGAGGGCTGCGCCGACGCCGGTCGTCACGCCGCAGGCGAGCAGGCACGCCAGGTCGAGCGGCAGCGCGTCGTCGATCGGGATCGCGGCGGCCGCGGGGACGATCGTCTCTTCGGCCAACGTGCCGGCGCCGAGGGACTGCCAGACCTCGCTGTCGTCGGTTGCGCTGTTCGCGTAGGGCGCGTCGTAGGCGTAGGCCAGGCCCGCCGGACACAGGTACGGCTCGCCGCGCGTGCAGTGGGCGCACGTGGTGCAGGCGACGTTCCAGGTCAGGACGACGCGGGCGCCGACCTCGATGCCGCTGACGTCGGCGCCGCAGGCTTCGACGACGCCGGCGCCTTCGTGGCCGAGGGTGCACGGGGTGACGGCCGGCATGCCGCCGTCGTACACCGACAGGTCGGTGTGGCAGATGCCGCTCGCCGCCAGCTTCACCCGGATCTCGCCGGGGCGCAGCGGGCGGAGGGTCAGCTCTTCGACGGCAGGCGGCGTACCGACCTCGCGCAGCACGGCGGCCCTCACGCAGCGAACCCTAGAGCGAACGGCACATCGGTATCGCTAGAGGTGTACGCATGAGCCGTCCGCTCTAGGGTGCGGCTCATGACCGTGCGCGGGCAGCTGGTGATCGACGGGGTGCGGCTTGACGGCGCCGCTGGCTGGTACGACGTGCACAACCCCGCGCGGCCGGCCGAAGTGGTCGGTCACGGCCCGGCCGCCGACACCGCACAGCTCGATCTCGCGGTTGCGGCCGCCCGCCGCGCCGCGCCGCAGTGGGCCTCGCTGACCGTCGCGGAACGGCTGGCGCTGGTCGTCGCCGCAACCGAGGCCGCCGCCGCGTCCGCGGCCGACGCCGATCTCGCGACCACCTACACCCGCGAGCACGGCAAGGTCCGCAGTGAGGCGGAGTTCGAGTTCGTGACCGCGCCCGCGCTCGCCCAGGTCCTCGGGATGATGGCCGAGGACGCGCTCGCTCCTGAGCTGGTCGAGCCGCCTGCGGCGTACCCCAGGCTGCAACGCGAACCGTACGGCGTCGCCGCGCTGATCATCCCGTTCAACTGGCCGGTCGCGGTCACCATGATGAAGGTGACGTCGGCGCTGGTCGCCGGCAACACCGCGGTCGTCAAGGTGCCGCCGACGGTGCCGCTGGCGCTGTTGGAGTTCGGCGCGGTCCTCGCGGCCGGGCTGCCGCACGGCGTCGTGAACCTGCTGGCCGGCCCGGGCGCCGATCTCAGTCGCGCGCTGGTCGCCCACCGCGGCATCGACGTCATCTCCCTCACCGGGGGCGTCGCGACCGGCCGGGCCGTCATGACGGCGGCGGCCGAGCGGCTCACGCCGGTGCTGCTCGAGCTCGGTGGCAACGACGCCGCGATCGTCGCGCCCGACCAGCAGATCACCGAGGCGTTGGCTGAGGACCTCTTCGCCGCGACCTACACCACCGGCGGCCAGGTCTGCATGGCGGTGAAGCGGCTCTACTGCCCGCGCGACCGGGTCGCCGAGCTGGCCGACGCGTTGCTCGCGCGATGTGACCGCGAGATCGTCGGCGACGGGCTCGCGCCGGACACGACCCTCGGCCCGATGCACACCGCCGCCGGCCGCGACCGGGTCACGGCGATGCTCGACGCAGCGGCCGCGGCGGGCGCGACGGTACGGACCGGTGGCCGGCTGCGTGAGGACGACGCCGATTCGGGTGGCTACTTCGTACTGCCGACCGTCGTCACCGGCGCACCTGCCGACGCCGCGATCGTCGCCGACGAGCAGTTCGGACCGGTGGTGCCGATCCTCGGGTACGACGACCTCGACGAGGCGGTCGACGCGGCCAACGCGACCGAGTTCGGGCTGACCGCTTCCGTGTGGACCGGCGATGAGGCGCTCGGGGACGACATCGCGTCGCGGCTGATCGCCGGATCGGTGTCGATCAACGCCCACGGCATGGCCGCGCAGGACCCGCGGCTACCGTTCGGCGGCGTCGGGCAAAGCGGTGTCGGGCGGGAGCTCGGGGCTGACGGCCTCAGAGCGTTCACCCGGCCCCGGTCGCTCATCCGCCGGCCGCCTCGCTAGGCACGCTTGCGACGCCCTGCTAGCAGGCTCGCGCCGCCTCGCTAGGCACGCTTGCGACGCCCTGCTAGCAGGCTTGCGCCTCCTCGCGGGCGTGCAGGATCCGCGCGGCGGACAGGAACGGGTTCGGCCCGGTCGCGGGGACGGACTCCATCTCGCCGCGCTGGGTGGGTACGTCGCTGCGGTGCACGACCGGTTCGAAGCCGAGCACGCTCGGCTCCGCCAGCTCGATAACGGGCGTGACGGGCGTCGGCTCCTCTGACGCGTCGGTAGCGCCGAACGGCCAGCAGCTCAGGACCGTGCTGACCCGCTGCGGGTTGGGCCGGGCGTAGACCGGGAGCGCGCTTTCAAGCACCGCCTGGACGTCGGTCGCAGCGGCGGCAGCGGCGGCGAGGGTGAGCGGCCGGTCGTAGTCGGGGTGACGGTTGTGGTCGATCGCGAAGCCACCACAGCTGCGGCACACGCTGGCGTTCGGCAGCATCACGGCGCGGCATCGGCCGCAGCTCGCGGCGTAGGTGCGGCTGTTGACGGTCAGCTGTCGTCGTGACTTGCGCATCGATTGCTCCGGAAGTGGGTGGCTCGCCCAGCGCGATCCGCCTGGCATCAGCCTTGTTGCCCGAAGCGCCCGATTCCATGGCCTTTTGTGATCATTTCTGTGTGGTACGGCGCAGGCTCCGCCGCCCCGCCCCGGCCCGGTAACCCTCGGTGATCTTGACGCTTTCGGCCTGAAGAGGCCCCCATCAGGCCGAGAACGTCAAGATCACCGAGGTTGTGCGTTAACGTCACCGCTTGTGGGGCTTCTGCCGGACCCGGCGCCGCGCACTCGTCAGCACGTGGTCATCTCCGTCGACGACCACATCATCGAGCCGCCTGACATGTTCGACGGCCGCCTCCCAAGCAAGCTGCAGGACCGCGCGCCGAAGGTCGTCGAGAAGGACGGCGGCGCGCAGACCTGGGTGTACGAGGGCAAGGAGTACCCCAACGTCGGGCTCAACGCGGTCATCGGCCGGCCCAAGGACGAGTGGTCGATGGAGCCGGCGCGCTTCGACGAGATGCGCAAAGGGTGCTGGGACGTCGACGCCCGCATCCACGACATGGACCTCGCCGGCATCTGGGCGTCGCTGAACTTCCCGAGCCTCATCGCCGGCTTCGCCGGCACGGTCTTCTGGAAGTCCGACGACAAGGAGCTCGGCCTCGCCGTACTCCGCGCCTGGAACGACTACCACCTCGAAGTGTGGGCCGGCTCCTACCCGGAGCGGATCATCCCGCTGCAGATCCCGTGGCTCGCCGACCCGGCGCTTGCCGCCGAGGAGATCCGCCGCAACGCCGAGCGCGGCTTCAAGGCGGTGTCGTTCCCGGAGCTGCCCGCCCACGCCGGCATCGACTCGCTGCACACCAGGACCTGGGACCCGTTCTTCGCGGCCTGCGAGGAGACGGGTACGACGGTCTGCCTGCACACCGGCTCGGCGCAGTGGGCGCCGATCCCGGCGTACGACACCCCGTTCGAGACCTACACGACGTTGTTTCCGGCACACGCGCTGATCGCCGCTGCCGACTGGCTGTGGTCGCAGGTGCCGGTCCGCTTCCCGAAGCTCAACCTCACCCTCGCCGAAGGCGGCCTCGGTTGGATCGGGATGCTCGCCGACCGCGCCGACTACGTGTTGGCGCATTCGGCGTCGGGCTCGGAAAGCGGCACGTGGAAGGACGACCTCAAGCCGTCCGAGGTCCTCAAGCGCAACTTCTGGTTCTGCTCGATCGACGACCCGACCGCCTTCGGCGCGGCGGCGACGATCGGCGTCGACCACATCCTGGTCGAGAGCGACTACCCGCACGCCGACTCCACCTGGCCGGACACCCAGGACGTCGTCGCCGCCAACCTCGCGCACCTGTCCGCCGAGGACATCGCGAAGGTGACGCACCTCAACGCGGCGAAGCTGTTCCGCCACCCGCTGCCCGACGCGGCTTGGCTGTCGGCGTAAGCCGCCTGGAATCACAATGAGGCCGACCTGCTTACGGCGGTTTGTGAAGACCTACCGGTAGCCCGCTACTGCGCAGTCTTCACAAACACCTATGTATAAGGAGTACGTCGTGTTGGACCTGCTGATCCGCGACGGCACGGTCATCGACGGCACGGGTACGCCGGGCAAGCGCGCCGACGTCGGCGTCAAGGACGGCCGGGTCGTCAGCATCGGCGCGACCGAGGAGCAGGCCACCAAGACCATCGACGCGACGGGCCTGGTCGTCGCGCCCGGGTTCGTCGACATCCACACCCATTACGACGCCCAGCTCGCATGGGACCCGACCGCGAGCCCGTCGGTGCAGCACGGCGTGACGACGGTGATCGGCGGCAACTGCGGGTTCACGCTCGCGCCCGCCGGGCCGGAGCACGCCGACTACCTGACCCGGCTGCTCGCGCGGGTCGAGGGCATGCCGCTGGAGGCGCTCCAGCAAGGCCTGAAGTGGAACTGGTCGTCGTACGGCGAGTGGCTCGCGACGCTCGACGGCAACATCGCCGTCAACGCCGGGTTCCTCGTCGGGCACTCGGCGCTGCGGCGGGTCGCGATGGGCGACGCCGCGGTCGGGGAGAAGGCCGACGACGCGCAGCTGTCGAAGATGTTGATGTACCTGCACGACGCGCTCGACGCCGGCGCGCTCGGGTTCTCCACCAGCCAGTCACCGAC
>DASZPL010000155.1:0-4943 GCA_035550315.1 Mycobacteriales bacterium | reverse complement strand
CGGGTCGGATGCGTTGTAGCGTCCGACCCGCGACGTTCTGCTTTGTCGATGTCGTAGCCGCCGACCCAGGAGCCGCGCCACCCGATGTGCTTCTCGCATAACTTCTGGCCGCTGTTCATCAGCGGGATCGAGAACGGCTCGGTCTATGCGCTGGTCGCGCTCGGCTACACCCTCGTGTACGGCGTACTGCAGCTGATCAACTTCGCGCACAGCGAGGTCTTCATGAGCGGCGCTTTCGGCGGCTTGTTCACGGTGCAGGCCGTCGCCGGACCGACCACCCCGCACGGGTGGTCGACGGTGTGGCTGATCGCACTGGGGGTGGCCTCGGGAGCCGTCGTCGGAGGCCTAGCCGCATTCGTCCTCGAACGGGTCGCCTACCGGCCGTTGCGTCGCCGCGGCGCGCCGCCGTTGGCCTTTCTGATCAGCGCGATCGGCGCGTCGTTCTTCGCCCTCAACCTTGCCGGCAAGGAGTTCGGCAACAACCCGATCGCGGTGCAGCAAGACCTCTACGCCGAGCACCCGGTGTTCCACATCTTCGGCGCGCCGGTGCTCAACACCTACGTGATCATCGTCGGCGTCGCGATCGCGCTCTACCTCGTCGTCGACACCGTGGTCAGCCGCACCCGGCTCGGCAAAGGCATCCGGGCTGTCGCGCAGGACGCGGAGACGGCGAGTCTCATGGGTGTCAACGTGGAGCGGATCATCGTCGCGACCTTCGTGCTCGGCGGCCTGGTCGGCGGGGCCGGCGGCTTCCTCTACGGCATGGCGTACAACGTGCAGTTCAACATGGGCTTCGTTCCGGGCCTGAAGGCCTTCACCGCCGCCGTCCTCGGCGGTATCGGCAACATCCGCGGTGCCGTCGTCGGCGGCCTGCTGCTCGGTGTCATCGAGTCACTCGGTGTCGCCTGCATCCAGACGGAGTGGACCGACACGATCTCCTTCCTGGTGCTCGTGTTGGTGCTGATGATCAAGCCGACCGGTCTGTTCGGCGAGAGCCTCGGGCGTGCCGCATGACCGGGCAGGCGGACGCAGCAGCCACCGGTGGTGACCGCGTGAGGATCCACCTGGCGCAGGGGGCTCGTGGCCGGCTCGGCGGCTGGATCTCGGTCGCGCTGGTGCTCGCGCTGGTCAGCGGGCCGGGCGGGAGCAGCAGCGCGTACTCCTACGGCTTCCGGCACTCGATCCTGCGCCCCCGCGTGATCCCGTTCCTCGTGACCGCCCTCGTGGTGTGGGCCGTCGTCGAACTCGTCCGCCCACGTCGCGATCAGCTCTCCGCGGCGTTCCTGCGCCGTCGGGAGCTGGTCGAGCGCAAGACCGCGGCGCTGCGCGGCAATCCCGCGGGCCGGTTCGCCGTCCCCGTAGCGGTGCTCGCGGTCGCGGTGGCGGTGCCGCCGTTCCTGAACGGGTTCTGGCAGACGGTCCTGGTCCAGGAGATGGGCATCTTCGCGTTGCTCGCGCTCGGACTCAACGTCGTCGTCGGATTCGCCGGTCTGCTCGACCTCGGCTACATCGCGTTCTTCGCCGTCGGCAGCTACGCGACGGCGTACTTCACCGGCCGGCTGCCGGTGCACCCGCCCTTCACGCTCAACCCGTTCTGGATCCTGCCGATCGCGGTGGTGGCGGCCTTGATCGCGGGCGTGATCCTCGGCGCGCCGACGTTGCGGCTGCGTGGTGACTACCTGGCGATCGTCACCCTCGGGTTCGGTGAGGTCGCGTACAGCTTCGTACGCAACAAGACGAGCGTCACCGGTGGCGACAGCGGCGCCTTCAACATCCCGCACTTGTCGATCCACGCGGCCGGCATCCACTACACCTGGGGCGTCGAACAGCTCCCGTACTACTGGGTGCTGCTCGTCATCATCGTGCTCGTCTTCTTCCTGTTCCGGCGGTTGGAGAACTCCCGGGTCGGCCGGGCCTGGACCGCGATCCGGGAGGATGAGGTCGCAGCGGCGGCGTCCGGCATCCCGACGGTGCGCTACAAGCTGCTGGCATTTGCGATCGGGGCGTCCACGTCCGGGTTCGCCGGCGTGCTGTACGCCTCCAACGTCAGCGTCATCACCGACCAGGACTTCATCGTCCAGACCAGCATCCTGGTGCTGGTGTTCGTGATCTTCGGCGGCATGGGCTCGATGTGGGGGGTCCTGGCCGGAGCGGCGTTCCTCGAATGGCTGCCCGAGAAGCTGCGAAGCACCGTGCCGCCCGCTGACCGCTTCGTCTACTTCGGCATGTTGATCATCCTCATGATGATCTTCCGGCCGCAGGGGATGATCCCGTCCCGGCGCAGGGCATTGGAGATCAAGCAAGCCGAAGGCGGCGTCGGCGAAGCCGATGCGCTCGGCCTGCCGAAGGAGATGCAGCAGTGACCGCCCCCGCGCCGGTCGCTGCGCCCATGACCGATCCGGTGATCACCGTCGAGGGGATCACGCTGCGGTTCGGCGGGGTTACCAGCCTGGCGGACGTCACGCTCGCCGCACCGCGCGGCGAGGTCATGGCGGTCATCGGCCCCAACGGCGCCGGGAAGACCTCGCTGTTCAACTGCCTCACCGGGGTGTACGTCCCCCAGGAGGGGCGGATCACCTTGCATCAGGCCGGCGGGTCGACGGCGACGTTGTCCGGCCGCAAGCCGCACGTCGTCACCCGGCTCGGCGTCGGTCGGACGTTTCAGAACATCCGGCTGTTCAACGCGCTGACCGCCGTCGAGAACGTGAAGGTCGGCGGCGACTCGCGCGGCAGTGCCGGCCCGATCAGCGTGATGCTCGGCCTGCCGCGCACGCGCCGCGAGGAGCGGGCCAACACCGACCGCGCCCTCGAGCTGCTCGACTTCGTCGGGTTGAGCGGCCGGCACGATGCGATCGCCTCCTCGCTGTCCTACGGCGAGCAGCGCCGCCTCGAGATCGCGCGTGCGCTCGCGACCGCGCCGCAGGTGCTGCTGCTCGACGAGCCCGCGGCGGGCACGAACCCGGCGGAGAAGCTCGAGCTGGCGAGCCTGATCCGCCGGATCAACTCCGAGCTCGGCGTCTCCGTGCTGCTGATCGAGCACGACATGAAACTCGTCATGTCGGTGGCGACCTGGGTGGTCGTCCTCAGTTTCGGCAGAGTCATCGCGAGCGGTACGCCGGAGCAGGTCCAGCGTGATCCGGCGGTCATCGAGGCCTACCTCGGCGCGGCGGACGAGGGAGACGGCGATGCTGCTTCAGGTTGAGGGCCTGCGGGTCGCCTACGGCCGGATCGAGGCGCTGCACGGCATCGATCTCGAGGTGGCGGAGGGTGAGATCGTCACCCTGCTCGGCGCAAACGGTGCCGGCAAGACGACCACGTTGCGCACCATCTCCGGGCTGCTCTCACCCACCGCCGGATCGGTGACGTTCGACGGGCAGCGGATCAGTGGCCGTCCCGCGCACGAGATCGTCGCCGCCGGGATCGGTCACGTGCCGGAGGGTCGCCGGGTCTTCCCGCGCATGACGGTTGTCGAGAACCTGCAGATCGGCGCCTACCAGCGCCGCGGTGATCTCACCGAGGACATGGAGCGCGTGTTCTCGCTGTTCCCGGTGCTACAGGAGCGGCGTACCCAGACCGGGGGCACCCTGTCCGGCGGCGAGCAGCAGATGCTGGCGATCGGCCGGGCACTGATGGGGCGGCCGAGGCTGCTGTTGCTGGACGAGCCGTCGATGGGTCTGGCACCGATGATCGTGGCGAAGATCTTCGAGATCCTCCGGGAGATCAACTCGCAAGGTACGACGATCCTGCTCGTCGAGCAGAACGCGGCGCAGGCGCTGCGCCTCGCCGGTCGTGGCTACGTCCTGGAAACCGGAGCGATCGCGCTCGCCGACCGGGCCGAGTCGCTACTCGCAGACGACCGAGTGCGCTCGGCGTACCTGGGCGAAAGTGTCGCGTAGCGGGCAAATCCGCTGAAAACAAAAGGAAGCCCGGCACCTTTGGGTCCGGCCACGCCTTCCCCGTGCGTGGTCGTTGTCTACTCGGTGCCGGGCTGTGCGCCGAATTTAGTGACCCGCCACTTGGTGGGTCAACGCCGGTCACCCGCTGTTTGCCCGCTACCGCCGATTGGCCCTCGCCGGAGGTTCGTCGGGGCGCTACCGTGCTTCTACCCAGCGGTGCTTCCCGAAGGTCGCAGGGTTCGGATCGGCGCGAGGGAGGCCCGTGATGTCGCGGACGCAGGTGGCCACTCGCATGGCGACCATCGAGGACATTCCGGTCCTTGTCGACCTCTGGGACGAGCTGCGTCAGATCGGCGGTCGAAGCGAGCGGGCGAACAACCCGGTGTCGGCGATCGACGTCCGCGAGCGGCTCACCGCCGTGCTGTCGAGCCCGTCGTACCGGATCCTGCTCGCCACCTTCGCCGACGTCCCGGCAGGAATGGCGGTGCTGCAGACGACCCGCCCCGACCCGTTCGCTGACGCGAAGGTGCTCAACGTCGCGCATCTCGTCGTGTCGCGGTCGGCGCAGCACAAGGGGGTCGGTCACGCGTTGCTGAAGGCTGCGGTGGACTTCGCGACGGAGAAGCGGCTCGACCAGGTGTCGGTCAGCATCTATCCGTCGCTGCGGGAGGCGAACCGGTTCTTCGCCCGCCTCGGCTTCGCGCCCGCCGCGACGCGCCGCGTCGCTCCGGTCAGCCTGCTGCGCCGGAGGTTGGGGGCTGACGCCGGGACGGCGGTCGGTGTCGAGGCAACGCGGCGGCGGGCCCGGCTCGTCCGCAGCGTGCCGTACCCGAGGGGCAGCCGCGGCAGCGCCGACACCACCGCGGCGCGTCGCGCGGAAGCGCGCTAGACGACGCAGCGCGGAAGCGCGCTAGACGACGCAGCGCGGAAGCGCGCTAGACGACGCAGCGCGGAAGCGCGCTAGACGACGCAGCGCGGAAGCGCGCTAGAGGGGCAGCGCGGAAGCGCGCTAGAGGGGCAGCGCGGAAGCGCGGTAGACGACGCAGC
>DASZPL010000154.1:0-4192 GCA_035550315.1 Mycobacteriales bacterium | reverse complement strand
GGCAGCGCGCGGTCGGAGGTCAGCAGCGCGGTGACCCGCGCGCCTCGCCGGGCGAGGCGCGCGCCGGCGTACATCGCGTCGCCGCCGTTGCCGCCGGATCCGACCAGCAGCACGACCCGGCTGCCGTAGACCTGGCCGAGCAGCCCGGCGCAGCGGGCGGCCAGCGCGCTGGCGGCGCGCTGCATCAACGTGCCGTCCGGCAGCGCCGCCAGCAGTGGCGCTTCAGCGGCGCGGACGGTGTCGGCGTCGTAGGCGGGTCTCACGAGCCGGCTTCCGCGACAACCATCGCGACCGCGGTCCCGGCGTCGTGCGAGATCGACAGGTGCCAGCGCTCGATGCCGCGGCTGGCGGCCGCGGCGGCGACCGTCCCGCTGGTGATCAGCTCCGGCCGGCCGGTGTCGTCGCGACGCACCTCGACGTCGTGCCAGGCCAGCCCGTCGGGCGCGCCGAGCGCCTTGGCGAGTGCTTCCTTCGCCGCGAACGTGGCGGCCTGGCTGGCCGGCGGCGCCGTACGTTCGGCCGGGGTGAACAGCCGTTCCGCGAGGCTCGGCGTGCGTTCCAGCGACGCCGCGAATCGCGCCAGGTCGACGACATCCACCCCGATCCCGACGATCACGCGGCTACTCGACGGTGACGCTCTTGGCGAGGTTGCGGGGTTGGTCGATGTCCAGCCCCCGCGCCATCGCGAACTCGGCGGCCAACACCTGCATCGGGATCAGCATCAGCATCGGCGACAGCAGCGACTTGACGTCGGGGATGCGGATCAGCTCGTCGGCGTGCGGCGCCGGGGAGTCGTCGCCGTCGGTCGCGATCACGATGGTGCGCGCGCCGCGCGCCCGCACCTCCTGCACGTTGGTGACCAGCTTCGGCGTGAGCGCGTGCCGTGGTGCGAGCACCACGACCGGCGTCCCCTTCTCGATCAGCGCGATCGGCCCGTGCTTGATCTCACCGGCCGGGAAGCCTTCCGCCGAGACGTAGGCGAGCTCCTTGAGCTTCAACGCGCCCTCGAGCGCCATCGGGTAACCGACGTGGCGACCGAGGAACAGCACCCGCTCGTGACCGGCGATCTCGCGCGCCAGCTTGCGCACCGGATCCATCCGGGCGAGCAGCTCGGCCTGCGCTGCCGGCGTCTCGGCGAGGTCGCCGAAGTGCGACCGGACCTCGTCGGTGTCGCGGTGACCGCGCAGCTGCGCGAGGTAGAGCCCGACGAGGTACATCGCCGCGAGCTGCGTCATCACGGCCTTGGTCGATGCGACGGCGACTTCCGGGCCGCCGCGGGTGTAGAAGGTGGCGTCACTCTCCCGCGCGATCGACGAGCCGACCGTGTTGGTCACCGCCATCACCCAGGCGCGCTGGCGACGCGCGTGCCGCACCGCCTCGAGCGTGTCCGCCGTCTCGCCGCTCTGGCTCACCGCGATGACCAGGGTGTGCGGATCGAGCACCGGGTCGCGGTAGCGGAACTCGCTCGCCATCTCGACCTGCACCGGCAGCCGGGCCCAGCGCTCGATGGCGTACTTGCCGACCAGTCCGGAGTGGTACGCCGAGCCACAGCCGACGACGAACACCTGGTTGAGGCCGTGCACGTCCTCGTCGCTCATCGCGAGCTCGTCGAGCCGAAGCCGGCCGTCGGGACCGATCCGGCCGCCGACGGTCTCCCGCACCGCCTGCGGCTGCTCTTCGATCTCCTTGAGCATGAAGTAGTCGAAGCCGGACTTCTCCGCGGCGGCGGTGTCCCAGTCGACGTGGAACTCGGCGCCGTCGACCGGGACGCCGTCCAGGTCTGTGACCACGACGCCGTCGCGGCGAAGCTCGACGACCTGGTCCTGGTCGAGCGCCCGCGCGCGGCGGGTGTGGGCGATGAACGCGGTGACGTCGCTGCCGAGGAAGTTCTCGCCGTCGCCCAGCCCGACGACAAGCGGCAGATTCCGCTTCGCGCCGACCACGAGGTCGGGCTGCTGCGCGTGCGCGACAACGAGCACGAACGACCCGTCGAGCTCGCGGCAGACCTCCCGCACCGCGGCAGCGAGATCGCCGGCGTAGCGCTCCTCGATCAGGTGGGCGACCGCTTCGGTGTCGGTCTCGCTGGTGAGCCGGTGGCCAGAGCGCTCGAGCCGGTCGCGCAGCTCGGTGAAGTTCTCCAACGTGCCGTTGTGCACGACGGCGACAGCGCCCGTGCAGTCGACGTGGGGGTGCGCGTTGCGGTCGGTCGGAGCACCGTGCGTCGCCCAGCGGGTGTGCCCGATGCCCAGCGTCCCACGCAGTGTGGCGGCGTCGGTCGCGTCGATCGCACTGCGCAGGTTGCCGAGCTTGCCCGCCTTGCGGACCACGGTGAGCGCGCTGTCGCCGGCGTGCACCGCGATGCCCGCCGAGTCATAGCCGCGGTATTCCAGCCGCTGCAGCCCGCCTACCACGACGTCGAGCGCCGGCTGGTGGCCGACGTACCCGACGATCCCGCACACGCGATCAGGCTACTAACTCCCGATGATCATGAGCGGTTTCGCAGATTCGCGGCCGATTCCTCCGAAATCGCTCATGATCACCGGGGGGACCGAGGGGAATGGGGGCGGCTGACAACCTCGGGGCCGGTGCACTACGTATGAATGTCGTGGCACTGTCACCGGCGGACGAGGCGGCGTTTCGCGCCTTCGCGTGGTCGCGGCGCGGCGGGCTGCGCCGCACGGCGTACCTGATGTGCGGTGACTGGCACCAGGCCGACGACCTGGTGCAGACCACGCTGATCAAGCTGTACGTCGCGTGGCGCCGGATCCGCAGCGGCGAGCAGCCGGACGCTTACACCCGACGGATCCTCACCCGAGCGTTCCTGGACGAGCGGCGACGCCCCTGGCGCCGGGAGGCGCCGGTCGACACCCTGGTCGACGTCGCCGCCCACCGGCCCGGCACCGAGGAGCACCTCGACCTGCGAGCCGCGCTGGCGCAGCTGCCACCCCGGCAACGAGCCACGATCGTGCTGCGTTACTGGGCCGACGCGTCGGTCGCCGAAACCGCTGACGCCCTCAACTGTTCCGAGGGCACCGTGAAAAGTCAGACCGCGCGAGCCATCGCGCAACTCCGCACGCTGCTGGATGAACCAGCGCTCGTTCTCGAGGAGACCTCGTGACCGACATCAAGGATCGGCTAACTGCACTGCTGTACGACGAGCCCACCGCGCCCGACGACGTCGACGCGATCGTGAGCCGGGGCCGCCGGGCGCTGCGCCGGCGGACGACGATCACGGCCGCGGCCGGCACCGCCGGCGCCGCCGCGCTGACCGCCGCGGTCGTGGTTCCGATCACCGCGACCGCCGGCCACGGCAACCGCTCGGAGAGCGTCAGCGTCGCCTCCTCCGGGACACCCGGCCGCCACTGCCGCACGATCACGACGCACGAAGCCAAGCGGCTGCACCTCGGCGGTGTCGTCACGCACGGCAAGCAGTACTACATCCACCGCGGGCCGGCGCACGCCAAAGCGTTCGCCGTCTGCGGCCGCGCTGCCGCCGCACTGAAAGCGAACCCCGGCCCGACGACGCCGCCAGCGGATGCGTACCACTACACCGAAGCGCCGCAGCAGATCGCTATCCGGCTCGGCGAACACCTGACCAAGCGGGTCGAGGGCCTCGGTTTCACCATCACCTACACCCGGCCGTTCGCCCAAGAGTCATCGAGCCTGGAGTCGGGCCATCCGTCGTACTACGACGGCAACGTCGACGTGCGTGAGGCCGATGGGTACGCCGACATCGGCGTGCAGGTGACCCACAAGGTGACGACGCAGGTGAAGTTCACCGGCGCGTGCAACGCCGACGGGCCGGCGAAGTGTGTCGAGACGACGTTGCCCGACGGCAGCGTGCTGCGCACCGGCGAGGTGCATGCGGGCGCCGGCAGCCTGATCCTCACCGCCGAGGTTCACCGTCCCGACGGCACCGTCGTGCAGGCGCAGGAGAGCAACTACGCGTTCGGTCCGGATGCGGCGACCGAGCCGCACGGCAGCCAGCCGTTGACGCTCGACCAGCTCACCGCGCTGGCCGAGGACGCGCAGTTCAGCTTCTGAGCTGCTCGGCCAGCCGCTCCGCCAGCCCGCGCGCCTGCGGTTCGGTTGCCGCCTCGACCATCACGCGAATGACGGGTTCCGTGCCACTGGCACGCACCAGCACGCGGCCGTCGCCGGCCAGCTCGGCCTCGGCGGCGGCCGCGGCCGG
>DASZPL010000153.1:0-1823 GCA_035550315.1 Mycobacteriales bacterium | reverse complement strand
GGCCGCGCGTGCCGGTCGCGACGCTGTCGGCGCAGCAGCTGAAAGTGCCAGGGCCCTTGCGGGCGCCCGTCGCCGCCGCGTAGTTTCCACCCTCTCGATGTCGTCGCCCTACCACGCGTCTGCCGCGCCGATCCGCGAGCTCGGCGTGCACAGTCGTGCCGGCAACGCGATGGCCCGCACCCGCGCGGCGGTGCTCGACGGTGCCGCTCGCGCGGTGGAGAAGCACGGTGCCCGCAAGGCAACGATGGCCGACATCGCCTCGCTGGCCGGCATCGCGAAGGGCACGCTCTACAACCACTTCCGGGCGAAGGAGGCGGTGTACGCCGCCGCGCTCGACGCCGGCATCCGGACGCTGACCGCGGAGGCGGCGGCCGCCGCCCGCGACGAGCTCGCCGAGGGGTTGAGTGTCGCGGCGGAGCGGGTCGGGTCGCACCCGGCGCTGCGCCGGATCGCCGCCGACGAGCCGGCCGTGCTCGCCGCGTTGCTCACCCCGACCGACATGCCGCTATGGGGGCTGGCGCGCTCGGGTGTGCGCGAGGTGCTAGGCGCCGCCGGGTTGGTCGCGAGTGGGTCCACCGTCGACCTGGTGCTGCGGTGGGTCGTGAGCTACATCGCGAGCCCCGCGGTCGATGCGGCCGAGCAGGCCCGCGCCCTGGTCGGCGGCCTGGCCGGGCTGGTCGATCAGCCGGCGGGATCGCTCGGCGTTTCCACGCCGGCCTGACACCGCGGACACCAGTAACAGATCCGGTCGTACGGCGGTTCGCCCTGTAGCGTGCTGCGGATCGGCTCGCCGCATCGCCGGCAGGGCCGGCCGGTGCGCTCGAACACCCACTGCTGCTCGCCCCGCCGGGTGTTGCCGGTCGTGATCTGGTCCCACCGGCTGCGGTTCGCGACGAGCAGCCGGTGGGAGAGGTCGACGACGCGGTCGAGGCGCGCGACGTCGGCGACCGCGGTCCACGGCGAGACGCCGGAGAGAAACAACACCTCGGCGCGGTAGAGGTTGCCGATGCCGGCGAGGTTGCGCTGGTCGAGCAGCGCCTCGCCGATCGCGCGGTCGGGCTGCATGCGGAGCCGGCGTACCGCCTCGTCGGCGTCCCAGTCCGGGCCGAGCAGATCCGGACCGAGGTGGCCGACGATCCGTTCCTCGGCCGTGGTCGGCACGAGCTCGACGACCGGCAGCCGGTAGCCGACCGCCTGCCAGTCGGCGGTGGTCAGCACGACCCGCACATGGTGCGCCGGCGTCTGCCACCGTGCGCCCGGACGGTGCAGCCGCCACGAACCTTCCATCCGGAAGTGGGTGTGCAGCGTCACGTCGCCTTCGATGCGGGTGAGCATGTGCTTGCCGCGGGCGACCACCTCCCGCACCTGCCGGCCGCCCAAGTCCACGGTCGCGAGCTTCGGCACCCGGAAGTCGCTGCCGGTCAGCGTCGCTCCGGCCAGCGCGTCGTGCATCCGCTTGGCGGACAGCCAGACGGTGTCGCCCTCAGGCACGAAGCCGCAACCCGCGCGGCGTCGGCCGGAACCCGGCCGCCTCCAGCGCCAAGCCGAGCGGCGACTCGACGACCGGTGTGCCGTCGGCGCGCTCGACCGCGAGCCGGCCGAGCGCACCCTCGCGGACGGCGAGCGCGAGCGCGTCGACCGCGGGCTGCAGCACGTCCGCGTCATCGCTCCAGGTCAGCAGCGACTTGCCGCCGCGCTCGACGTACAGCACGAGCTCGCCGTCGACCAGGACGACCAGTGCGCCCGCCTTGCGGCCGGGCCGGTGGGCGCCGGCCCGCTCCGGCCACGGCAGCGCCGCGCCGTACGGGTTGGCGGGATCGGCG
>DASZPL010000152.1:0-5348 GCA_035550315.1 Mycobacteriales bacterium | reverse complement strand
AACGACCGTGGGCGCGACCCGCTACGCCGCAGCGGCTCACCCGACAGCAACACGACGCGGGAACGCAACGACCGTGGGCGCGACCCGCTACGCCGCAGCGGCTCACCCGACAGCAACACGACGCGGGAACGCAACGACCGTGGGCGCGACCCGTTGCGCCGCAGGGGCTCGCTCGACGTCGCGACTAGAGCAGAGCCAGGTCGTCGCGGTGAACCACTTCCCGCGAGTACGACGGCCCGAGCGCCTCGACCAGCTCGTGGGTCGAGCGACCCAGCAGCCCGGGCAGCTCCGCGGAGTCGTACGCGGTCAGCCCGCGGGCGACCACCCGGCCGCCGTCGTCGAGCAGGTCGACGGGGTCGCCGGCCGCGAACTCGCCCTCGACGGCGGTGATGCCCGCGGGTAGCAGCGAGCTGCGGCGCTCGACAACGGCGGCGACCGCCCCCGCATCGAGACGGATCGACCCGCGCCCGGTCGTGGCGTGGGCGAGCCAGAGCAGTCGCGCCGGCGCCCGCTTGCCGGTGGGGTGGAAGCAGGTGCCGACGTCGCCGCCGGACAACGCCTGCGCGGCGTCCTGGGCCGACGCCAGCAAGGTCGGTACGCCGGCTCCGGCCGCGATCTTGGCCGCCGCGACCTTGGTGGCCATGCCTCCCGACCCGACGCCGGCCCGGCCGATCGCGCCGAGCTGGACGTGGGCGAGGTCGGCGTCACTTCGTACGTCGGAGATCCGCGTCGCCGGTCCGTTCGCCGGATCGGCGTCGTACACCCCGTCGACGTCGGAGAGCAGCACCAACGCGTCGGCCCCGACGAGATGGGTGACCAGCGCCGCGATGCGGTCGTTGTCGCCGAAGCGGATCTCCTCGGTCGCCACCGTGTCGTTCTCGTTGACGACCGGCACCACCCCGAGCCCGAGCAGCCGCTCGAACGTGCGCGCCGCGTTGCGGTAGTGCGCTCGCCGTACGACGTCGTCGGCAGTCAGCAGCACCTGTCCGACGGTCAGCCCGTGCCGGGCGAACGCCTGCGTGTAGTGCGCCACGAGCATTCCCTGTCCGACGCTCGCCGCCGCCTGCTGCGTGGCGAGGTCGCGGGGCCGGGTCGCCAGGCCCAACGGGCGCAACCCGGCCGCGATGGCACCGGAGGAGACCAGCACCACCTGCGACCCGCCGCTGACCCGCGCCGCCAGGGCGTCGGCGATGGCGTCGAGGCGAGCCGGGTCGAGGCCGACCGTCGAGCTCGCCAGCGACGACGAGCCGACCTTGACGACGACCCGCTTGGCCGAGGCGATGACCTGGCGCACCTCACTCGTCATCGAGGTCCCCGTTGAACTCGTCGTCGGTGTCGGTGTCGGGATCGTCGTCGGTCTCGTCCTCCCATGCGATGTCTTCCAGCTCCGGGTCGTACGCCGAACGCCGGGCCTTGCGCGAGGCCTTGCGCTGGTCCGCACCGACCCGGCTGCGGTCTTCGAGCCGCTCGTCGGTCCCGCGTCCGCCGTGGGGCACACCCGAGCGGTAGGCCAGCGTCGGTTCCCAGTCGAAGGTGACGTCGCCGACCGTGACCTCCGCCCCCGCCTGCGCGCCGAGGCCGGCCAGCGCCTCCTCGACGCCGAGCCGGGCGAGCCGGTCCGCGAGGTAGCCCACCGCCTCATCGTTGCTGAAGTCGGTCTGGTTCACCCAGCGACGCGGCCGATCGCCGGTGACGACGTACGCCTGCTCGCCCACCGCCTCGACGCTGAACCCCTCGTCGCGTACCGGAGCGGGACGCAGCACGATCCGAGTCGGCTCGACCGCGGGCAGCCCGGCACGCCAGGCGGCGACCCGCTCCGCCATCGCGAAGCCGAGCTCGCGCAGCCCGGTGCGTGAAGCGGCGGAGATCTCGAACACCGGCGCGTCGAGGCGGGCGGCGACGTCTGCGCGCACGAGGTCGGCGAGGTCGCGGGCGTCGGGGACGTCCACCTTGTTCAGCGCGATGATCCGCGGTCGACCCGACAGCCCCCCGGCGACGAGCTCGTCGTACGCCGCGAGCTCGGCTTCGATCGTGTCGAGGTCGGTGAGCGGGTCACGGCCGGGTTCAGCGGTGGCGCAGTCGATCACGTGGACGAGTACCGCGCACCGCTCGACGTGACGCAGGAACTCCAGCCCCAGCCCGCGCCCGGTGCTCGCGCCGGGCACCAGTCCGGGAACGTCGGCGACCGTGAAGGTCACTTCCCCCGCCTCGACGACGCCGAGGTTCGGGACCAGCGTCGTGAACGGGTAGTCGGCGATCTTCGGCTTCGCCGCCGACATGGCCGCGATCAGCGAGGACTTGCCGGCGTTGGGGAAGCCGATCAGCGCGACGTCGGCGACGGTCTTGAGCTCGAGCAGCGCGTCGATGGACTCCCCCGGCTCGCCGAGCAGGGCGAACCCGGGCGCCTTGCGCCGCGACGACGCCAGTGCGGCGTTGCCGAGGCCGCCGCGACCACCCTTGGCGACGACGTAGCGCGTCCCGGCGCCGACCAGGTCGGCGAGGAACTCGCCGGTCGCGTTGTCGCGGACCACGGTGCCGTCGGGTACGGCGACGAGCAGGTCACTGCCCTCCGCGCCGTTGCGGTTCGAGCCCTGTCCTTGCTTGCCGTTCGGGGCGCTCTGGTGCGGATGCCGGTGGACGTCGAGCAGCGTGGTCACGCTCGGATCGACCACGAGTACGACGTCGCCGCCGCGGCCGCCGTCACCGCCGTCGGGACCGCCGAGCGGCTTGAACTTCTCGCGGCGTACCGAGGCGCAGCCGTTCCCGCCGTCGCCGCCGGAGGCGTGCAGAACCGCCCGGTCGACGAACGTCGCGGCCATGCCGCGACCTGCGAACTACTCGGCGGCGGTGGTGACGCTCACGACGCGGCGGCCGCGCTTGTGGCCGAACTCGACGGCACCGGCCGCGAGCGCGAACAGCGTGTCGTCGCCACCGCGGCCGACGTTGTCGCCGGGGTGGAAGTGCGTGCCGCGCTGGCGGACCAGGATCTCGCCGGCGTTGACGAGCTGGCCGCCGAAGCGCTTCACGCCGAGGCGCTGCGCGTTCGAGTCACGGCCGTTGCGGCTGGAGGACGCACCCTTCTTGTGTGCCATCGCGCGTCTCCTACTTCCCGGTCTCGATGCCGGTGACCCGGATCGTCGTCAGCTGGGCCCGGAAGCCCTGACGGCGGTGGTAGCCGGACTTGTTCTTGAACAGGTGGATCTGGATCTTGGGGCCCTTGACGGCCTCGACCACCTCGGCGGTGACGGAGGCCTTGGCGAGCGCAGCGGCGTCGGCGGTCACCGCGCCGGCGTCGTCGACGAGGAGCACGGCGGGCAGCGTCACCGAGGTGCCGGGTGCGCTCGCGATCTTGTCGACCGTGAGCGTGTCACCGACGGCGACCTTGTGCTGGTGGCCGCCGCTGCGGACGATCGCGTACACGGTCAAGCTCCTCGAGGATTGTGTGGTGGCACATCGATCGCGCGCCAGCGGTCAAGTGTACGGACCGCTACCGCCCGCGATCAAACGCGCGCGTCAGCCTTCCGCGCCCGCTGCGACGGGTTCCGGCGCGGCGTCTGTGGCCTTCCCGTGGCGGCGCTCGCCGGACCGCTCGCGGCGCGGCTTCGGCGGCCGCTTCGCGACCACCGGGTCGTGGGTGAGGATGACGCCGCTGCCGCCGCACTCCTTGCAGGTCTCGCTGAAGGACTCGAGCAGGCCCTCACCCACCCGCTTGCGGGTCATCTGCACCAGGCCCAGCGAGGTGACCTCGGCGACCTGGTGACGGGTGCGGTCCCGGCCCAGGCACTCGACGAGCCGGCGCAGCACGAGATCGCGGTTGCTCTCGAGCACCATGTCGATGAAGTCGATGACGATGATCCCGCCGAGGTCGCGCAGCCGGAGCTGGCGCACGATCTCCTCGGCCGCCTCCAGGTTGTTCTTGGTGACGGTCTCTTCGAGGTTGCCGCCCTTGCCGGTGAACTTCCCGGTGTTGACGTCGACGACCACCATCGCTTCGGTGCGGTCGATGACGAGGTAGCCACCGCTGGGCAGCCAGACCTTGCGGTCGAGCGCCTTCGCGAGCTGCTCGTCGACCCGGTAGGAGGCGAAGACGTCCTCGTCCTCGGTCCAGCGCTTGGTCCGCTCGGCCAGGTCGGGAGCGACCCACCGGACGTAGTTGTCGATCGTCTCCCATTCGTCGACGCCCTGCACGACGAGTGAGGTGAAGTCCTCGTTGAAGATGTCGCGGACCACCCGGATCACGAGGTCCGGTTCGCCGTAGATCAGGCTGGGCGCGGCCGCGGTCTCGGACTTCTTGGCGATGTCCTCCCACTGCGCCTTCAGCCGGTTGAGGTCGCGCTCGAGCGCCTCCTCCGACGCGCCTTCGGCTGCGGTGCGGATGATGACGCCGGCGTCTTCGGGCATGAGCCGCTTCAGGATCGACTTGAGGCGGGTGCGCTCGGTGTCGGGCAGCTTGCGGCTGATCCCGGACAGCCGGCCGTCCGGCACGTAGACCATGTAGCGGCCGGGCATGCTGACCTGGCTGGTGAGCCGGGCGCCCTTCTGCCCGATCGGGTCCTTCGTCACCTGCACGAGCACCGACTGGCCGCTCTTGAGCGCCTGCTCGATGCGGGGCGCGCCGCCTTCGAGGGCGCTGGCGTCGTAGTTGACCTCACCGGCGTACAGCACCGCGTTGCGGCCGCGACCGATGTCGACGAACGCCGCCTCCATGCTCGGCAGCACGTTCTGCACCTTGCCGAGGTAGACGTTGCCGACCATCGACGACGCGTGCTTGCGCGTGACGTAGTGCTCGACGAGTACGCCGTCTTCCAGGACGGCGATCTGGGTACGGTCCTCGCCCTGCTTGACGACCATGACCCGCTCGACCGCCTCGCGGCGGGCGAGGAACTCGGCTTCGGTGATGATCGACGGGCGGCGGCGCTGGGTCTCCCGACCGTCACGACGGCGCTGCCGCTTCGCCTCGATGCGGGTGGAGCCCTTCACGCCGCGTACGTCGTCGCTGGCCTGCCGCGGCTGACGGACGTGGGTGACCGTGTTCGGCGGGTCGTCCGAGGACCCGTCGCCGTCCCCGGCCTCGGAGGCGCTGCGGCGGCGGCGGCGCCTGCGGTGGGTGCCGGTGCCTGCCTCGTCGTCGTCACCGGCCGACTCGTCGCGTTCGTCCCGCTCGGCGGCGTCGGCGGCGGACTCGCCGTCGTCGGCGGAGTCCTCGCCGGCCGAACCGGCCTCGCCGCCCGCTCGTCCGCCACGTCCGCGCCGCCCGCGGCGGCGACGGGAGGACCGGGGCGCCTCGTCGGAGTCGGCGTCGGCGGTGCCCTCGCCGTCGGAGTCGATGCCGGGCCCGCCCTTGGCGG
>DASZPL010000151.1:0-2988 GCA_035550315.1 Mycobacteriales bacterium | reverse complement strand
AGACCGCCGAGACGCTCGACCTCGGCGAGCAGCTGTTGGCGCATCCGTCGACGGTGGGCGTTCCGGCGCCGCCGGAGCGCCCCCCGTCACGACCTGTGGACGCCACGCGCCCGCCGCCGCTCGGTGCACCCCGTCACGTCGGATGATCGTTGTGCGATGGCCGCGCCAATTTCGGCGATTTCGGCGCGGTGAGCGCACAACGATCATGCGGAGAGAGGCGTGGCAGGGTGGCTGGCGTGGGTGGCGTCACCATCGAGGCGGTAGATCCGTTCTCGGCGGAGGCCACGCAGCTCGTCGCGGCGTACCTCGACGAGATCTCCGAGACGTTCGGCTACGACACGACGAAGGCCGTGCCGACCACGCCGGAGGACTGCCTGCCGCCGCGCGGGCGGTTCCTCGTGGTGCGCGAGCCGGATGGCACGCCGATCGGATGCGGCGGCGTCCGGTTGCTCGACGCCGGCACCGCCGAGGTGAAGCGGATGTATCTGCAGCCAAGCGCGCGCGGTCGCGGCCTCGGCCGGCAGCTGCTCGCGGCTCTCGAAGCCGAGGCGATGGCGCTGGGCGCGAGCAACGGTGTGCTCGACACCAACGAGTCGTTGGAGTCGGCGCTCGCGCTCTACCGCAACGGCGGCTGGCACGAGGTCGCGGCGTACAACGACAACCCGGAAGCCACCCACTGGTTCGCGAAACCACTCGGCTGACCGCGGTTAGGCGAGGCGGGTGCAGGCGGCGGCGATCCGCTCGTCGGTCGCGGTCAGCGCGATCCGGACGTGCCGCGCGCCGGCGACCCCGTAGAACTCCCCCGGCGCCACCAGGATTCCGAGCGCGGCGAGGCGATCGACGGTCTCCCAGCACGGTTCGTCGCGGGTCGCCCAGAGATAGAGGCCGGCTTCGCTCTCGTCGACGACGAAGCCGGCGCCGCTGACCGCCGCCAGCAGCGCGTTGCGGCGGGCGGCGTACCGCGCGCGCTGCTCGACCGCGTGCGCGTCGTCGAGCAGCGCCGCCACCATCGCCGCCTGCACCGGCGCCGGCACGATCATCCCAGCGTGCTTGCGCACCTCGAGCAGCCGCCCGACCAGCACAGGGTCGCCGGCGATGAAGCCGGCGCGGTAGCCCGCCAGGTTGGAGCGCTTCGACAGCGAGTGCACGGCCAGCAGGCCGTCGAGCGAACCGCCGCACACGTCCGGCGACAGCACCGACGCGGGCGGCTCGGCACCGTAGTAAAGGTCGGCGTAGCACTCGTCGCTGGCGATCACGGTGCCGCGCTCGCGTCCCCAGTCGACGACCTTGCGCAAATGCGCGGGCGGCAGCACCTTGCCGGTCGGGTTCGACGGCGAGTTCAGCCACAGCAGGTCGACCCGGCCGGGGCCGAGCGAAACAGTCGCGTCGACCGCGACACCGGTCGCGCCCGCCAGCCGCGCTCCCACGTCGTACGTCGGATAGGCCAGCGCCGGGAACCCGACCCGCTCGGCGCCGAGCAGGGTCGGCAGCCAGGCGACCAGTTCCTTGGTGCCGATCACCGGCAGCACGCCGTCGACCGGGACGGTCGCGCCGAACCGGCGGTCCAGCCAGCCGACGATCGTCTCGCGCAGCCGGTCGGTGCCGGCGGTCAGCGGGTAGCCGGGCGCGTCGGCGGCCGCCGCCAGCGCCTGCTGCACCAGGTGCGGTGTCGGGTCGACCGGTGTGCCGACCGACAGGTCGACGATGCCGTCAGGGTGCGCCCGCGCCTTTTCGGCGTACGGCGCCAGCAGATCCCAGGGAAAGTCGGGAAGCGGGTTCAGTGATTCCCGCCGCCGTGCTCCGCGGCGGCCTCCGCGTTGATGTCCTTTGGCAACGCCGCGACGATCGGATGATCCTTCTCGATCTTGCCGACCTTCGACGCGCCGCCGGGCGAGCCGATCTCCTCGAAGAACTCGACGTTCGCCGTGTAGAACTGCTTCCACTGCTCCGGGACATCGTCTTCGTAGTAGATGGCCTCGACCGGGCAGACCGGCTCGCAGGCACCGCAGTCGACGCATTCGTCCGGGTGGATGTAGAGCATCCGGTTGCCTTCATAGATGCAGTCGACCGGGCACTCCTCGATGCACCCCTTGTCGAGCACGTCCACGCACGGCTCGGCAATGACGTAGGTCACGGCGATGTCCTCCTCGAAGCTGTAACCGCTTCTAGTATGCCGTCGGTGCGCGAGCCGCTGGAGCCCGGTCGGGCGTTGCCTGCGTCACGTCTTCCCGCAGCGTCGGTCGGTACGACGGTGACCCTACGGGTGCGGACGCCCGTGGGTGCCATCGGCGTGGTCGGTGTGCTGGTCGCCACGAGCGCGGAAACCTGGTCGGTGCGCCGCCGCGACGGCTCGGTCGCCGAGGTCGAGCTGGGCACGATCGAGGCGGCGCGGATCGTGCCGCCGTCGGCCGCGCAGCGGGCGACGGCGGCCGAGGTCGAGCAGGCGGCCGCCCTCGGCTGGCGCGGTCTCGAGACGGCCCGGTTGGGCGAGTGGCTGCTGCGCGCCGGCGCCGGCTTCACCAGCCGCGCCAACTCGGCGATGGCGGTCGGCGACCCGGGGACGCCGCTCGCCGCGGCGGTCGATGCGGTGCAGGAGTGGTACGCCGAACGCGGGCTGCCACCCCGCGCCGCGGTCGCGGAGGGTGCCGCGCCGGGCGGGCTCGAGGACGAGCTGCGGCGCCGCAGGTGGGACGCCGACCAGCCGACCCATGTGATGACCGCCGAGATCACGCACGTGCTACGCGCCGTGCCGCAGGTGGAGGCACTGCCGCTCGCCGGGCTCGACGCCGGCGAGGCATTCGGCGGCGTCGCGCTGCAGCTCGACGACGCGCCGGACGACGCCTGGCTGGCGGCCTACCGCGCGGCCACGGGGCCGCTGCCGCCGGCCGCCCGCGACGTGCTCGTCAACCACCCGAACGTCGGCTTCGCGTCGTTGCGATCCGGCGAGACCGGCGAGGAGGCGGCCGTCGCCCGCGCCGCGGTCGACGG
>DASZPL010000150.1:0-39082 GCA_035550315.1 Mycobacteriales bacterium | reverse complement strand
GAGCGCACCTCGACCGGCTCAAGGGTGACGTCGACCAGCCGCTCAAACAGACGGCATGACGACGGCGCTGATCACCGGCATCGCCGGCCAGGACGGCATCTACCTGACCCGGCTGCTGCAGCAGAAGGGCTACCGCGTCGTGGGTTCGGTTCACTCGCCGGACCAGGCTCGCCGAGCGGCGCTGTACATCGGTGATGCCGAACTGGTGCAGCTGGACATCACCGACGGTGCCTCGGTCGACGCTGTCATCGGCGAGGTGCGCCCGGACGAGATCTACAACCTGGCGGCGTACAGCTCGGTGGGCGCGTCGTGGCAGCAGGCCGAGCGAGTCGCCGAGACCAACGGGATGGCCGTGCTGCGGCTGCTCGAGTCACTGGTGCGCTACCGGGATCGGCACGGCTCCGCGCCGCGGTTCTATCAGGCCTCGAGCTCGGAGATCTTCGGCCTCGCCAAGCAGCAGCCGCAGGATGAAGGCACCCCGCATCACCCGCGCAGCCCGTACGCCGCGGCGAAGAGCTTCGCCCACCACCTCACGGTCAACTATCGCGAGTCCTACGGGCTGTTCGCCTGCAACGGCATCTTGTTCAACCACGAGAGTCCGCTGCGGCCCACGACGTTCGTCACCCGGAAGATCACCCGCGCGGTGGCCGAGATCCACCTCGGCCGGCGCAGCGAGCTGACCCTGGGCAATCTCGACGTTCGCCGCGACTGGGGAGCGGCGCAGGACTACGTCCGCGCAATGTGGTTGATGCTCCAGCAGCCGGCGGCGAGTGACTACATCATCGCGTCGGGCAAGTCGGTGTCGCTTCGCGACTTCGTCGACGTGGCCTTCGCGTGCGTCGGGATCGACGACGCGTGGTCGTACGTCCGGCAGGACCCGGCGATGATGCGACCGGCCGACGTGCCGCAAACCTGGGGGGATCCGTCGAAGGCGGAGCGCGAGCTGGGCTGGTCGCACACCATGACGTTCACCAACGTGATCGAGCAGATGGTGTGGGTCGATGTCGAGCGGCTGCAGTCCGGCGTCGAGGAGTCTCCGGCGTTCCTCGACCCGTCGCCGGTTCGCCCATCCTGAGCCGTCGGCATCCGGCATGCTGTCCCCGTGCCTTTGACGCCGCGCCGGCCGGTCATTGCGCTGGCGGCCGCCGGGGCGCTGCTGGCGGCCGGGGGCGTCGCGATTGGCGCGGGGTCCGGCGGTCATAGCCAGCAGCCAGGGCTGGCGGCTGCGGCGTCGTCGGCGAGCAACCGGCCCACGCACTGCTCGCCGACGATCACCGACGCCAACCGGCCGGGCCACGAACGGCAGTCGACACTGGGCACGTTCCCGTGGCCGAAGCGGCCGAAGGGGGTGGCACCAAAGCGGTACGCCGCCTATGACCACACCCCGCACACCGCGGTCCCGACCCGTCCGGCGAACTGGAACAACGGCGGCGCGAACTGGAAGCTGACCAGCGCGCGCACGACCGACGCGACCGTGAACCGCAACCCGCAAGAGCTCTGCGGCGTCGAGGGCAACAGCGTCGACAAGGCCTGGGAAACCAGCACGGGCCGGCCGTCCACACTGATCGCCATCACTGATTCGGGCATCGAATGGTGTCGCGCATCGATCGTCGACAAGATCTATCTCAACCGCGGTGCGTTGCCTCCGCCACGCGACGCCGCGGGTCACACCAAGGCCTATTTGATCCGCCACGGGCATCGCGTCCGCGACCACGACCCGTACGACCTGAACGGCGACGGCGTCTTCAACGTCCGGGACTACGCCCACGACCCGCGAGTGCACCGGCCGTACTTCTGCGGCGGCTTCATCTCACCCGAGGACCTGATCCGGACCTTCGGCACCCGCGGCTCGCCGCACTACTACGGGCGGCAGTCGCCGACCGGTTTCACCGAGGCCATCGCCGGCTGGAACTTCCTCGACAACAACAACGACCCGTACGACGACGTGCACTACGACCACGGCTCCGGCGAGGCCGAGGACTCAACCGGCGCCGCCGACTCGGTCGGCGGCGACATCGGAACCTGCCCGAACTGCATGGTGCTGCCGATCCGGGTCGGGGAGAGCTTCATCGCCGAGTCGGACGCCTTCGCGCAAGGCGTGATGTTCGCGGTCGACTCAGGCGCCGACGTGATCCAGGAGGCGCTTGGCACCTACGACATCACCACCGTCACGCAGCAGGCGATCCACTACGCGACCAGCCACGGCGTGCCGGTCGTGGCGAGCGCGGCCGACGAGGAAGCCGAACACCACAACCTGCCCGGCTACCTGCCGCACACCATCGTGGTCAACAGCGTCACCGAGAGCGACACCCTGCTCGGCCTGCCGAGCGAGTTGCCCGAGGGCTACCTACATCTCAACGGATGCACCAACTACGGCGCCAACGTCGCGGTCAGCGTCGAGAGCAGCTCGTGCTCGTCCGAGGCCACCGGCAAGACCGGCGGGATCGTCGGGCTGGCCGAGTCGGCTGCCCGCGATGCGGTGGCCCGCCATCGGTTGCGTGACTATCCGGGGTTGCGCACCGCGGCCGGGACCAAGGTGCCGCTGTCGGTGAACGAGATGCAGCAGCTGGTCACGATGAGCGCCGACGACATCGACTTCCAAACCGCGGCGCTGCCGTACGGCCTTCCGGACAACTACCTGGCGGTCGCGCCGTACCCGACGGTGCGCTACCCGACCCAGCCCGGCTATGACATGTACACCGGCTACGGCCGGATCAACGCCGCCTCGATCGTCCAGCGGATCGCCCGCGGCGACATCCCGCCGGAAGCGTCGCTGGACGGGCAGTGGTTCCGCACGCTGCGGCCGCACGGCGTGCTCACCGTGCGCGGGCTGACCGCCGCGGTCCGGGCGAAGTCCTACCACTGGCAGCTACAGGTCGGCGTCGGCACGCAACCCGAGCCGAATGCCTGGCACACCCTGGCAACCGGCCACGGCAAGGGCGGCGTCGCGGGCCGGCGCCACCGGGTGCTGGCCCGCGTGCATCTGGCGAAGGTCGCGGCGTTGTTCCCGCGCGGCACGAAGTTCGGCGGCGGTCCGACGAAGGCCGGCGGCCAGCCGGACATCGACAAGTTCACGTTCACGCTGCGCCTGGTCGTCGTCGACAACCACGGCCGCGTCGGGATGGATCGCCGCTCCGACTTCCTGCACGCCGACTCGACGCTGGTGCACGGCTTCGGCAAGCACTACGGCGCCTCGATCGACGCGCCCCCGACGCTGGCCCCGATCGGTCCGCACCACCACGACGCGCTGGTCGTGACCACCACGGATGGCGTCCTCCACGCCTACGACGGCCACGGCCACGAGCTGCCGGGCTGGCCGGTCAAGACGCGGGCACTGCCGGTGCACCGCGGCGAGCATGCCTACACCTCGGGGGCGGTGACGGCCGTGCCGCACGGCCCGGTCGTCGGCGGCATCGCGGTCGGCGACCTCGCCAACAAGCACGGCCGACATCTCGATGTCGTCGCCACCGACTACACCGGGCACGCCTACGCCTGGAACGCCCGCGGCCGGTTGCTGCGCGGCTTCCCGGTGTCAGTCACCCGCCGCTACGGGGGCGCGGCAGCCCGTGACCAGTACAACCGGGTGCAGTCGGCGTTCCTCGCCGCTCCGGCACTGGCGCCGCTGCACGGCGGGCGCCAGCTGGACATCGTCGCCGCCGCGATGGATCGCCACGTCTATGCCTGGACCCGTCACGGCACGCCGGTGGCCGGCTGGCCACGGATCGTGATCGACCGGTCGAAGGTCAAGCGAATCGTGCCGCGGACCAACAAGGTGATCTTCAAAGCCGACTCCGGCGTCGACCAGGGCTCACCGCTGGTCGATACGCCGGCGATCGGCGCGCTGTCCGGTCACGGTCGACCGGACGTCGTCGTCGGCGCCGACGAGGAGTATCGCGAGCCGCCCAACATCAGCCTGCTCTCTCCGGACGCGTTCGCGCTCGGCCGGCTGCCGCTGCTGAGCCCGGGCAACAGCCGGCTCTACGCGTTGAACAGCAAGGGCAAGCTGCTGCCCGGCTGGCCGGCCCGGCTGGCCGATCTCGACCTCGGGCTGCTGCCGGACGTCGGCGACGGCACGACCGGCTCGCCCGCGCTCGCCGATGTCAACAACGACGGGCGGCTGGACATCGGCGAAGCCAGCAGCGTCGGGCCGGCGTACGTGCTGAAGCCCAACGGCACGTCCGCGCTCGGCACCGGACCGGACCACAAGGCGGTGGTCTTGTCATCACTTGGCGGCATCGGCAACTCGCCGGAGATCCCGTCGATCGCGGTCGAGGGGATGCCGGTGTTCGCCCGGCTCGGGCTGACCGCCCCCGGGGTCAGCTTGATCGCGCCGGCCTCGAGCATCGGCAAGGCGCTCGACGCGTCACTGCCGGATCAACAGCTGCTGAACAACAACGAGCTCGACGCGTGGAGCGCGACCACGGGGCTGATGCAGCCGGCGTTCCCGCAGGTCATGAACGACCTGCAGTTCATCGTGTCGCCGATCGTGGCCAACGTGGGCGGCGACAGCCGCGGGCCGTACGTCGTCTCGGCCAGCGCGTCGTACGACGTCCGGGCGGTGAACGCGCTCGGGAAGGAGGCGCCCGGCTTCCCGAAGTTCACCGGCGGCTGGATGGTGAACTCACCGAGCTTCGGCCGGCTCGGGTCGCTGGCCAACCAGGTCGTCGCGGTCGGCACCCGCGAAGGCAACCTGTTCGTGTGGCGGACGCCGACGTCGGCGTGCGCCGCCTCGGGGCCGTGGCCCCGCGAGCATCACGACTTGTGGAACACGAGTGACCTGGAGCAGTCAGGCACGCCGGCGGGGCGCTGCGGCTGACCGCGTCACCGCCGGAAGAACACCCCGTCGCACTGCAGCATCCGCCCGGTCCCCGGCTCGATGAACGCCGGTTCGATCAGCCACAGGTCGAAGCCATGCCTGGACATCAGCTCGAGCAACTCCGGCAGCAGCGCTTGACCGTCGTACAGCGGGGTTAGCGAGAGCTCGAGCTGGACGGCGCGCAGCCGGGTCAGGCTCTCTGCGGCGCCGGCCAGGGCGGTGCGTTCGTAGCCCTGAATGTCGAGCTTGAGCAACGCGTGGGACGGATCGACGCGGTGGCGGGCAACCAGCTCGTCGACGGTCGTGGCCGTGACTTCCTCGACGCCGACGTACGCCGACTCCGGCACGGGATCGCTGTGGGCCGCGAGCATCGGCAGCACCGACGAGGACACCGAGTTGCCGGAGACGTTCAGCTGAATCCGGCCGGCGGTGTCCGACACCGCCGCGCGTTCGGTGACCCACTGGTCGTCGCGCGCCGCCCGCCGCTGCAGCGTTGCGAACGCATCGGCCAACGGCTCGACCGAGATGATCCGCCCGGCGAACCGCGCCGCCCGCAGCTCCTCGCCGTACTGGCCGGTGTTGGCGCCGATGTCCAGGATCTCGGTGACGCCTTGGCGCTGCAGGATGCGGACGAATCGGTAGGTCTGCGGTTCGCGGGTGATGTCGAAGCCGGCGCGGTTCACCAGCGTGCGGATGGCCCGGATCGGCCCGCGCATCGCGATGCTGCGGTCAGCCGGCTGGTCGATCCCCAATGCCCTGCCTCCGACGTGCGGACTGCCCGACGGACGGTCGAGCCGCCGCAGCGTAGCGCGCCGATGACGGCGCGGCTGTCGGTCGGCAGGCTAGCGTGGCGGTAATGGAAGAAACCGTCGCGGCCGAGGTGGTCGAACTGCTTCGGCAGCGTCGCATCTTCGCCCACGTCAACCGCCGAGCCGGCGTCTACAACGTCGGTGTGCGCGTGGTCATCCCGGACGGCCGCGAGGCGATCTGGGACAACGACGGCGCCGCCGGGCTCGAGGCGATGGTGCTGCGCGACGGCGTGCTCGTCGGCTTCGTGCCGCAGATCCCGGACAGCGACACGTTGGGCGCGGCCGAGATCGCGACGCTGATCGCCGACACCGACTACGACGCCCCGCCGCTGCCCACACCGGCCCCACGCGCCGCGCCGGCCCCGGCTGCGGAGCCACCGGTTGATCCGGTGCCACCAGCCGCCGGCGAGGCAACGGCGGCCCGTCGCCCCTGGGACCGGCTGCGCCGACGCGGCTGACCGTCCGGGCTTCACCACCCACCGGCGGGGTATCACCTCGGCACGCCGCGAGGAAGGGAACACCGTGATCAGACGAGTTGCCCGGTTGTTGCTGGGTGCCGCGTTCGTCAGCTCTGGCGTGGAGGCGCTCCGCGATGTCGATCGCCGCGCCGCCCGCGCGCGCGACTACGGGCTCTCCGACCCGGTCACCGCATCGCGCGCCGTCGCCGGCCTGCAAATCGCTGCCGGCGCGATGCTCGGGCTCAACCGGCTGCCGCGGCTGTCCGCGTTGATGCTCGCGCTGACCGTCGTCCCCGATGCTGCGACCGCGCACGACTTCTGGTCGGAGAAGGACGACGACGCGAAGCGCTCGCAGCGGTCGTTGTTCGCCCGTGACACCGGTCTGCTGGGCGGGCTGCTGGTGGCGGTGGCCGACACCGGCGGACGTGAATCTGTGTCCCATCGCGCCAAGCGGGTCTCACGCCGCGCCGCCCGGACGGCTCGTCGCGCCTCGTAATCGGCTACCTGCGTCGCGGCGCGGGCCGGGCGGGCCCTAGCATTGCGACGAGTCAGCAGCGACAGCGATTTTGCGGTCGGCCTCAGGCGCCCGTGGCGCGTGCGGGAGGAACCAAAGCACCATGCACCGCGCCGCGCGGATGTTCCGTACCCGCGGGTTGGCAGCCGTCGCCATGGCCGGTCTGCTGGCCATGGCAGCCGTCCCGGCCGCTGCTTCGGATCGCCGTGGCGCCACGGCCCATCACCACTCGACGGCCGCGGCTAAGCAGCATCGGTGGACCTGGAAGTCGGGCGTGTTCACCGGCGACGGCGGCTCCGGCGACATGGCCCGCGACCTTCAATTCGGCGTCTGGCGCGGCCGTGCGGTCAAGGTCGCGACCGACTATCAAGACTCGGCCACGTGGACCGAGCTGGCTCGGTCGTTCCGGATCATCAACAACTGGGGTCACCAGCACAAGACGCAGTTGTCGCTGTCACTCCCGATGGTTTCCCAGCTCGATCCGAAGATGGAACGGACCGCTGCCGGGCGCAACAACCACTGGTACACGGTGATGGGCAAGAACCTGGTGGCCGCGGGACTCGGCCACTCGATCATCCGGCCGGGGTGGGAGTTCAACGCGCCGTTCTACGCCTGGAAGGTCGGCAGTCCGGCGCAGGCGCAGGTGTTCGTGCAGGCCTGGCGGCAGATCGTCCGCACCCTCCGCGCCGTGCCCGGCGCCCACTTCACGTTCGACTGGTGCGTCATCACAGGCGGCAAGGGGCTCTACGCCCACCCGGCGCAGGCCTACCCCGGCAACAAGTACGTCGACTACATCGGCGCCGACGTCTACGACTGGAACGAGCGCCGGCTCAACGAGTCCGCCACCCAGCGGTGGCACGACATCGTGCACTTCGGCACCGGTCTGGCGTGGCAGGCGCACTTCGCCGCCCGCCATCACAAGCAGCTGTCGTACCCGGAGTGGGCGCTGGTCGCCGACGTCGTCTCACCCGGCATGAGCGGCAATGACGACCCGGCCTTCATCCGGCACATGCTGCATTGGTTCAAGACTCATGACATTGCGTACGAGGACTATTTCAACCACGACGGTGTCATCGACAGCGTCCATTTCGGACTGACCACCACCAACTCGTTTCCGAAGTCACGCGCGCTCTACCGGCGGTTGTGGGCCAAGCCGAGCTGACGGTCATGTCGAGTAACAGACGTCGGCATCCCATTCGCGGAAGCCGAGCTTGTCGTAGAGCGCCATCGCGCCGGTGTTCGACTCGTCGACGTACAGCTTGACCGTCGCCAACCCTTGGCGTTGCAGGTAGGCCAAGCCGTGGAGGGTGAGTGCCGGCCCCAGCCGCTGGCCTTGCATCACGGGGTCCACCCCGATGACGTACACCTCGCCGATCGGCTCGGCGTCGCGTCCCTGTGGCGGATGCACTTTCGTCCAGTGGAAGCCGACCAGCGTCCCGTCCCGCTCGGCCAGGAAGAAACCGTCGGGATCGAACCACGGCTCGCGTTCCCGGCTGGTGATGTCTGCCACGGTCCAGTTCGACTGGTCGGGATGGTCCGCGAACGCCCGGTTGTTCACGGCCAGCCACGGCTGCTCGTCCTGCCCGACGACGAAGGTCCGCACCTGCACACCCGCCGGCCAGGCCGGCTCGGGCAGGTCACCGTCGAGTGGTCGCCGCAGTTGCAGCAGGACCCGCTTCGGATGCAGGCCGGCGTCGGTGAGGGCGCCACCCAGCGACGACTGCCGACCGCGCGCCCACACCCGCACCGGCTCGGCGGCCTCGTCCCGCAGCTGCCGCACCAGCGCCGCCAGCTGGGCCGACCCGTCGGCCGCGATCTCGGCGAGCGTGCCGCCATCCCGTCCCGGCTCCAGCTGGGCGTACCCGGCCAGCTGGTCGCCGCGCCAGGCGAGGAAGTGCTCCGCCCGACCGTCAGCGAGGTTGAGCATCGCGTGGTCCGACAGCGGCCGGATCCCGTCCGCGGCGGTGACCGCGGCCACGAGATCGCGGACAGCAGCGGCCTCCGTGGCCGACAGCGTCGCCCGCCGATCGGCTCGTTGCCGCTCTACGATGCGTCCACCGCCGTTGCCGCGACGGGCGCTGTCGGTGACTCCTCGGCTCGGGTCTCCGGCAGCGGGACGAGCGGTTGTGCGACGAACTTGTAACCGACGTTGCGGACCGTGCCGATTAGCGCCTCCCGGTCGGCGCCGAGTTTCGCCCGCAGCCGCCGAACGTGGACGTCGACCGTCCGGGTGCCGCCGAAGTAGTCGTAGCCCCAGACCTCTTGCAACAGCTGGGCGCGGGTGAAGACCCGGCCCGGGTGCTGCGCCAGGAACTTGAGCAGCTCGAACTCCTTGAAGGTCAGGTCGAGCACCTGGTTGCCGAGCTTCGCCTGGTACGTCGCCTCGTCGATGCTGAGGTCGCCGGACCGGATCTCCTCGGTCACCCCAGCGGCGCCAGTCGCGGCGGCCCGGCCGAGCGCCAGCCGGAGCCGCGCCTCGACCTCGGCCGGTCCGGCATGGTCGACGATCACGTCGTCGACACCCCAGTCGGCGGCGACCGCCACCAGCCCGCCTTCGGTGACGATCGCGAGCAGCGGCGAGCTGCCGGTGCTCTGCAGCAGCCGGCAGGTCTGCCGGGCCGCGGCCAGCTCGTGTCGGGCGTCGACGAGGACCAGGTCATGGTCGGGAGCGTCGAGCAGCGGCGCCGCCTGGATCGGCAGGATCCGCACCACGTGACCGAGCAACCCGAGGCTCGGCAGCACGCCTGACGAGGTGCCCGACGCACCGGTCAGCAGCAGGAGGTTTGCCACAGGTATCTCCCAGCGTCGTTCCCGACGGGGGCGGCGCTGCCCAGATCCGTTTCAGCGAGGATAGCGGAGTGAGTGCGCCGCCGACCCGCCGCTCCGCACGCGCGTGAGCGGGACGATCCGCTACTGGGCCGCGGCGCGGGCAGCAGCGGGGGTCGCCGAGGAGAGCTATGCGGCCGACACGCTGGCCGCGGTCCTCTTCGACGTCCGGTCACGGCACGACGAGCGGTTTGCCCGGGTCTTGGCCGGCTGCTCGTTCCTGGTGGATGGCGCGCCGGTCGGCACCAGGCACCCGGACACGGTTCGGCTGGTTGACGGGGCGACGATCGAGGTGCTGCCGCCATTCGCCGGCGGCTGAGATCGCCGCGGCGCCGTACGACGTCAGCGGTTGCGAGCGGCGACGATCAGCACGGTCTGGGCGCGGCGCGGCAGCCGCGGCTCGATGGCCGCGATCGTCGCCGCGAACGCCGGCCACCGGGTCGAGTAGTGCTCGAGACCGGGGTGGAAGCTGACCGCCCAGTCGAAGTGCTCCGAGAAGAGGCGGCGGACTGCCGGCAGGGTGTTCATCCGGTACGCCGTCGGGAAGACGTCGCGGTCGGCTCGCTGCGGCTGGAGGCGTTGCAACGCTGTGGTGTGCCGCCGGTTCGGCACCGCCCGGGCGCCCAGCGACAGCAGCGAGTTCTTGTTGATCGTGCGGGCGACGAACGCGCCGCCGGGCCGGAGCACGCGGTGCAGCTCGGCGACGAAGTTGACCGGATCCTGGATGTGTTCGAGCACCCAGTCGCAGGTCGCCAGGTCGACGCTGCCGTCGTCGAGCGGCCACCGGTCGCCGTCGATGGCACGGAACTCGTCGATGATCGGGTTTTCCGAGCCGGCCGGATCCACGTCGATGCCGATCACGGTCCGCCCGCTGCCCCGCAGGTCGTGCAGCCGGCGCTCTCCGACATCGGGGTCGACGAGGGCGCCGCGGCCACAGCCGACGTCGACGATGACGGCGGCGTCCGCCGCCAACGCTTGCGCGTATGCGAACAGGGTGACCGCACTGTCGACCGACAGCCGGTAGTCGGTGAACAGCCGGTAAGAACCGAGGGGAGCCCCGGTGGTCGGCTGGTTCCGGCGGGCGTCGACCTGCTCAGTCATGGCCGCCATCATCACGCATCGGCGGATCCGGCGATGCCCGAATCCGGCGCGACGCCGATATCAGCGATCACCGGCAGGCCACGGAGGACGTCCTTAGACTGCCGACGTGCCGTCGACCAGACAGGAGCGAATCCGCACCTACCTGAGGGCGATGCCCCCGGTGCGTAAGGTCTTCGGCCGCCGGACGGTACGCCGCCACGTCCAGGGCGTCGACCTTTACATGCCGTGGTCGCACCTGCTGCCTGACTACGCGAGGTCGCGCCCGACGTACGGCCAGAACCTCGTCGACCTCGCCGCTGCGCTCGCCGACCGGCAGCAGCCGGCGGGCGAGCCGCTGCTCGTGCTGGACATCGGCGCGAACATTGGCGACTCGTCGGCCCAGATCATCGCCCGCACCGACGCCCGCGTGCTGTGCGTCGAGGGCGACCCGTACTGGGTGGGCTACCTCCGGCGGAACCTCGGCGACGATCCGCGGGCGACGATCGAGGAAGTGCTGCTCGTGCCGGACACCGCCGGTGATGCGCCGACCGTCGGGGCGGTCCGGACCCGGGGCACCACCCGGTTTGTCGCGACGTCAGCGCACGAAGCCATGCCGGCGCTGTCGGCGCGGGCGCTGCGGGAGAAGCACCCGGCGTTCGACCAGTTGCGGCTGGTCAAGTCGGACACCGACGGCTTCGACCCCTCGCTCGTGCCGCAGGTGGCGCGGGCGTGGCAGGACCGCGGGCCGGTGTTGTTCTTCGAGTTCGATCCGACGCTGGCGCGGCTGGTCGATGACAGTGACCCAAACGCCGTCTGGGCCGCGCTGGCAGAGCTGGGGTACTCCCGGCTCGCCGTCTGGGACAACGCCGGCGACCCACTCGGGCAGCTCGACATCGAGGACGCGGCCGACTGCGCGCGCATCCTGGAGCCGCGCCCGATCGACCTGGGCTACCACTTCTGGGACCTGGCGGCGGCACGTGGCGACGACGCGGCGGCGCTGGCCGCCTTCGACGAGCTGATGCCGCAGCCGTACGCGCCGGCGCCGGCCACTCGCTAGCGACCGGTCACCGGCGTCAGCCGTCGCGCTGCTGGTCGAGGATCCCGCCGACGACGTCGACCAACACGGCGACGTCCACCTCGATGTCAGCGACGACGAAGCCGGCGAGCTGGCGCGCGGTGACCGGACCGGTGCCGAGCAGGTAGTGGTAGGCCAGTCCCGGCACGCCGTTCGCCAGCTTCCAGTAGTCCGGCTTGGCGTAGCCGGCGGGGAACAGCTCGACCACTGCGGCGCCGGGGCTCGTGAACACCAGGTTGGCCAGCGCCGCGCCGTGCGGGGCGACGATCACGCTGGCGCTGGCGAAGCATTCGATCTGCTCGCGGACCGTCATCGTGGCCGGATCAGCAGTGCTGAAGCCGAGGGCGCGCAACGCGGCGACGACCGATGCCTCGTTGACGACCCGTCGGTTGTTCGGCGCGTCGCCCCGGGTGATGTAAACGCCGCGACCCGGCACTCGCGCGATCGGCTGCGGCATCAGTCGGCGGCGCAGGAAGCCGACGACCCAGGGCGGGTTGCGGACGATATTCGATGGCAGCCCGGGCACCACCAGCACGTCCGCCTGCACGTGCGGGTTGGCCGTGCTGTCGATCCACTGGTCCTCGGTCAGCCCGGCCAGGCCGAGCAGCTCGCGTTGGAAGCCGGGCTTGGCCGGCACGTACCAGCGGTCGGGCGGCGCAATTTCGCCGCCTTGCTCGGCGATCGCGAGCCGCGGCATCACGTCTATCAGGAAGTGGTAGTAGTTGCGGTCGCCGCGCGAGGCCAGCACGCCGAGCCGGCCGGGCACGTGACGTGGCGGGCCCGGGAACGGATGCCAGAACAGCGGATGTTCGCGCGGCCGCGTCGTACCGAAGTAGAACGACAGCTCCTGCACGATCGCGCCGTCGCCGGTGATCACCGCGCCCTCGGGCCCGAGCACCCGGCCGTTCGGTAGCTCGGCGATCGCCACCCGCGGGATCGCCTCGGCGAGGTTCGCGGCGAAGGTGGGGTGGGGGGTCGGTGAGTCGGCTGGCGGAGTACGCCGCACCACCTCCGCCGGCCGGACGGTCGAGATGCGGCCGCCGCGCGCCGCCGCCTGCTCCATCGTGTCGACCGCGGTGCGGGGCAGGTATCCGCCGCGCCAGCGGCTTAGCTGCACCGTCACCGGCGCCACCAGCCGGGTCATGGTGGTGTACGCCGGCTTCAGGTACGGAAACAGCGGCCGTGCCTGAGCCGGGAGCCGAACCATGGCGTGCGGGGCGGGAACGTTCGCTAGTCGGCGCGAAGCGGCGTGCGCGAAAGCCAGGCGGTGCCGAGCCGGTCGGTCTCCGGGTCGTCACGGACCACGGTGAGCCCGGCCCGGCCGAACCAGGCGCGCAGCTCCGGCCACGACTGGTCGGGCACCGCGTGGTACTCGATCACCAGCCGCTGCACCGAGGCCCACGATTCCGGTGACGAGGCGTAGACCAGGTCGTACTCGCCGCCCTCGCAGTCGACCTTGACGAAGCTCGGCGGTGCCGGTGCGGCGGCCGCGACCTCGTCGAAGGTCGCGGTGCGGACGCGCACCGTCGTCGTGGCACCGTCCGCGCGGTCGCGTCGCAGCAGGCTGTTGAGGCCGCTGCCGCCGCCGTTGTCGTCGAACTCGGCCCACCCGGCGGTGGCGGCGACGGCCTGCTCGAAGACCGTGATCCGGTCGGCCAGGCCGTTCTGGTTGACGTTGCGGCGGAGGTACTCGGCGGTGCGAGGTGAGGGTTCGAAGGAGTGGATGACCGCCTTCGGGTGCACGCGGGCCAACTCGCAGGCGAACGTCCCGACGTGCGCGCCGATGTCGAGCACCTGGATCGGCTCGTCGGCGAGCGATCCCAGGAACCAGCGGAGGTGGTAACAGTCCTCCGCGAAGATCTCGTAGATCGGGACCCGCGCTCCCGGGACGTTGGGGCAGCTGATCCGCTGCCCGTTGCGGGTCGAGAACGTGAGCGTGTCCGGGCCCTGCCCGACGACGCCGCGCGCGATGTCCGAGAGCACGGTCGGCCAGTTGGTGAAGGACTTGGGTGTCTGCGCCACACGGCGGACCGAGTGGCTGACCCGCAGCCTGGCGGTAGCAACGGACATGACTACGCCATCACCGCGGCGGATTGGGGGAGCACGTGGTCATTGTGCCGCACCGGTTCACGCCCGGCGGGCAAAGTCGCAGACCGCATGTGAAGCGCAATCGGCTGGGCTACGATCGGCCAGCCGACAGGCGCCCAGCACACCCCCCGGAGTTGCTCGATGACGCTGGTCCTGGTGGGCGTGGTCGCCATCGTGGCGGTGATCATCGCCACCCGCCTCGACTTCAAGGGCACGGCGTTCGGCCTCGCGATGCTGGCGGCATTCACCTTGCCGTGGAACGGCATCCGCCCGGCGCACGTGCAGCCGGGCGACATCCTGCTGTTCCTCGCCATCGTGCTCTACCTCGCCGGCGGGTTGAAGCAGCGGCTCCCGCAGCTGCCGCTCTGGATCACCCAGCTGGGCGTCGTGATCGTGGTCGTCACCGTGGCGCACGAGCTGATCCCGGTCGACGCGCACTATCTGGCCGCGCGGACGGTGCTCACCGCCGACGGCAAGTCGTTCTACGACTTCCAGTCGAACCTGGTCAACGGCGCAAAGTTCGCATTCGGCATCTTCGGCTTGCCGCTGATCTTCGGGTTTGCGGCGAGCCAGCGCCGCAACGCACTCCATCTGCTCGGCATGGCGTTCGCCGCCGGGGTGTCGCTGTCCGCGTTGATCGCCTTTCTCGACGGCCAAGGCCTCACCCACATCGGTGCCTCGCTGACTCACGTGCAGTTCCTGCAGACCCGCGAAGGCGGGCTGTCGTATCACCCCAACTTCCTGTCGGCCGGCTGCGTGATCGCGTTCCCGATCGCGATCTGGCGGATGATGACCGGGAGCCGGCGCGAGCGATGGTTCGGCGGGGCGATGGCCTTCGCCATCGTGCTGGGCACCTACGCCACCGGCTCGCGTGGCGGTGCCGCCTGCATCGTCCTCGGCGGTGTGTTGTCGGCCCTTTTGGTCCCGCAGGTACGCCGCCACATCGTGCCGATCGGTTTCGCCACGATGTTGCTGGCGATCGTGGCGTTCGTCGCCGTACCCGGCTTCGGGCACGCCGTGCTGAAGGGCACCCGGCTGGTCGGCGGCCAGAACACGACCGGGAGCAACACGGTCCGCCATCTGGTCGCGCAGCAGGGGATCCGCGACTTCGAGTACTCACCGATCTACGGCCTGGGCTTCCAGACCGCCGCCGATGCGCAGAACGTCTACTTGCAGGAGTTGCAGTCCGGCGGGCTGATCCTGCTGATCAGCATGACCGTCTTCACCCTCGGCGGCGTCCGCGCGGCGTACATCATGCGGGACGAGGACAGCCTGGCCGCACCGCTTGCGGTCTCGATGGTGGCAGCCGCCGTGCTCAACTACTTCGAGGCCGACCTGACCGACCGGTTCTTCTACGTGCCGGCCGGCATCGTCGCCGCCATGGTGGCAGTCCGCGCGCTGCGGCGTGAGCAGGCTCCGGACTCGCCGGCTCAACCCAGCCTGGCGAGTCCGACCAACGCGCGCGTGCTGGTCGGTTAGACCGGTTAGACCGCCTGGCTGTCGGCTTCCAGGACGGGCGTCGGCCGCGGCTCCGGAACCGTCGCCGGCGGCGGGGCGACCGCGAGCGGCCGCCGCTCCCAACTGCTGGTCTCGGCCACCTGGGTGTACACCCACTCGTAGGTGCGGCGCAGACCCTCGGCCAGCGGGATCGACGGCTCCCAGCCGTAGCGCTCCTTGACCAGCGTGTTGTCGCTGTTGCGGCCGCGAACGCCCTGCGGCGCGTCGAGCTTGTAGTGGCGCTCCAGGGTGACGCCGGCGATCGCCTCGACGATGTCGACCAGCTGGTTGATGGTCACCAGCTCGGAGCTGCCGATGTTGACCGGCTCGGGGCTGTCGCCGTCGATGACCTTCCGGGTGCCGATCAGGCAGTCGTCGATGTAGGTGAAGCTGCGGGTCTGCTCGCCGTCGCCCCAGATCTCGATCTCGTGGCGGCCCGAGAGCACCGCCTCGGCGACCTTCCGGGAGATCGCCGCGGGCGCCTTCTCGCGACCGCCGGTCCACGTGCCGTGTGGCCCGTAGACGTTGTGGTAGCGCGCAACCCGGGTCTGCAGCCCGTAGTCCTCAAGGAAGTGCCGGCACATCCGCTCGCTGAACAGCTTCTCCCAGCCGTAGCCGTCCTCCGGCATCGCCGGGTAGGCGTCGGCTTCGCGCAGTGCGACAACCTCCGGGCTTTCCTGCTTGTCCGCGGCGTAGACGCACGCCGACGACGAGTAGAAGTACCGGTCGACCTGCGCTTGCTGCGCGGCCATCAGCAGGTGCGTGTTGATCAGCACGGAGAGCATGCACTCGGCGCGGTGGGTCTCGATGAAGCCCATCCCGCCCATGTCGCAGGCCAGGTTGTAGATCGTGTCCACGCCCTCGACGGCTTGCTCGCAGGCCTCGCGCCGCGACAGGTCGAGCTGCCACGCCTCGCCGCCGGCCGGCCGCTGGTGCCACTCGCTGAGCGGCTTGATGTCCACGCCGCGGACGTTGCGACCTTCGCGTGCGAGAGCCGCCACCAGGTGGCCGCCGATGAAGCCGCCGGCGCCGGCGACGAGGACGAGGCCGTTCTTCGAGGTCATTTCCTGATCTCCGCTCGGACAGGGAAGGCGGCGGGCTGGGAGCGCGTCATGCGGAGGCCCGTGAAGTTGTGGCCGAGCCGCTCACGACGAGAGTGAGCATCTCGGCGAACTCCTTTGCGGCTACCGTCACGTCGAAGGTGTCTTCGGCGTACTGGCGGGCGTTCCTGCCCATTTCCATCCGGTTTTTCTCGTTCGTAAGCAGTTCGCGCAACGAGGTAATCAGCGTGGCGTGATCGCCCGGCGGCACGACCACGCCCGAGTGGCTGCCGCGGAGAATTACCGCGACGCTGTTGTCGGCGGGAATCACCGCAACGATCGGTCGGCCGGCACACAAATATGTCAACGCTTTGGAGGGCACGGAGTAACGGCTTGCGTCCGGCTCCAGCACCACGACGAGGACGTCGGCGCTTGCCAGGACCTTGGGCAGCACCTCGTAGGGCTGAAAGTCGAGCAGCGTCAAGTTGTCGAGCTTGCGGGCGCGGCGCTGCTCCTCGAGCACCTCGCGGCCAAGTCCCTGCGAGATGACCACAACGGTCGCTTCGTCCCGGAGCGCCTCGGCCGCGTCAGCGAGCAGCATCGGGTCGTGCTTCAGGCCGAGGGTGCCGGAGTACAACACGACCGGCGTGTCGTGCAACGCGTGGTCGCGCGCCCAGTCGTTGTCGCGGGCATGCATCGGCAGCTCGTCGATCGGCGCCCAGTTCTCGATCACCCGAATCCGCTCCGACGGGATCCCCCAGGCGTGCAGCTGCGGCAAGAACGACGGGCTGATCGGGATGACCGCCCCGCTGGCGCGCGCGACGCGACGCTCGATGCGATCGGCGAGCCAGCCCACCAACATCCCTAGCGCTCCCAGCCGTCGGCTCGCTGCCGAGCGGATGGCGGCGCTGTAAACGTCCTGTTGCCAGAACACGAACGGCGTCTCGGAGCGGCGGAGCAGCGCGGTCAGCACAACCAGTGACAGCAGCGGCACGTTCGACAGCACGGCGGCGTCGGGACGGTGTCGCAGGATCGCGCGGTGTGCGATCCGGCCGTACTGCAGCTCTTGCAGCACCCGGCGGGTGACGGTGTAACGCTCGAACGTCCCGCCCAGCGACACCGGCTCGACGGCGAAGCTGGGCGGATCGTCCGGTCGCGACTCCACGGCGCCGCGACCGGTCACGTAGGACGAGCAGTACTGGTGGACGACGTCGTGCCCGGCCTCGGCCAAGGCTCGGCTCAGATGTGCCTGTCCGAGGTGGCCGGAGTAGTCGTGGACGACAAGCCTCACCGTCCCCACCCCTCTTGTGCGGCCTTGTCACGACGAAACCCGGCGACGCCGCTGCTTGGCGTCAATCGAGGACCGTCATGATGCCGGAACCGCCGACGTACTGTCAGCGAAATGGCCAAATGGTCGCTTCGCCGCAACCTTGACGAAATCGGAACGGAACGGATCGCGCGGCGCTAGCGTCAAGCGGTGACCGTTGGCGGCGCGCGCAACCTCGCGGGCTTCACCGGCGCGGGTTACGACAAGGGCCGGTCAAAACTGGTGCAGGCCTTGTGGTTCGCGGTCATGAACCTCGTCTTCTACCGATGGTGGTGTCCGGCAAAGCTGCGGGTCGTCGTGCTGCGGGCGTTCGGCGCGACCATCGGCGACGGGGTGCTGATCCGACACCGGGTGCGGGTGTTGTGGCCCTGGAAGCTCACCGTCGGTGACAATTGCTGGATCGGTGAGGACGCGTGGCTGCTCAACCTCGAACCGATCACGATCGGCCGGGATGTCTGCTTGAGCCAGGCCGCGATGCTCTGCACCGGCAGCCACGACCGGCGCAGCCCCACCTTCGAGTACGACAACGGCCCGATCGTCGTCGCTGACGGAGCCTGGGTTGCCGTCCGGGCGACCGTGCTCCGTGGGGTCACGGTCGGTGAGGGAGCGACCGTCGCCGCAGGCGCCATCGCCTCCCGAGACGTCCCGCCGGGCGCCATCGTGGTCGGCCGGGACGACGTCCGACCAGTTCCGCTGTAGCGGCCATGGCGACCCGCTGCGTGCTCTACCCTGATCGCACCTCGGTTGTCAGTGGGTGCCCAGTTCACTCGCATTTGGAGTCCGGTTCATGAGCCTCGTTGATGTTGGGCGCGCGCTGCGCAAACGGTGGCGGGTTATCGTCATCGTCACGCTGATCGCCGAGCTGCTGGCAGCGGCGTACGTCGCGCTGGCGACTCCGAAGTACGACGCCAAGGCCGAGCTGTTCGTCACCTCGCCTGCCGGCAACGCGAGCCCGGCGACGACGTTCACGACGAGTTCGTTCATCGCGACCCAGATGTCGTCGTACGTCGACATCGCCCGCCGCGAACCGGTGCTCGCCCCGGTCGTCAAGCAGCTGGGCCTGCCGTTCGGCTGGCAGACCCTCGCCGGTGAGGTGAGCGCGGCCAACCCGCCGAACACCGCGTTGATCACGGTGACGGTCCGCGACGCATCCGCCGCCCGCGCGCAGGCCATCGCCAATGCAGTGACCCAGCACTTCGCCTCCGAGGTCGAGCAGATCGAGACCGTCGGCTCGGAGACCACGTCACCGGTCAAGGCCACCGTGGTGCAACGGGCGGTGCTGCCGACGAGTCCGTCCTCGCCGAACCTGGTGCTGATCCTGGCCGGCGTCGGCGTCATCGGCCTGGCCCTGGGCATCGGCCTGGCGCTGCTCCGCTCGGCGCTCGACACCAGCGTGAAGAGCCCCGACGACATCCGCGACCGGCTGAAGGCGGTGCCGCTCGGCACCATTCCGTACGACCGCGACACCCCGAAGCATCCGGTGGTCGTCGGTCAGCACGGCGGCGCCGGCCGGTCGGAGGCGTTCCGGCAGCTGCGGACGAACCTGCAGTTCGTCGAGCTCGACGAGCGGCCGCGCTCGATCGTGATCACGTCGTCGGTGGCCGGCGAAGGCAAGACCACGACGGCCTGCAACATCGCGGCGGCGCTCGCGCAGCTCGGCGTCAACGTGATCCTGCTGGAGGGCGACCTGCGCCGGCCGCGGGTCGCGACGTACCTCGGCCTGGAGAACGCCGTCGGTCTCACCTCGGTGCTGCTCGGCTGGACGTCGTGGCGCGAGGCCCTGCAGGATTGGGGCACCGGCGAAGCCCAGCTTCGCGTGCTCGCCTCCGGACCGTTGCCGCCCAACCCGAGCGAGCTGATCGCCGGCCAGCAGATGCGCACCTTGCTGCAAGAGCTGGAAGAAGAGTGCGACGTGGTCATCATCGACGGCCCGCCGCTGCTGCCGGTCGCCGACTCGACGGTGCTGGCGACGACCGCCACCGGCGCGCTGCTCGTCGTCCGCCAGGGCAAGACCCGGCACGACCAGGTGGCGCGCGCGATCCAGGCGCTCGAGGCGGTCGATGCGAGGTTGTACGGCGTCGTGCTCAACATGGCGCGGCGCAGTGCCGGTGCCTACGACTACGACTATTACTACTACTACCAAAAGTCCGCGCCGCGGACGGACGAGTTCACGGCCGCCCTGGCGCGCGCGACGGCCGGCAGCGGCGAGACGCTCGCCACCAGCAACGGGGCGGCCAAGCCGCGCAGCCGGTGGCGCGGCCGGCAGCGGACGGACGAACCCTCCCGCCGCGCGTAGCGCTAGGAGCGGTTAGTCGGTTTCGTCGCCCCACCAGGGACGGCGGCCGCGGTCGGTCACCCGACTGCCCGTCGGCCGCGCCGCGTCCGGAGCGGCGCCAGCCAGATCGCGCGCCAGGATCTGCAGCGCGACGGCGAGGCTCGGGTAGTCGCTCAGCCCGGCGAGCATGTCCTGCAGTTCGGCGGCGATCGCCTCCGGGTCGCGGGCCTCGGGCAGCTCGTCCGGCAGTTGCTGCCGGCCGAACTCGGTGACGGCGCTGTCCAGCTGCTCGAGCGCGGCGATCAGCCGGTCGAGCGCCACCGTCGCCTGCTGTGCTTCCTCGCCGATCAAGGTGTCGGGAAGCAGGCTCCGCAGCTGCGCGACGTGGTAGTGCAGAGCGCTGGTGTGAGCGGCGATGCCGCGCTTGCCGTCGAGGACCTCGGCCGGCACCGAGGCGTTCCGGCCCCGCGACTTCGCGGCTCGCTTGGTGGGAGGTCGCTGCGCCGTGCGGCGCACCGGCTTGGGCGGCGCGGAGCTGGCGGTGGCCGGCGCGGTCTCGCGCCGCCATCGGGCGATGTCGCGGATGCTGATGCCCTCGCTGTCGAGCAGGGTGTAGCGACCGCGGAAGTCGGCGGCGTCGTACGCCTCGACGATTGCGCGCTTGTCCGACTTGCTGCGCTCCGGTGGGTTGCCGGACGCGGGCTTCGTGTCGCTCGACTGCTCCATGGACTCCGTCTCCGTCCGCCCCCAAACCATCCGCCAGAATAGGCGCGTGCGCGGAGCGGCATGAACGCTGGTGACTACGCCGCGGGCTCCGCCTCGCTGGTCCTCGCAGTGTTGCCGTGGATTCCGGCGTCCGGCCGGATCCGCCGCCGGCTGCTGCCGGAGTGGACCGGGGCGCTCGGTGCGCTGGCGCAATCGGTCGTCGGCATCGCGGCGCTCGTCGTCATCTGCCAGCTGTTGGGGTTGGCCGGCTGGTTCAGCCGCTGGCCGCTCGCCGGCGTCAGTGCCGGGGCGGCTGCCGCTGCCATTTGGCTGTGCCGGCCGCGGTCGGACGGTGCCGACGTCGCCCGGGACCTGCCGGAAAGCCGGCGGGCGCGGCCCGCGGAGCGCACCGCGCTGCTGCTGGCTGCGATCGCGGTGCTGGGCGTGACGACCGCGATCCTCGGCCGCGCGGCGCACGTCGTGCACACCGGCCCGGACGACCTCGACAGCCTGCACTACCACCTGTCCGAGGCCGCCGACCTCACGCTCACGCACAACCTCGACCACCTGCACCAGACCGCCGCGTCGGACGAAAGCGTCTACTACCCGTACGACGCCGAGCTGTTCGACGCGATCGGCATGACCGGTCCGCACCCGGACCTGGCGACGCTCGGGATCAATCTGGGTTTCGGCTGGCTGGCGCTGCTCGCCTGCTGGGTGATCGGCGCCCGATGGTCCGTGGCGCCGGCGGCAACCGCCGCCGGCGCCGCCGTACTCGCCCTGCCGTTGCTGGCCGCGAACAGCTCTGGACCGGGGCTCAACGACATCCCGTCGGCCGGGTTCCTGCTGGCCGCGATCGCCCTGCTGGTGCACGCCGGGCTGCCACGCGGTGGCCGGCCGCAACGCGCGTGGCTGGTCGAGATCGGCGCGGTCGGGCTGGCCCTCGGGCTGGCCGCCGGCAGCAAGCTCTCGCTGCTCGCGCCGGTCGTGTTGCTCGCTCTCGGTGCGATTGCGCTGGCGCGCCGGGACTGGTGGCGCGTGCTCGCCGTGCTCGTGCCGACCGCATTGCTGACCGGCGGTCTGTGGTACCTGCGCGACTGGGTGCTCGTCGGCACGCCGCTGCCGGGGCTCAATCTGGTGGTCGCCGGTCACGGGCTGCACGAGATCCCGAACCCGGAGGTGGCGCCGTACGACTTCACGGTCGCGCACTACCTCGGCAACTGGAGCGTCATTCACCACTGGTTCACGCCGGGCCTGCACGCGGTGTGGACCCAGGTCTGGCCACTGGTCGGGCTGCTGATCCTCGCCGGGCTGCTGCTGCCGATCGTCGTTGACCGGCAACCGGTGCGGCGGATGCTCGGCATCGTGGTGCTGCTCGCCGTCGGCGCGTACCTGATCACGCCGACGACGGCACTCGGGCAGCCAGGCGCTCCGGTGTTGTTCGCCGCGAACACCCGGTACGCCGTCCCGCAGATGATCCTTTCGATGGTCTTGCTCGCCACCATCGAGCCGCTGCGTCGATGGCGCACCCTCGTCACGCTCGGGTTCACCGCCGTGACCATCGGGATGCTGGCCGCGACCCGCACCGGCATCTTCATCGACCGGTCCGCCGGCCTCGCCGCCGCGCTGGTCGCCCTCGGGGCGGTCGGTTGGATCTTCGCGGCGCGGCTGCGCGGCGGACCTGTGATCGGCGCGGTTGCCGGCGTTGCCGTGCTGCTGGCCGCGATCGGTGTCGGCGCTGCGATCCAGCGGCACTACGTCAAGGAGCGCTACGCCGCCGTCACCTCGTCGCCGACCAGCACCGACCCGCAGCAGGAGCTGTTCTCACTCGGCCGGAAGGTGACCGACACGCGGATCGGCATCGTCGGGCACGCGCTGCAGTACCCGTTCTACGGCCCCGACCTGACCAACCACGTCGGGTACGTAGGCGTGACCGCGCCGGACGGTTCGTACGGCGCGCCGAGCAGCTGCCCGGCGTGGCGAGCGGCACTCGCGGGCCAGCGCGACCGGTACCTGGTGATCGAGCCGCTCGACGCCGAGCACACGCCCCAGATCACGCGCTGGACCGCGGCCATCCCGGGCGCCCGGCAGATCTTCCACAACCCGGCCGGCACCGTCTTCCAGCTGCCGCGGCACATCCCGCTGACCGGCTGCCGCTGACGGGTCCGTGCCTCAGCTGGGGCTTGGCATCGGCGAGGTCGAGGCGGAGGCGCTCGCGGAACTCGACGGCGAGGTCGTCGGTGTCGGTGTGGTCAACGGACAGGCGGTCGGGCTCGGCGACGCCGGTGCGCTCGGCACGATGCCCGTCACCGGCACCTCGGTCGTGCACGGACTCGTCGACGGTGACGGCTGGCCGTGATGCCCGTGCCCGCCGCCGCCGCCGGCGCCGACAGAGCCGGTGCCGGAGGAGCTGGCCGGGCTGTGGTGGTGCCGGTGGTGGTGATGCCCGGCGGGTGCCGAGGAGGAGTGGGCCGGCGTCACGCTTCCGCCGTGGCCCGGGCCGGTGGCGGTCACGATCCCGAATGCCGCGCCACCGAGTGCAAGTACGACGGCGGCGGTGCCGCCGGCGTACGCCAGCTGGCGACGCCGGCGAAGCTGCCGGCCGCGGGCGAGCACCCTCGGCAACGCATCGGGCCGGGGCGCGAACGGGTCCGGGTCGTCGAGGTGGCCGAAGATCCCGCCGGTCGGGTCGTCCGGCCCGGTCATCGCGCCATCACCTCGCGCAGCTTGCTCAGCCCGCGGCTGGTGTGCGTCTTCACGCTGCCGACCGAGCAGTTGAGCACGGTGGCGGCCTGCGCCTCTGAGAGGTCGCCGAGGTAGCGCAGCACGACCGCCTCGCGTTGCCGGGTCGGGAGCCGGCGGAGTGCGGCGTAGAGGTCGAGCCGGTCCGGCGTCGGTGCCGCCGTGGTCGTCTCGGTGGAGGCGGCTAGCCGCTGCTGGCGGCGGACCGCCTTGGTGCGGGCGCGCAGCCGGTCGAGCGCCAGGTTGCTGGCGACCCGCACGCACCACGGCTCGGCGTGGTCGCGGATGCTCGACCAGCGGCTGTACGCCCGGGCGCACGCCTCCTGCGCCACGTCCTCGGCTTCCTCGCGGTTTCCGAGCAGCCGGAACGCGACGCGGTAGGCGTCGCGGGCGAGCACCGGGTAGACCTCCTCGAACGGCGCCGCGACCGCCTCGGTCGCCGCGGCTTCCCCGAACGTCACGGTCGGGTCCGTCGAAGGTTCAACGCAGCCATCGCCCCAAAGGTTGACCTGTCGCGCGCAGGCTATGCGCCAAAGTTGTCAGCGTTTGCGGGGGCCATCGGCCCCGCAACCGCTGACAAGTCGCTCTTAGCCCCCGATCTCGGCGAGCTCCACCTCGATGGGATCGCTCTCGCTGCGCCCAACAGCGGTCAGCGGTTGGCGCCCGCGGAGCATCGAGAACACCGCGCCGACGAAGCACATCGCGGCGGCGATGCCGAAGGCCAGATGCAGCCCGTGGCCGAATGGGGCTGTGATCAGGTGCGGGAAGAAGCTCCGGCCGGTGAGGAAGTGGAAGTGGGCGGCCGAGATGTGGGCGTGCGCCGCCGAGCCCAGCAGCTGCTGGATCGGGTTGAAGCCGAGGAACGCCGCGAACAGCGTGCCGATCGGCGGCAGGTTCGCCACGGCGTGCGCCTGCGCTGCCGGGACTCCCTGGCTGGTCAGGCCACCGAACATCGCGCTCGGCAGGGTGGCGGCGAGGCCGAGCGCGATCGTCGTGAAAAACACGCCGATCGACAGCACCTGGGCGCTGTTCTGGAACGTGTTGAGCATGCCGGCGCCGGCGCCGCGCTGGTTGGCGGGCAACGAGTTCATCACGCTGGCGAGGTTCGGCGCGAAGAACAGTCCCATCGAGATGCCGACGAGCAGCAGCAGCCCGGCGAACCAGACGTAGGAGAAGTTCATCGGCAGTACGTCGAACAGCAGGAAGCAGACGCCGCTCAGTGCGATGCCGGCGGTGGCGAACGGCCGCGCCCCGAACCGGTCGGCCAGCCGGCCGCACAGCGGACCGGCGGCGAGGAAGCCGACGGTCAGCGGAACCATGTAAATGCCGGCCCACAATGGCGTCTGCGAGAACGAGTAGCCGTGTTGCGGCAGCCAGATGCCCTGCAGCCAGATGATCAGGATGAACATCAGACCACCGCGCGAGAGCGCCGCCAGCAGCGCCGTGATGTTGCCCATGGCGAACGCGCGGCTGCGGAACAGCCCGAGCCGGAACATCGGGTCGGGCACCTTGGTCTCGACGACGACGAACCCGATGAGCACCGCGAGGCCAGCAAACATGCACGACAGCACGAAGGGGTTGGTCCAGCCCATGGTGTGGCCGCCGTACGGGTTCAAGCCGTAGACGATGCCGGTCAGCACACCCACCAGGCCGAGGGCGAACATCACGTTGCCCAGCCAGTCGACCCGCGCGGGGGTGCGCACCCCGTTGTCCTTGAGCTTGAGGTAGGACCACAGCGTCCCGAACAGCCCGAGCGGCACCGAGATCAGGAACACCAGCCGCCACGAGGTGGGAGCGAGGACGCCGCCGAGGATCAAGCCGACGAAGTTGCCCCCGATCGCGGCGACGCCGTTGATGCCGAGCGCGAAGCCGCGCTCGCTCTCCGGGAACGCGTCGGTGATGATCGCCGAGGAGTTCGCCATCAGGAACGCGCCGCCGACGCCTTGCCCGAGCCGCATGATCACGATCCACAGCGCTGCGGACGACCCCGTCATCCACGTCACGGCCAGCAAGATCGAGAAGACCGTGAAGATCGCGAACCCGAGGTTGAACATCCGCACCCGGCCGAACATGTCGCCGACCCGACCCAGGCTCACCACCAGCACGCTGGTGACGAGCAGGAATCCCATCAGGATCCAGAGGAAGTACGACGTGTTGCCGGGCGCCAGCGGATCCAGGTGGATGCCGCGGAAGATGTCGGGCAGGGCGATCAGCAGGATCGAGCTGTTGATCGTCGCCATCAAGATGCCGAGCGTGGTGTTCGACAGCGCGATCCACTTGTAGTGAATGCCGTGTCGAGGGGATGGCCTCGTGGACGATGTCGAGGCGACGGGCATGTGCTGACCAACTCCGAGGCTTCGCGGGTGGTGTGGGGACCGCAGCTAAGTGCTTAGCCTTTGCAACTAATAGTGCCACAGCGTTGTTCCCGCAAACCGCAGTCATCTGACCGGGCGGCATCAAGTTGCTCGGCCGATCGGCGGCTGCGTACAGTTGACGCCATGACATACACCCGCAGCGAGTCGCTGTTGTGGTGCCGGCGCGCGGTCGACCTGTGCCGCGTGGCCACCTGTCTGTGTCTGGCCTGACGTTCACCGACCGGGCCCGGTGACCGGGCCGTCCCATTTCGTCAGGAGATTCTTCCCCGCTTCCCAACCCTTCCGCTCGTCGCCTTGCGCCGAGCGACTTCCACTGTCGGAGCCCCGGCTCCATTGCTGCTAGGAGACAACACATGGCCCGAAGCGACGTACTCGTCGACGCCGACTGGGTCGAGGCCCACCTCGACGACCCGTCGATCGTCCTCGTCGAGGTCGACGAAGACACCGCCGCCTACGAGAAGAACCACATCCGCGGCGCCGTCCGCCTGGACTGGAAGCGCGACCTGCAGGACCAGGTCCGCCGCGACTTCGTGAACAAGGAGCAGTTCGAGGCGCTGCTGTCGGAGCGCGGCATCGGCAACGACCACACCGTCGTGCTGTACGGCGGCAACAACAACTGGTTCGCGGCGTACGCGTACTGGTACTTCAAGCTCTACGGCCACGAGAACGTCAAGTTGCTCGACGGCGGCCGCAAGAAGTGGGAGCTCGACAGCCGCGAGCTGGTGGCCGACGTACCGAAGCGGGAGAAGACGTCGTACACCGCCAAGCAGCCGAACAACGACATCCGTGCCTTCCGCGACGAGGTCGTGGCGGCGATCGGCAACAAGAACCTGGTCGACGTGCGGTCGCCGGACGAGTTCTCCGGCAAGCTGCTCGCACCGGCCCACCTGCCGCAGGAACAGTCGCAGCGCGCCGGCCACGTGACGTCGGCCGTGAACATCCCGTGGAGCAAGGCGGCCAACGAGGACGGCACCTTCCGCTCGGACGACGAGCTCACCAAGCTCTACCAGGGTGAGGGCGTCGACTTCGGCAAGGACACCATCGCCTACTGCCGGATCGGTGAGCGCAGCGCGCACACCTGGTTCGTGCTGCACGAGCTGCTCGACCAGCCGAACGTGAAGAACTACGACGGTTCCTGGACCGAGTACGGCTCACTGGTCGGGGTGCCCATCGAGAAGGACGTCTGAGATGTGCGGCGCTACCGCGATCGAGGATCTATCGACGGAGGGGATCGACGTGGCCAACGAGGCCATCATTCAGGGCACGGTCACGGTCGGCGGCCAGCCGGCCGCCGGCGCCTACGTCCGGCTGCTCGACGGCTCGGGTGAGTTCACGGCGGAGGTCGTGACCAGCGCGACCGGCGCGTACCGGTTCTTCGCGCGTCCCGGCAACTGGACGCTGCGCGCGCTGGCCGCCGACGCGCGCGGCGGGGCCTCGGCGAGTGCCGAGACCGGCCGGGTCGAAGAAGTCAATATCGCGCTCTAGCAGCACTTGTCAGCGGCACGTCTCGCTCTAGCGCGGCGTGCCGCTGACAACTTGGTTACTTCGGGCAGGTGTTCGGGGACGGGACGCCCTCGACGCGCGTGACCAGCCATTCGAGCACCGACGCGGCGTAGTCCGCTCCCACGGACACGTGGTCGCCGGTGTCCGAGACGACGTGGTCGACGACCACACCCTTCGAGCAGTAGTAGTGGACCAGGGTCTGGTTGCTGCTGAACGGCACGACGCCGTCGTGCACCGCTTCGTAGTTGTAGACGGGTGAGTGCGGCGCCGCCTGGCCGAGCCGCAGCTGCCGGAACACGGCGGCGACCTTCGGCGTATTGAGCAAGCCCGGCTGCTTCGTGTACTCACGCAGCGAATGGTTCGCAAGCTGCGTCGACGCGGGATCCATCGGGCACGCCTGCTGCAACGACTTGAAGACCTGTTTGCCCTTGTCGTTCAACGCCTCGATGATCCCGGCGTTGGGGTAGGCGCGGGCCACTGCGACGAGTACGAGCGGGCCCAGGTAGGAGTACTGGCCGCCGTCGACTTCCTCGATCGTGGACTTGACGTCGGCTGGCACGCCGCCCTCCGCGACGGCGACCACGTTGAGCTTCGGCGCGTAGGTCGGCTGCATCTCGCTGGCCCACGCCGATCCAAGCGCGCCACCGGAATAACCCCACATCATCACCGGCGACGACCGGTCGACGCCGCCGCTGCCGGCGTTCTCGGCCGCCAGGATGCCGTCGAGCACGGCCCGTCCCTCCTGCGGCCCGATCGCGAACAGCGCCTGCGGCCCCTCGTAGTCCGGGACGACGACGGTCCAGCCCTGCTGCAGCGCGGCGACCAGGACCGGGGAGTTCACGAGGCCGGGGTTCGAGGAGTGCTGCAGCGTGTACGACGGCTCGCAGCCCGTACCGAGGCTGTCGTATGCCAGCTGGTACGACAGGATCGGGCGGCTGCCCTGCCCGGCGTACGGCTGCTTGGGCGTCAGCACGACCGTGGACGCGGCGATCGGATGGCCCTGCCGATCGGTCGATGCGTACAGCACGAGGCTTGCTTGGGCGAGTGAACTGACCTGCGAGACGGCGACGAACACTGACCGTTGCTTCAGTACCGCGCCGTGCGGTCGCGTCTTGAGCGCCTTCGCGGACGCGTCGTAGAACGGGTCCTGGTCCGGGCACGGGGCTGACACGCCCGCGCGGCAACCGGTCGACAGTTGCGATGAGGCTCGCGAGCAGCTCGCTAATGACAGGATCAGCGCGACCGCCAGGCCGGACACGGCCAGCGGTCGGATCCGATGCACTGACCGAGCAAAGCACACGCGACTGAGCGGAACCTGAGCCGCCGGAGGGAACCGGATGCGGGTAGTTGTCGAGGGTTTGCCGATCACCGGCGACAGCCTCGCCATCGTCGTCGACGGCCTGCTGCACGGCTGGCAGAGCCTCGGCGTCGACGACCTGCATCTGGTGACCAGCCGGCGCGCCCAGTTGGACATACCCGACGGCGTCACCGTCCACTGGGTCGACCTCAGCCGGCAGTTCACGGCCCGCCGGCTGCTCGCCCAGAACGTCGTGGTGCCGAAGATCTGCCGCCAGCTGAAACCGGACGCCCTGGTCGGCGTGCTGCCGACGACGACGATCGCCCCGCTGCCGTGCCCGCGCGCCGTGATCCTCTACGACCTGCGGCACGAAATCCTGCCGCAGCAGTTCAGTCCGCGCGCCCTTCGGTTGCGGACCTGGTCCTACAACATCGGTTTTCGGCAGGCGGACGCGATCGTCGCGATCTCCGAGCGCAGCCGCAATGACTTGCTCCGGTCGCGGCCGTGGCTGGACCCACGCCGGGTCGGTGTCGGCTACCTGGCCGCCGACCACACCGACTCGTGGCCGAAGTCCGTCGTGCCCGAGGACGAGCGCTACGCCGTCGCCTTCGGGCACTACGCGAACAAGAACGTGCCGACGCTGCTCGAGGCGTGGGCGTTGTTGCGCGACGAAGGCCGGGCGCCGCTTCGGCTCCAGCTGTTCGGCGTACCGTCCGACTACCGCGCCGTCGTGGTCGCCAAGATTGCCGAGCTCGACCTCGGTGACCTGGTCACGCCGTTGCCCTGGCTCGACGCCGCGGACATGCACGCGCGGTTCGCGAGCTCCAGCCTGGTGGTGTTTCCGTCAGAGTTCGAGGGATTCGGAATGCCCGCTGCGGAGGCGATGCGGCTGCGGATCCCGCTCGTCATCAGCCCCGACCCGGCGCTCGTGGAGGTGGCCGGCGGCCACGCCGCCGTCATGGCCGGCTGGAGCTCCCGCGACCTCGCTGAGGCGATCGGCCAGGCGATGCAGTCGACGGAGGCCGAGCTGGCGAGCGCGGCGGAGTTCGCGCAGCGCTACACCTGGGCCAACATGGCGCGCTCACTCCACGACATGCTCGAGTACGCCGTCGCCAACCCCAAGTAGCGACCGCGGCGACTACTTCGGCTGCATCCGGATGCCGGCGTCGAGCCGGATGGACTCGGCGTTCATGTAGTCGTTGCGGAGCAGCTCGACGGCGAGTGAGGCGTACTCCTCGGCGCGGCCGAGCCGCTTCGGGAACAGCACGCCGGCACCCAGCCGGGACTTGAACTCCTCCGAGGCCGGGCCCTCGCCGTAGATCGGTGTGTCGATCAACCCCGGCAGGATGGTGTTCACCCGGACGCCGACGACGGACAGGTCGCGGGCGACCGGCAGCGTCATGCCGACCACGCCGCCCTTCGACGAGGAGTACGCCGCCTGGCCGATCTGCCCGTCCTCGGCCGCCACCGACGACGTGAGCACGATCGCGCCGCGCTGGCCGTTCTCGTCGGCGTCCGTGCGGCTCATCGCGGTCGCCGCGATCCGGACGCAGTCGAAGGTGCCGACCAGGTTGATCGCGATCACCCGCTTGTAGGTGTCGAGGCTGTGCGCCGCGGCGTACTCGCCGTCCTTGCCGATGGTGCGCTCCGGCCAGCCGATGCCGGCGCAGCAAACCAGCGAGCGCAGCGGCGCCATGCCGACTGCGGTGTCGACGGCCGCGATGATCGAGTCGGTGTCGGTGACGTCGGTGTGGACGAACTCGCCGCCGATCTCTTTCGCGAGCGCCTGGCCCTTGTCGTCCTGCAGGTCGGCGACGACGACCGCCGCGCCGTGCTGGGCGAGCAGTCGCGCGGTTGCGGCCCCGAGGCCCGAGGCGCCGCCGGTCACGACGGCCGAAGTCTGTTCCAAATCCACGTCCGCCTCCCGACCCTCCGCCCTACAGCGGAGGTAGCGAGGCCTGCTGCCTCGCTACCGCTCTATCGAACCTACCGACCGCCGAGGTTGTCAGCGTCTGCGGGTGCCATGGCACCCGCAAACGCTGACAACTTGGGTCTCGTAGCCTGGCGGTCGTGCCCGGAAGCGGACGTGGCGGGTCCGAGCGTTACGCCGTACCAGTCGCCGTCATCGTCGTCCTGGTCGTCGTCGTCGGGCTGGCGGCGATCATCGCCGGCCGGAACTCCTCCGGCTCCTCACCGTCGGTGTCCACGTCGACGCCGCCCACGCTGCAACCGATCAGCTCCATAGCTGCGCGGCAGTTGCTCTCCGGCGACGCCTCCCGGTTCGACGGCGGCGTCGGCGGCTGGAGCGGCGCCGGCGCGACCGTGTCGACCAGCCCGTCGGCGTACCGCGGGCGGCACGCGCTGGGCGTGACCGGCAACTCCGGCTCGGCGGTCGCCTGGTCGCCGCGGGTCAAGGCGGTGGGCGGTGACCGGTACGTCGGGTCGGCCGAGGCGCGCGCGCACGGCGCCGCCGGCCAGGTCGGACTGCGGCTGCGGTTCCTCGACGGCAACGGCAAGGTCACCGACACCGAGCCCGGCCAGCAGATCAGCGACTCACTGACGGCTTGGACCGCCGCCGCCCAGGTCGCTGCGATCGCACCGAAGGGCACGACCGAGGTGCAGCTCGGCGTCGCGGTCGCGAGCGGCGCGACGCAACTGGTCGACAACGCGACGCTGGAGCAGACGCCGGGTGGCTCGACCGCCATCGTCGGCCCGCTCACCACTCGCGGCTCGCAGATCCTCGACGGCAACGGCCGCCCGGTGACGCTCCGAGGGATCGGCCGGTTCGGCCTGGAAGGCGGCACCCAGACGCCATTGCCGACCAACGCCGAGATCGGGCAGCTCAAGCTGTGGGGCGCCAACGTCGTGCGGGTCTCGCTCGGCGAGCAGAAGTGGCTGGCCACGTCGTGCCACTACGAGTCCGACTACCCGCACGTCGTCGACCAGGTGGTGCAGTGGATCACGTCGCGCGGCATGGTCGCGCTGCTGAACCTGCACTTCAGCCAGTACGGCGACTGCGGCACCCCTGGCCTCACGCCGATGGCCGACTCGCCGGGGTCGGTCACGTTCTGGCAGCAGGTCGCGACGCGCTACAAGGACAACCCGCTCGCGGCGTTCGATCTGTTCAACGAACCGAACCACGTGCCGGAGTCGGTGTGGTTCGACGGCGGCACCGTGCAGGTCAACGGCCAGCAGTGGCAGACCGCCGGAATGCAGCAGCTCTACGACACGGTGCGCGGCACCGGCGCCGAGAACCTAGTGGTCGCGAGCGGGCTGGACTACGCGTCCCGGCCGCCGCACGAGCTGCTCAACGGCACCGACATCGTGTACGGCGCGCACGCCTACACCTGCCCGAACGGCCCGCCGCCGCAGTGCACGAACAGCAGCCCCTACGACGCGCGCGGACCGCTGCACCGCTGGGTCGGCTTCGCCAAGCACCACCCTGTGCTGGTCACTGAGTTCGGCTTCCCGGACGGCGACGACGGCCGTTACAACGCCAGCGTGGTCGCTTACGCCGAGGCGCATCACTGGGGCTGGTGCGCGTTCGCGTGGGACGGCGGCACCGACGGGTTGTTCGACCTGGTGCAGGCGCATCCCGCGTCGGACGGGACGACGATCGAGCCGAACTCGGGCGGCATGCCACTGGTCGCCGGCTTCGCGCGCAACACCGCGCGCTGAGCCGGATCTCACGCGATGCGAATCCTGATGGTGCATGACGCGGCCCTTGAGGGCGGCTACGGCGCCGAGCGGTACGTCGCCCGGCTGGTCGCCGGCCTGGAAGCGGCGGGGGACGAGGTCGACGTCGTCGCCGGCGAGATCCAGCACCGCGGCGCCGCAAGGCTGCGCGACGTCTGGGATCCGGCGGCGCGCCGGCTGGTCGCCGAGCGGATCGAGCGGTTCCGGCCGGACGTGGTGCACCACCACAACATCGCGCGCGAACTGTCCGCGACCGTGCTGTCCGCCGCCGACGCTCCACAGGTGATGACCGTCCACGACCAACGGCTGCTCGGCGCACGCGAGCACGCTTGGTTCACCCCGCATGGCGGATGGGAGCTGCTTGGCGCGGCCACCGTCCGGCGGGCGGCGCGGCGCCGGCTGGCGGCGACGATCGGGGTGTCGGAGCCGGTGTCCGACCTGTTGCGCCGCCGCGGCTTTCCGGCGGTCACCACGGTGCCGGTGCCGGCGCCCGACCGGCTGGTCGAGTCCGTACCGGTCGACCGGTGTCACGACCTCGTCGTACTCGCCCGGCTGGCACCGGACAAGGGCGTCGACGTTGTGCTGCAAGCCTTCCGGCGGCTGGTCCGCGCCCGGCGACTGCCGGATGCCGCGCGGCTGATGATCGCGGGAGACGGCCCGGCGGCGGCCGAGCTGCACGCCGCGGCCGCGGAGCTCGGCGACCGGGTGCGCTTCCTCGGCGTGCTTGCCGAACCGGCGGTCTCCCGGCTGCTCGCGACGGCGCGGGTGGTGGTCGTCGCCTCGATCCCGCAGCGCCGTCCCGAGGGCTCGTCGATGACATTGGTCGAGGCGGCGGCGCACGGCCGTCCGGTGGTCGGCAGCGATGATCCGGCGGTGCGACACCTCGCCGACAGCCTTGGCAACACCGTCGTCGTGGCACCCGCAGATCCCGACGCGATGGCCGACGCGATCGCGCGGCTGTTCGACGATCCCGCCGAGGCGACACGGTTGGGCGCGGCCGGCCTGGACGCGGTCGAATGCCGCCATTCGATCGCCGCGGTCACGGCAGCGACGCAAGCGGTGTACCGGACCGTGGTGCGCGGCTGATGTCGTCGCCGTTGACGGTTGTCGTCCCGACCCGGGACCGGCCCGCGATGCTGGCGGACTGCCTGGCCGCGCTGCGCGCCGACCTCCCCGACGGTGACGTCATCGTCGTCGACTCCGCGTCGCGTGATGCGGCGGCGGTCGCGGCGGTTGCACACCAGTACGGCGCCCGGCTGATCCGGCTGGACCAGCCCGGCACCAGCCGCGCCCGCAACGCCGGTTGGCGGCAGTCGGCGACCGAGCTGGTCGCCTTTGTCGACGACGACGTCCGCGTGCGGCCCGGGTGGGCGCGTGCCCTCGCCGCCGACTTCGACCGGCCGGACGTTGCATTCGTCACCGGGGCGGTCGTCGTACCCGACCGTCAGGCGCGGGCGGAACGCCCGGTTGCGGTGACGTCGCGCACGCAGCCGATGGCACTGCACCCGGGGCTCGACGGCGACCTCGGCGCCAGCGCGAACCTCGGCGTGCGCCGCGACGTCCTCGAACTGGTGGGCGGGTTCGACCCTCGGCTCGGCCCCGGCTCGTGGGCGGCGAGTGCCGAGGACCTTGACCTGTTCGACCGCATCTTCGGCCACGGCCGACACGGCTGGTTCGCGCCCGCCGCATGCGCCGAGCACGAACAGTGGCGGAGCAAACCGCAACTTCTGCGGCTCGACTGGCGTTATGGCAAGGGCATGGGGGTGCGGTTGGCGCGGCTGCGTCGGTCAGACCCGACGCGGGCTCGCCGGCTCTGGCGGGAGGCGATGGTGACTCAGGGTCTCCAACCGGTGTGCCGAGACTTACGGCAGGGTTATGAGTTCGGCGCCTTGACCGTGGCAATCCGCATGTTGGGCAGTCTCGTCGGGGGGATCGTGGGTAGGCTCGGGCGACTGTGATGGCTGGAGCCCCACCGCGAGCCGAGCACGGGGTCGCGCGAGCACAGCGCGTGAAGGAGGGTTTCGCGTCGTGAAGTTGGCGCTCTACCACCCCTGGATCTATGTCACCGGCGGGATCGAACGCACGCTCCTGCACATCGTCAGCCGAAGTCGTCACGACTGGACGCTCTACACGCATCACTACGACTCGGCCAGCACGTTCCCCGGCCTGCGCGACGCGCGCGTGGTCGTCGTCGAGCCGCAGGTGTCGGTACGACGGGCGTTGCCGGCATTGGCGCAAGCCGCGGTCAGGATCAGTCGCAGCGAGCTGCCGTTGCACGACGAGCAGGCGCTGCTCGTCTCGTCCGAGGGGTTGGGCGACTTCGTCATGGCCCGGACGCAATTGCCCACCGTCTGCTACTGCCACACCCCGCTGAAGATCCTGCACGACCCGGTCACCAAGCAGGCGTTGCGCAGTCGCAGCTTCCGCAAGTACATGGCGCTGGTCGCGCTCGGGCCGAGCTTCAACGCGGTCGACAAGCGGATGTGGCGGCGCTATCAGCACGTGCTCGCGAACAGTCACGAGACCGCCGGCCGGATCGAGCGGGCCGGGCTGCCGGCGCCCGAGGTCGAGGTGCTGCACCCCGGCGTCGACCTCGACCAGTTCACGCTGCACCCGACGTTGCCGCGGGAGCGGTTCTTCCTGGTTGCCGGCCGGGTGATGTGGGAGAAGCGGATCGAGCTCGCGATCCAGGCGTTGCGGGCGGCGCGCGAGCGCGGCAGTGACGTCTCGCTCGTGATTGCCGGCTGCGTCGACAGCAAGAGCCGCCCCTACCTCGAGACGCTGCGGCAGCATGCCGCGGGCTTGCCGGTGGAGTTCATCGTCGACCCCAGCGACGAGGACCTCGCGTCGCTCTACGCGCGTTGCCTGGCGTTGCTGTTCACGGCACCCAACGAGGACTGGGGGATCGTGCCGCTCGAGGCGATGGCATCGGGTGCGCCGGTGCTGGCCGTGGACGCGGGCGGCCCGAAGGAGAGCGTGATCCACAACGTCACTGGCTGGCTGCTGCCGGCCGTGCCGTGGGCGTTCGCCGAGCAGATGCGGCGAGTGGCCGACGACACCTCCGGCCGGCTGGTGTCACGCCGGGCGATCCGGCGCCGGGCGCAGCAGTTCGCCGCCGACGCGTTCGTCGCCCGCCTCGACGACGTGATGGAGCAGGTGGCGCTGAACGGCGAGGTCAGCCAGCCGGTCAGCTCGGTAACGCAGCTACCAGTTCCTGCCCCGCAGTACGCCAAGAGCGACTCGGAGGAGACGGGCAGCTAAGCCGGCCGGCAAGGCCGTCGGCGAGTGCCGCCGCCCAGGCGGCGACGTCGCCGACCGGCGCTAACCTGGCGAGCCCACCCGCGCTTTCGCGCAGCGCCGGGATGTCGCTGACGACGGCCGGCGTGCCACACGCCATCGCCTCCAGCGGCGGCAGCCCGTACCCCTCGTATCGGCTCGGATAGAGCGCCACCGCCGCTCCGGTCAGCAGCGCGACCAGCTGCTGGTCGATGACGTGCCCCAGCCGGTGGACCGACGGCAGTGACGGCAGCACGACCGGCGCGAACGTCGGCTCGGGCCCGCCGACCAGGACGAGGTCGTGGGGCGTGTCCCGGGCCACCTGTCGGTGTGCCGCGACGGCGGTTGCCGCGTCCTTGCGCGGGTTGGTCCACCCGACGAGTACGGCGTAGGGACGATGCAACCCGAAGGCGTGGCGGACCGCTTCGACGGCAGCGCTCGAGGCCGGTGCGAAACGGTCGTCGATCGCGGGCGGCACGACGGCGATCCGATCGGCCGCGACACCGTGGCCCACCAACTCGCCGCGCACCGCGTTCGACACCGTCACGACAAGTCGCGCGCGGCGCGCCGCCGCCAACACGGTCGCGGCGTAGAGCCGCATCGATCCGACGAACCACTGCGGCCCGACCAGCGGCGCGAGGTCGTGCACCAGCACGACCCCCGGCGCGACGAGGGGCGCGGTGTTGGTCAGCGACACGATCGTCCGGCCGCGCGCGTTCGCCGGCAGCACGACTTGCTCCCACAGCCGACGGCCGAGCCGACCGGTGCCGGTCGGCAGCGTGCGGTCGACCAGCGGGTCGGTGGTGCCGCGCGGTGCCCACACTTCCGCCGGCAGGCCGGCGTCGATCGCGGAGGCGGCCAGCGCCCGCGCCACCCGGTGCAGGCCGGTCGGCCGGGTGGCCAGGAAGCTGCCGTCGATGACGTAGCGCGGTCCGTTGTTGTCGGGCTGGGTCACCGGGCCACCAAATGGCCGTCGATCAGGCCGAGGCGCGCTGCCTGGTACCGGCCGGCCACGATCCCGGCGGTGCGCGCCAGCCCGTCGAGTACGCCGAACAGGTAGCCGTGCCCGGCGTCGCGCCCGGCCTGGGCGAGGGTGGCAGCGACGCTGCCGGCGGCGAAACCGCGAGCCCCGGCGCGGCCCGCCAGCCGGCGTACCTTCACCCGCACGGCGCCGGCACCGATGCCGTAGCCGTACGACGTGTGCAGCGCCTGCGCCCGGCTGCGCCACTGGCGGTGCACTACGATCGCCCGCGGCTCGTATCGACCGGTCCAACCGGCCTGTAGCGCCCGCCACAAGAAGTCGGTGTCCTCACCGCTGCGCAACGTCGCCCCGACGCCGAGCAGCTCGTCGAAGCCGCCCAGCGCCTGCCAGGCGGACCGACTGACGGTGAAGTTGGCGCCGTGCCCGATGTGGCTCGGGTCGTCGGTTGCGTCGAAGTCGCGGGGTCGCGAGTCGAGCATCACCGACACGCCGCCGTCGCCGTCCGGCCGCACCGGCCCCAACACGAAACCCAGTTTGCCGGCGCTGTCGGCAGCGCACGCGCGCACCGCGGCCGCCCAGCCCGGCTGCGGCTCGCAGTCGTCATCGGTGAACGCGACGACGTCGGCGGCGGTGTGGCGGAGCGCCGCGTTGCGGGCCCGCGCCAGCCCCGGCTCCGCGACCCGCACGCAGCGCACGTCGTGCGCGGCGGCCACCTGCTGGGTGGCGTCATCGGTCGAGGCCGAGTCGATGACGAGCAGCTCGTCGGCGGCCTGCCGGGTGATGCCGGCGAGGCAGGCCTGAAGCGATTCGGGGCGGTCGCGGCTGCACACCACGAGGGCGAGCGTCGGCGGCACGGATCATTGTTACCGTGCGCCGGTGCGGGTGGTCGTCGTCAGCGCGTGGGAACCGTGGCGCGACAGTGACGGCGCCGCGCTGATCCTGCGTCACCAGCTTCCGATCTGGGCGCAGCGGCACGACGTGCTGCTGCTGGCGGCCGGGGCGCCCGCAGCGACCGGGTCGGTCCCGTCGTCGGTCGGCGAGCTGCTGCCCGGCGTTGAGGTGCGCTGGTTTGGCACCACCCGCGGCCCGGTCGCCGACCAGGTCGGGCGCCGCGGCTGGTCGCTGTGTCATCGCGAACCGGCGCACGTCCGGTACGTCGAACGGCCGGGGCTGCTCGCTGCGCTGGACGCCGCCGCCCCATCCGCCGACGTGCTGCATCTGCACGGCTGGGGGACGGCCCGGTTGTGGCGGCACGCCGCCGGCCGGCCCACAGTGCACGTCGCGGTCGACCCGTGGTCGGTGAACGTCGGGAACCGCCGCCGTTCGGTGCCGCGCCACCTGCTCGAGCTGGAGCAGCGGCCGGCGATCCGCCGCCACGAGGCCGGCCACTATCCGCGGTTGGACGCCGTCGTCGTGGTCGCGGAGCCGGACGTCGCACCGATCGCCCGGCTGGCTCCGGCCGCGCGGGTCGTCGTCGTGCCGAATGGCGTCGTGGCCGGGCCCGACCCGGCACCGCCGCCGGATCAGCCCGTAATCGGCTTTCACGGCGCCTACGAGAGCCGCGCCAACGTCGACGCGGCGATCGCTCTGGTGCGCCAGATCCTACCCGGCGTACGACGTCAACTGCCGACCACCCGCGCGGTGCTAATCGGCCGGCAGCCGCCCCGCGAGCTGCGCGCCCTCGCGGCGGATGGCGCGGTCGAGGTGCGGCCGGATGTCGATGACGTGCGCGCCGAGCTCGACGCGATGTCGGTCCACGTCGACTGGATGACGTCGGGCACCGGCTTGAAGAACAAGGTGCTCGAAGCGATGGCCGCCGGGCGTCCCGTTGTCGCCTCGCGGCTTGGCGCCGCCGGGATTGGTGCCGGGCCCGGCGTCGTCGTGGCCGACGACGTCGAGACCGCGGTGGGTGAGATCGTGCGGCTGTTGCGCGATCGGAAACTGGCCGCGGCCACGGGAGCCGCAGGCCGGCGCCGGGTGGTTGCGGACTTCGGCTGGCCGGCCAACGCCGAGCGGATCGAAGCGTTGTGGCGTCAGGCCGTCGCTGCGAAGGGCCGCCGATGAGGTTTGCCGTCGTCAGCTACCACCTGCCCCATCCCGATGGCACCGCGACCGGCCGGCACGTCTACGCGGTGTGGGACGCGGTGCGCGCGATGGGCCATCACGTCGAGGCGTGGTGCTGGGGCGACGCGCCCGCCGGACTGGAGCCACCTGAATGGGTCACGGTGCGGCCGGTCCGCGACCAGCGTTCGAAGCTGGCGACATTGCGACGGCCTCGTTGGGGCCTCGCAATGGACGACTGGCGCCCGCCGGCCGAAGCGGTGGGGTGGGCCGAGGAGCCGGAGTCGTACGCCGCGATCGCCAGCGCCGAGCGCCGGGGGACGACCACCTATCACTCAGAGTTGCTGGATGCGTTGGCGTTGCGCCGCTTTCGTCCGGCGGTGGTGCAGTCGATGCGAGCCGAGCGACGTGCGGTTCGCGGCGCCGATGTCGCCATCACGTTCTCGGCGCGGGTAGCCCGCGCGGTCGGGATTCCGCACCGTTGTCCGGTGACCCAGCCGATCCCCACCGAGGTGCTGCCGGTCGTCGCCGAGCCGGTGGCGGTGTTGCTGGCGAACTGGGGCTGGCCGCCGAACCGCCAGGCGTTGCAGCGGTTGCTGGCGCAGTGGCCGCAGGTGCGCCGCCGCGTGCCGGACGCGCG
>DASZPL010000149.1:0-4761 GCA_035550315.1 Mycobacteriales bacterium | reverse complement strand
GTTGGTGTCGAGCACACCGTTGCTCGCGCCCAGCGCCATCGCCTCGGCTTCGAGAGCCGCGAGCAGCTGCCGGCCGAGGCCGCGACCGCGCGCGCTCGGCTGCAGATACATCCGCTTCACCTCGGCGGTGCCGGCGTCGAGCAACCGGACGCCGCCGCATCCGATCGGCGTGCCATCCGGCTCGCGCACCACGAGGAATCGCCCGCGCGGTGGTAGGTAGTCCTCCGGCGTGGTCGGCACGGCCTTCGTCGTGTCGTAGCCGAACGTCTCGGAGATCTCGTCGAGGTACGCCGCGACCAGCTGCGTGGCATCCGCCGAGAACGGATCTACCGCCTCGATGGTGACGCCACCCACGCCAGCCACCCTGCCACGCCTCTCTCCGCATGATCGTTGTGCGCTCACCGCGCCGAAATCGCCGAAATTGGCGCGGCCATTGCACAACGATCATCCGACGTGACTGGGTGCACCGATCGGCGGCGGGCGCGTGGCGTCCACAGGTCGTGACGGGGGGCGCTCCGGCGGCGCCGGAACGCCCACCGTCGACGGATGCGCCAACAGCTGCTCGCCGAGGTCGAGCGCCTCGGCGGTCTGATCACGCGCGACTGGGCGCGGGCCGTCGTGGCCGAGCACGTCGTCGACGACGCGCTGCGATGCGGCGCGCTCGTCGCGCACTTCCCCGGCGTCTACTGCCTGCCTCGCCTCGCCAGCGACGAGTGCGCTCGCCGGCAGGCGGCCGCCGTCTACGCCGGCGGCGCGGTGTCACATCTCGACGGATTGGCGTGTTGGGGCCTGCTCCCGCCACCGCCCCATTTCGTACTCCCGCCCGATTCGCCGATTCACGTGACCGTGCCGGGCGGACGCGGTCCAGTCCGCTGCGCCGGCCTCGTCGTGCATCGTCGCCGCGACCTCTCGCCCGCGACGACGCGCAATCGTGGCGGCGTGCCCGTCGTACTCGTCGAAGATGCCGTGCTCGAGAGCTGGCCGCTGTTGCCGCCGGCCGAGCGGCAAACGCCGCGGATCGTCGCCGTGCGGGAGCGCCGGACGACGCCGGCCAAGCTCCACGCGGCACTCGTCCGGCGCGGCCGGCTCACCGGCGCCCGCGAGTTGCGTGAGCTGATCGACCTGGTGGGCGCCGGCTGCCACAGCGAGCTGGAGCTCTACGGTCACGCTCGCGTGCTCAGCGATCGCCGGCTCCCGCCGGCTCGCGCCCAGGTGCCGATCCGGCTCGGGCGGCACCTGGTCTACCTCGACCGCTACTTCGAGGCGGAGATGGTCGATGTCGAGTTCGACGGCGCGGCGTACCACGGCTCCGCGCAGCAGCGCGAGCGCGACGTCGCGCGCGATGCCGCCCTAGCCGCGCGCGGCATCCTGGTGGTCCGGCTGACGCATCAGCGGCTGCATCGCGAGCCGGACGCCGTCATCGAGAATCTGCTGGCGATCCTCGCCATGCGCCGCCGCCAACTCCGCGCCTCATGATCGTTGTGCGCTCACCGCGCCGAAATCGCCGAAATCGGCGCGGCCATCGCACAACGATCATCACGGCGACGGCGCAGTGACGGCGCCGCGGCGCCGCTACTGCGAGTGCAATGCGGCGTTCAGCCCGCCCCAGCTGCCGGAGCGCGGCCTCGCCTCGAGCGCCCCGGTGACGCTGTTGCGCCAGAACAGCATGCCGCTCACGCCGGCGAGCTCGCGCGCCGCGACGACGGCGCCGTCCGGCAACGTCACCTTCGAGCCGGCGGTCACATAGCAGCCGGCTTCGACGACGCAGTCGTCGCCGAGCGGGATGCCGAGACCGGAGTTGGCGCCGAGCAGGCAGCGCTCGCCCAACGACACCACGATCGACCCGCCGCCGGATAGCGTGCCCATGATCGACGCGCCGCCGCCGACGTCGGTGCCGTCACCCACGACGACGCCGGCGGAGATCCGGCCCTCCACCATCGAGGCGCCCAACGTGCCGGCGTTGTAGTTGACGAAGCCCTCGTGCATCACCGTCGTGCCGGGCGCGAGGTGAGCACCGAGCCGCACCCGGTCCGCGTCCGCGATCCGTACGCCGGACGGCACGACGTAGTCCGTCATCCGCGGGAACTTGTCGACGCCGTACACCTCGAGCCGCTCGCCGGCGCCCCGCGCGCGCAGCCGCACCGTCTCGACGTCGTCGGCGCCGACCGGCCCGAGCGAGGTCCACGCGACGTTCGCCAGCAGCCCGAAGATGCCGTCGAGGTTCGCCTCGTGCGGCCGGATCAACCGGTGCGACAGCAACTGCAACCGCAGGTAGGCGTCGGCGGCGTCGGCCGGCGCGTCCGCGAGTGACCCGATCTTCACGGCGACCCGCTCGACCCGCACGCCGCGGATCTCGTCGACGTGCGGATGCGCCGCGATCGCCGGCTCGGCCGGGTCGGCGTCAAGCGCCGGCGCGGGGAACCAGGCGTCGAGCGTGCGCCCTGACCCGTCGTACGTCGCCAGACCGATCCCCGCCGCCGCGACATCGCGAAACTCCACGCGCCAACCCTAAGGGCCTAGGGTCGTGGCCGTGATCGAGCTGAGCCTGCCTCCCGACCACCTCACCGCCTCGCTGGTCGACGTGCCGAGCGTGTCCGGCAGCGAGAACCGGTTGGCCGACGAGGTCGAGGCGGCGCTGCGCACGATCCACCACCTGACCGTCGAGCGCGATGGCGACGCGGTCATGGCCCGCACCGATCTCGGCCGCGACCGGCGGGTCGTGATCGCTGGCCACCTCGACACCGTGCCGGTCGCCGATAACCTGCCCAGCCGCCGCGAGGGTGACCGGCTGTTCGGCTGCGGTACGTCGGACATGAAGGCCGGGCTCGCCGTCATGCTCCGGCTGGCGGCCAGCGTCGCCGAGCCGGTGCACGACCTGACCTGGTTGTTCTACGACAACGAGGAGACCGACGCCGCCCGCAACGGCCTCGGTCGGGTGTCGCAAAACGACCCGGACTGGCTCAAGGCCGACCTCGCGATCCTGATGGAGCCGACCGCCAACCTGGTCGAGGCCGGATGCCAGGGCAGCCTGCGCGTGCTCGTCGTCGCAACCGGCAAGCGCGCGCACTCCGCCCGATCGTGGCTCGGCAAAAACGCGATCCACGCCGCCGCCGAGGTGCTGACCCGGCTGTCGAACTACGAGCCGCGCCACGTCGTCATCGACGGCTGCGAATACCGCGAAGGGCTGAACGCGGTCCGGATCGAAGGCGGCGTGTCCGGCAACGTCGTACCCGACCGATGCACCATCGCGGTCAACCACCGGTTCGCGCCGGACCGCACCGAGGAGCAGGCGCTCGCGCACGTGCAGGAGCTGCTCGAGCCGTTCGAGTGCGTGCTGACCGACTCGGCGCCGGCCGCGCCGCCGCGCCTCGGCGAGCCCGCCGCCGCCGATTTCGTCAAGGCCGTCGGCGGCGAGGCGCAGGCCAAGCTCGGCTGGACCGACGTCGCGCGGTTCGCGGCGCTCGGCATCCCGGCGGTCAACTTCGGCCCCGGCGACCCCAACCTCGCGCACACCCGCGAGGAGTACGTCGAGGTCCCCCTGATCGCCGAATGCGAGCGAATACTCCGCAACTACCTGACGCGCTAACACCCGACCCGTTGTCGCGGCCACGCAGCGCCGTCGTCAAATCCGCGATCATGGCGTTAGTGACGCACTAACGCCATGATCGGCGCCGAATCCGGTCACTAACGCCATGATCGGCGGAAGTAGCGGTCACTACACGGGTGGCGGCTAGCCTCGCGAGCGTGACCGTCATCGACCCCGACCGGCAGCCGATGGGGCAACACCCGCCGGAGAAGCAGCGCGGCCCGGTCGTGCTGCGCCGCCAGCAGGTGCAGGAGTCGACGACCGACCAGCGGCTGCTCGACACCCGCGGCCCGTCCGACTGGGTGCACACCGACCCGTGGCGGGTGCTGCGGATCCAGGCGGAGTTCGTCGAAGGCTTCGGGCTGCTCTCGGAGGTGCCGCGGGCGGTCAGCGTGTTCGGCTCGGCGCGGACCCAGCCGGGTACGCCGGAGTACGCCGCCGGCGAGCAGCTCGGCGCCGCCCTCGCGCGCGCCGGCTGGGCGGTCATCACCGGCGGCGGCCCGGGCGTCATGGAGTCGGTCAACAAGGGCGCCAGCGAGGCCGGCGGCGTGTCACTCGGCCTGGGCATCGAGCTGCCGTTCGAGCAGCGGCTCAACGACTGGGTCGACGTCGGCATCAACTTCCGTTACTTCTTCGTCCGCAAGACGATGTTCGTCAAATACGCGCAGGCCTTCGTCGTGCTGCCCGGCGGTTTCGGCACGATGGACGAGCTGTTCGAGGCGCTCACCCTGGTGCAGACCCGCAAGGTGACGTCGTTCCCCGTCGTACTGTTCGGCTCCGCCTACTGGCAGGGCCTGCTCGACTGGCTGCGCAGCTCGATGCTCGCCGACGGCAAGATCGGCGAGCTCGACCTGGAGCTGCTGCAGGTCAGCGACGACGTCGACGAGATCGTCGAGATCATCCAGCGCAGCCAGCAGGCCCGACTCGACGCCGCCGGCACCTGACTCGAGGTCTGCGGCCAACATGGCGACGATCTGCGTCTTCTGCGCGTCCAGCACCCGGATCCCGCAGCGGTACGTCGACCTGGCGGCTGAGGTCGGGCGCGAGCTCGCCCGCCGCGGCCACGGCCTGGTCACCGGCGGCGGCAGCGTCTCGTGCATGGGCGCGGTCGCGTCCGCCGCCCGCGCCGGCGGCGCCGAGCCGGGCCTGCTGGCTGCGCTGGATGATCTCGACGA
>DASZPL010000148.1:0-3150 GCA_035550315.1 Mycobacteriales bacterium | reverse complement strand
GCGGCCAAAGTGTCGCGGAGCCACGTCTCGTACCGATCGGGGTGCCAGCCTCGGTCGAACACGAGCAGGCCGTAGACCTCGGGCGATGCCAGCGCGTAGACGATGTCGGCCGCGTCGCGCTCCTTGAGGCCGGCGCGCAGCGCGTGGCTGCGTGCCAGCGAGCGCGCCAGCAGGCGCTGACCCGTCTGCCGCTGACGTGCAATCTCACCGAGCAGTCCCGCCGCGGCGGCATCCGACCGAGCGGCGTCCGCGAGGATGCGATGCACCGGCGCTGCGCGCACCATCACCTGGCGCACCACCGCCGCGAATGCGGCCAGCTGTCTACGCGGATCGGGCACGGCCACCATTTCCCGAACCGCCGGCCGCTGCGCCATCGCCACCGGCTGGTCGTCACCGCCGATGGAGACGTCGAGCAGGGCCTTGAGGATCCCCAACTTCGACCCGAAGAGCCGATAGACCGTGGCCTGCGGCGTGTCGGAGCTTTCGCTGATCGCCTCCACCGTCGTCGCGGCGTACCCGCGCTCGAGGAACAACGCCCGCGCCGCCTCGACCACCGCCGTCCGGGTACGACGGGTGCGAGCCTGGAGAGCAGCGCCGTTACGAACCGGCTTGACATCGGCGCCCACAAAACGAGAGTATCACTCTCGAAACGAAAGCACCTCTCTCAAATCCGCCAGGAGGGCCCAGTGACCACCGACATGGACTACACGGTCGACTTCACCAACGTCTCGACCGTCGGCTTGCAGTCGTCGCCGTTCGCCGAGGCGCTCGCGGGCGTGCGGGCGAACGAGGCGCGGTACTTCAAGAACAAGTACGACATCGACTTCACGGTGCGGCCGGCGAGCGAAGCCCAGGACACGATCGAGTGGGTTCACCGGATCCTCAAGGAGGAGCGCGGCGTCGTCATCTCGTCGCCGCCACTGGAGGCGACAGAGGTGCCGGTCGACGGCATCCGATGGCCGTACGTCTTCTACCAAAGCGGCCTGTCGATCAACGTGCTCTACACCCTCGACGACAGCGGCAAGCGGGCGGTCGGGTTCAAGCTCTGCGACGGCATGGACGTCCCCGACGAGCTCTCGTCGTTCAAGTTCGCGCGGCAGAAGTCGAAGCTGGCCGGCACGATCCGCGGGACCTACTTCGTCATCAAGAACGAGTACTGACCCAACCGACGCGTACGAGGATTCGCGGATACCGGATGCCGCTCCTGCGGCGTGCCGGCAGCCGAGCGGTGCGAGACTTCACCAATGGCGACACAGCGGCTGCGCCACCTGATCACTGAGACTGACCAGGTCGCAAAGGCACTCGACGATGCGGCCCGCCGATGGCCCGACGATCGGAATGACCGAGCCAAATTGCTGCTCCATCTTGTCGAGCAGGGGCACCGCGCGCTGCTCGGCGAAGCCGATGACCGTCGTCGTGTGCGTATAGCTGCAGTTGACCGAACTAGCGGCGTACTTGTCGGTGTGTATGACACGGACTACTTGGAGCGACTGCGCGACGACTGGCCACCGGATCGCTGATCTCATCGGTCGGCGTAGCGAGCGGCGACAGGTTGAGGCGAACGTTCGTGGTAAGTCGTTATGCTGTTGACACCTTGCAAGTAACGGCCGCTGGGAGTCCGATGGCGCTCCACTACCCCGCGCTCGCCGAGCGGGTGCGCAGCCAAGCCGAGCTGCAACCCGGCATGTACGGCGAGATCGACTTCGACCGGCTGCCCTACCGCCACACCACCGACCCCGCCGACAGCTCGTCACTGCCGCCCTGGGTCGCGGAACGCACGCCGATCCTCGCCAACGAGCGTGCGGTCGAGCTGATCAGCACCGCGACCATGCTCGGCGACGTCGTCGCCGACCCATACGCCGCGTTGGTCGAGCAGTACGGCGTGCGCGGCCTGATCGGCATGCTGCGGCAGGCCTGCCGCGAGGGCGTCGACGCCGTGCCCGATGCGCCGGTCGAGCTGAAGGCATTCATCGCCGCGATGGAGGCCACGCCTGACTGGGTCGACATGCAGTTGGTCGAGGAGGGTGCCCGACAGTCGCGCAACCCCACGGCGTTTGTCGCGCCGTTCGTGATCCGCGGCGTGTTCCTCGGCACCTTCATCAACGCCTATGCCGCCCTGCCGATGGCGTTGACCGGCGCACTGTCGGGCCGCCGCGCGGCGCACCGCGTCAACGAGACCTCGAGCTTCTTCGCGGTGACCACGATGCCCGGGGCGCTGGAGCGGCACGGGCCCGGCTTCGAGGCCGCCGCGATGGTGCGGCTGATGCACTCGATGGTGCGCTTCAACGCGCTCAAGCGCTCCGACATGTGGGACGCCGCGATCTACGGCGTCCCCGTGCCGCAGGTCGACCAGATGCCGGCCGGCCTGATCAACATGTACCTGCTCGCGGGCGTCGTGATCGGCCGCGGCGACACCGAGTTCCGGGCCGACGAACGCGCCGTGCTCGAGTTCAGCCGCTACCGCTGCTTCCTGCTCGGCCTGCCGCAGGAGCTGCTCCCGACCACCCCCGCCGAGATCATCGAGGTGATGCACACCCGGGCCGCATTGCTGCGCGACGGGTTCGACGACGCGACCTGCGGGGACCTGATCCGCTCCACGATGGCCGCCTACGTGCGGCCCGGCCGCGGCTGGTCGGACCGGGTCGCGGAGGCGGTCGACAAGAGCTGGAGCAAGGTCGGGTTCGTCCGCGCCTTCTGCAACAACAGCCGCGCCGCCGCGGCCCGCATGGGCGTGCGGCTCCGACTTCGCGACGTCGCCCTCGTCGGCCTGACCGCGCCGTTCATCCTCGGGCGCAACGCCGCGGTGCTGCGCGCGAGCAAGCTGCCGGCGCTGCGCGGGCTGTGCGACCGGTACGCGATCCGGGTGCTGCGCAAGCGGCTCGCGACGTACGGGACGCCGGAGTTCACCACCGACGCGGTCCACTACCCGACGGCGTCCGACGACGACGCCCGCCTCACCGCAACCCGCGGCTAGCAGCCGTCGGCGGGATGATCGGCCCGTGACGGAACTGCAGGACGAGTTCGCGATCCGCCGGCTGCAGGCGGCGTACGGCGACGCGGTGACCCGCCACGCGTGGGACGAGGCCGCGCGGATGTTCGAGCCCGGCTGCCCGGTGCGGCTGGACCTGCAGGGCGGGACGGTGCGCGAGT
>DASZPL010000147.1:0-9726 GCA_035550315.1 Mycobacteriales bacterium | reverse complement strand
CGGTCCGCCAGGGCGAGGTCCGAAAACCGCCAGTATCGCGCCGCGTTCGACGCGAGGGTGAAGGCATGACGGCTGCCCAAACCTTCTCGGTGCAGGCGCTCCTCCCGGCGGTCGCGAACGAACTACGAACTCGCGACGACGCCAACCGCCAGCCAGAGTTGATCGTCGACCGGAAGGGGGGTAGCCCGCTGCGCTGCTGTCTGCGGCGGTCACGGCCAGGCGAGGCGATCCTGCTCGCTTCCTACGCGCCGCTGCGCCGGTGGGCCGCTGAGCACAACGCGGATCCCGGCGCTTACGACGAGCTCGGCCCAATCTTCATCCATCGCGACCAGTGCGACGGGCCGAGTGGTGACGGCTGGCCTGAGGAGTTCCGTGGTTCACCGCGGGTGCTGCGCGCCTACGACGCCAACGGACGACTTCTCGGCGGACAACTCCTTGACCCGCAGAATGATCCAGACCGCGCGTTGGCCGACCTCTTCGCGCAACCGCAGGTCGCACTGGTCCACGCTCGAGTGGCCGTCGAAGGTTGCTTCACGTTCGCCGTGCAACCGCTGCGGTAGCCGGCCGCGACGCGCCGCTCTACAGAGCGGGCGACGGGAATCGAACCCGCATAACCAGCTTGGAAGGCTGGGACTCTAGCCATTGAGCTACGCCCGCATCCGGCGCATGGCGCCGGTGCCGTCAGCGTAATGGTCAGCCAGGTCGCCGAGCCGCGGCATGATCGTTGTGCGATGGGCGCGCCGAAAGCGGCGTAATCGGCGCGGCGAGCGCTCAATGATCTTGACTGCCGATCTTGATTGGCCCGGCGACGCGAGGCGGGTGCTGCAGCGCCGGACACTAGGATCGCAGGGCAGCCGCGGGGCGTAGCGTAGTGGCTAGCGCGCCTGCTTTGGGAGCAGGAGATCGGGAGTTCGAGTCTCCCCGCCCCGACCAGCCACACCAGCAGCGCCGCCCGCCAACACCGCGAGCAGGAGACCGCAGGCCCGCAATGAACAGTGCCGTTGAAACGCTCAGTCCGACGCGCGTGAAGCTCACCGTCGAAGTGCCGTTTTCCGACCTGCAGCCGGCGCTCGACGAGGCCTACCGCAAGGTCGGCCGGGAGATCCGCCTCAAGGGGTTTCGGCCCGGCAAGGTGCCGCCGCGACTGATCGACCAGTACGTCGGCCGCGGCACGGTGCTGCAGGAGGCCGTCAACGACGCGCTTCCCGGCCTGTACGGCGAGGCCGTCCGGGCGAACGACATCGACATCCTCGGTCACCCGGAGATCGAGGTCACGCAGCTCAATGACGGCGACCAGCTGGTGTTCACCGCCGAGGTCGACGTCCGGCCTGAGATCGAACTACCCGACTACGAGGGGCTACAGGTCACCGTCGACGACGCCGAGGTGACCGACGCCGAGGTCGAGGAGCAGCTGTCCGGTCTGCGTGACCGGTTCGCCACGCTGGCCGGCGTCGAGCGGGCCGCGCAGGCCGGCGACTACGTCTCCATCGACCTGGCGGCGACGATCGACGGCGAACCGGTGGAGGATGCCAGCGCCAACAACCTGTCGTACGAGGTCGGCAGCGACTCGCTCGTCCGCGGCCTGGACGACGCGATCGTCGGGCTCTCGGTAGGCGAGTCGAAAGAGTTCGAGACCCAGTTGCGGTCCGGTGACCACGGCGGCGAGATCGCCACCGCGACCGTCACGGTGCGCGCCGTCAAGGAGAAGCAGGTCCCCGACCTGGACGACGACTTCGCGCAGACCGCCAGTGAGTTCGAGACCATCGACGAGCTGCGTGGCGACGTGCGCAGCCGGCTGGATCGGATCAAGCGACTGACCCAGGGACTGCAGGCGCGCGACAAGGCGCTGGAGACGCTGCTGGCACTGGTCGAGGTGCCGATGCCGGAGCACACCCTGGCCGACGAGATCGCCTACCGCAAGTCGCAGTTCGACCAGCAGCTGGCGGCGGCCGGGCTGTCGAAGGAGACCTACGCCGCGAGCGAGGACAAGACCGCCGAGGACATCGACCACGAGCTGGAGCAGTCCGCCCGCGATGCGATCCGCTCGCAGTTCATCCTGGACGCGCTGGCCCGCAAGGCCGAGCTCTCGGTCGACGAGAGCGACCTGACCGAGCAGATCGTCCGCCGCGCCCGGCAGTCCGGCGTGCCCGCCGACGCGTTCGCGCAGCAGCTGGTGAACTCCGGCCAGCTCGGCTCGTTCATGGCGGAGATCCTGCGCGGCAAGGCGGTCGGCCACCTGCTCGAGCACGCCACCGTGACCGACGCATCGGGCCGCCCGGTGGACCTGAAGGCGCTCGACGAGGAAGCGCAGCCGAGCGGCGAAGCCACGGATACAGCCGCGACGGCAGCGGCGGACGAGGCGGCTGACAACCCGGAACCGGTCGCCGAGGACGCGCCCGTCCAGCCCTGAGCGAACATCGGCGCCGAGCCGGCGGTTCCGGCGTACCCGCGGGCTAGGGTCGTGGCATGAGCGAGCGTCCGATCACCCCCGAGCTGCGGCTTCCGACCTCGGGGCTGAACCTCAACGACTCCGTCTACGAGCGGCTGCTCCGTGAGCGGATCGTGTTCCTCGGCAGCGCCGTCGACGACCCGATCGCCAACACGATCTGCGCGCAGCTGTTGCTGCTGGCCGCCGAGGACCCCGACCGCGACATTGCGCTCTACATCAACTCGCCCGGTGGCAGCGTCTCCGCGGGGATGGCGATCTACGACACCATGCAGTACGTCGCCAACGACGTCGCAACGTACGGCGTCGGCCTGGCCGCGAGCATGGGGCAGTTCCTGTTGTGCGCCGGCGCGAAGGGCAAGCGCTACGCAACGCCGCACGCTCGGATCATGATGCACCAGCCCTCCGGCGGCATCGGCGGCTCGGCGAGCGACATCGCGATCCAGGCCGAGCAGATGCTTTACACCAAGCGGATCATGCAGGAGCGGATCGCGTTCCACACCGGGCAGACGGTGGAGCAGATCGAGAAGGACTCCGACCGTGACCGCTGGTTCACCGCCGAAGAAGCCCAGGAGTACGGCTTCGTTGACCACGTCGTCGCTCGAGCCAACCAGGTGCCGTCCTCAGGCGCGGTCTCCTGAACCGGGAGCTGTGAAGGAGACCGAAATGCCAGGACCGCACTACGCGCCGCAGAGTCGCTACATCCTGCCGACGTTCACCGAGCGCACCAGCTACGGCTTCAAGGAGCTCTCGCCCTACACCAAGCTGTTCGAGGAGCGGATCATCTTCCTCGGCGTGCAGATCGACGATGCCTCGGCAGACGATGTGATGGCGCAGCTGCTTTGCCTCGAGCAGATGGATCCCGACCGCGACATCTCCATCTACATCAACTCGCCGGGCGGATCGTTCACCGCGCTGACCGCGATCTATGACTGCATGCAGTTCATCCGGCCCGAGATCCAGACCGTCTGCCTCGGCCAGGCCGCCTCGGCCGCCGCGGTGCTGCTCGCCGCCGGCACGCCTGGCAAGCGGCTGGCGCTGCCCAACTCGCGAATCCTGATTCACCAGCCCTACAGCGAGGGCGGTGGCTCCGGCAGCGACATCGAGATCCAGGCACGCGAGATCCTGCGGATGCGCAAGTTGCTGGAGACACTGCTGGCGCGCCACTCCGGGCGCACCGAGGAGCAGATCAAGGAAGACATCGAGCGGGACAAGATCCTGACCGCGGACGAGGCCGTCGAGTACGGCCTGGTCGACGAGGTCATCCGCAGCCGCAAGCTTTCGGCGGTCCCCTCCTAGCTCCCGGGCCGACACGCCGTCGCGAGGCGTGACGACATCCGCCGAAGCAGGGCACGATGTCGGTTCGGCGCGGTACCGTCGTACCAAGCACGGATGACGGTCAGCGATGAGTGGCAAACGAGCGGCACGGAGGAGATCGGGTGGCACGCATCGGTGACGGTGGCGACCTGCTCAAGTGCTCCTTCTGTGGCAAGAGCCAGAAGCAGGTCAAGAAGCTGATCGCAGGTCCGGGTGTCTACATCTGCGACGAGTGCATTGACCTGTGCAACGAGATCATCGAGGAAGAGCTCACCGAGTCGACCGAGGTCTCGTTCGACGCGCTGCCCAAGCCGAAAGAGATCAACGAGTTCCTCGACGGCTACGTGATCGGCCAGGACAACGCCAAGAAGGCGCTCGCCGTCGCCGTCTACAACCATTACAAGCGGGTGCAAGCCGGCGGCAGCGACAAGGAGCCGGTCGAGCTCGCCAAGTCCAACATCATGCTGCTCGGCCCGACCGGCTGCGGGAAGACGCTGCTGGCGCAGACGCTCGCCAAGATGCTCAACGTCCCGTTTGCCATCGCCGACGCGACCGCGCTCACCGAGGCCGGCTACGTCGGTGAGGACGTCGAGAACATCCTGCTCAAGCTGATCCAGGCCGCCGACTACGACGTCAAGAAGGCCGAGACCGGCATCATCTACATCGACGAGATCGACAAGATCGCGCGCAAGTCGGAGAACCCGAGCATCACCCGCGACGTCTCCGGCGAGGGCGTGCAGCAGGCGCTGCTGAAGATCCTGGAAGGCACCACCGCGAGCGTCCCGCCGCAGGGCGGCCGCAAGCATCCGCACCAGGAGTTCATCCAGATCGACACCACCAACGTGCTGTTCATCGTCGGCGGCGCCTTCGCCGGGCTCGACAAGATCATCGAGTCGCGGATCGGCAAGAACGGCATCGGGTTCAGCGCGATCATGCGCGGCTCGATGGAGATCGAAGCCGAGGACACGTTCGCCGACGTCATGCCGGAAGACCTGTTGAAGTACGGCATGATCCCGGAGTTCATCGGCCGGCTGCCGGTCATCACCAGTGTGCATCACCTCGACCGTGACGCGCTGATCCGGATCCTGACCGAGCCGAAGAACGCGCTCATCCGGCAGTACAAGCGGCTCTTCGAGCTCGACGGCGTCGAGCTCGAGTTCTCTGACGACGCGCTCGTGGCGATCGCCGACCAGGCGATCCTGCGTGGCACCGGTGCGCGTGGGCTGCGCGCGATCCTCGAAGAGGTGCTGCTGTCGGTGATGTACGACGTACCCAGCTGCAGCAAGGACGTCGCGAAGGTGATCATCACGGGGGAGGTCGTGCTCGAGCACGTCAACCCGACGCTCGTGCCGCGCGACGCGCAGCCGGCCAAGCGGGAGCGGCGCGAGAAGTCGGCGTGAACGCGAGCCCACCGGGCGCGCGAAAGTTCGGCTACATCCCAGCGCTTGACGGCATGCGCGGGCTGAGCCTGCCCGGCACGATCGTCACCCACTACTCGTTTCTCGCGGTGCTGCCGACCGCGCCGGCCTGGCTGAACAAGGTCGGGCCGTTCACCCTGAACATCGAGATGTTCTTCGTGCTCTCCGGCGCGCTGATCACGTCGCTGCTGGTGTCGGAGCACCAACGGACCGGCGACGCCTCGATGAAGAAGTTCTACCTGCGTCGCTCGCGCCGGCTCGCGCCGGCGCTGATCGCGGTCGTGCCCATCCTGTTGATCTGCCAGTTCGCGATCCACCGGCATGGTCAGGAGCTGGCGCCGCTCGGCCATTCCCCGTGGATCACCGCCGGCGCGGTCCTGATCTTCCTGGGCAACTGGCGGTTGTTCGCCGTCGGCGGCGACGGTCTCGGCTGGCTCGGGCCGGCCTGGACGCTCGGCATCGAGGAGCAGTTCTACTTGACCTGGCCGGTGCTGCTGCGCGCCGCGATGCGACGCTTCGCCTCGCGGCGAGCGATCCTGTTCGGGCTCGGCCTCGCCACCGTGATCAGCGTCGGCATCGCGACCGTGGTCGAGAACGCCGTCGGCTGGAACAGCTCGTGGTACATCACGCCGAGCCAGCTGCCGACCGTGTTGCTCGGCTGCGCGCTCGGCTACGAGCTGACGACGAACTCCGGCGGCAGGTTGATCCGGCTGCTCGAGTCGCGGCTCCTCGCGCTGGTGGGACTCGCAGGCATGGTCGTGATCTCGATCGAGTTCAACGGCGACGGCATCGCGCTGGCCCGCGGCGGTTACGTCGCCTACGGCGTCGCCGCGTGCCTGCTGATCGGTCACTGCTTCGCGGTGGCCGGTCGGGAGACGGCGGTCAGCAAGGTGCTCGGCTGGCGGCCGTTCGCCATCGTCGGTCAGGTCTCGTACGAGGCGTACCTCGTGCACCTGGTCGTGATCCTGGCGGTGCTCTACAGCGCCCCGACGATGCCGGTGCCGTGGATGATCGCGCTCGACTCGGTGATCATCGCGGTCGTGTCCGGCCTGTTCTACTACCTCATCGAGCGCCCGATCCGGCGGCGCGGCTGGCGGGGTGCGCTGGGCCTGAGTCCGCGGCCAGTCAGCGTCGGCCCGGCCGCCGCCGCGGCGCCTGAGCTCGGTGTCGTCGCGCCGGTCGTGGAGACCGTGCCGCGCACCGAGTAGTCGCGGCCGTGAAACCGGCCTCGTCTACGGTGGGCCGAGACCCAGCCGACGAAGGAGCAGCCAGCGGATGCCCGGCTACTACCGCTTCCCGACCGTGCACGACGAGACCATGGTCTTCGGCAGCGAGGACGACCTCTGGACCGTCCCGGTGGCCGGCGGAGTCGCCCGGCGGCTGACCGCGAACCTCGCCGAGACCAGCCGGCCCGCGTTGTCGCCGGACGGCACGCGGCTCGCCTTCACCAGCCGCGAGGAAGAGCACCCCGAGGTCTGGTGCATGCCGTCGGGCGGCGGGCCCGCTCGCCGGCTGACCCACCTCGGGCACCTGACGACCACCGTCGTCGGCTGGTCACCGGCCGGGCGGATCATCGCGGTCAGTGCCGCCGGCCAGCCGTTCCGCCGGTGGACCATGCCGCTGTCCGTCGACCCCGACAGCGGTGTCGGCGAGCGGCTGCCGATCGGGCCGGTGCGCGCCATGGCGTTCCAGCCGGGCGGCGCCGGCGTGGTGATCGCCCGCAACTCGATCGACCCGGCACGCTGGAAGCGCTACCGCGGCGGCACGGCCGGCCAGCTGTGGGTGGATCGCAGCGGTGACGGGAATTTCCGGCGCATCCTCGCCAACCTGACCTCCGACCTGGCCTCCCCGATGTGGGTCGCAGACCGGATCTACTTCCTCTCCGACCACGAGGGCATCGGCAACATCTACTCGGTGCGGCCGAACGGCGCCGACCTGCGCCGTCACACCGACCATGGCACCTACTACGCGCGGTTCCCGTCGAGCGACGGCCGTCGCATCGTCTACCAGCACGCCGCCGACCTGTGGCTACTCGACCCGCAGGCCGATGGGCCGGTCCGGATCGACGTCGAGACGGCGAGCCCGCGGGTGCAACGCAATCGCCGGTTCGTCCCGGCGGAGAAGCAGTTCACCGGCTTCGGCGTGCACCCGGCCGGTCGCGAGGTGGCGATCGAGAGCCGCGGCCAGGTGGTCACCATGCCGCTGTGGGAGGACGCGCCCCATGCGTTGGCGCCGCGCGACGGTGTCCGGCAGCGACTCGGCCGCTGGCTCGCCGACGGCGAGACCGTGGTGCTCATCGACGACGACGGCGGCGAGGAGGGGCTGGTCGTCCATGACGCTTCGGGAGTACGCCGGCCCGAGACCGGCGACCTCGGCCACGTCTGGGAGCTGGTCCCGGCGCCGGCTGGCGAGCCCCGGGTCGCGATCGCCAACAACCGGGCGGAGCTGATCGTCGTCGACGTCGCGACCGGCGCGACGACCACCCTGGACCGCAGCGACTTCGGGACGCTCAACGACCTGGCGTGGTCACCGGATGGCCGGTGGCTCGCCTACAGCTGCGCGCTGTCGCGGACCACCCGCTCGATCAAGCTGTGCGACACCAGCAACGGCGCCGTCCATGCCGTGACGCGGGCGGAGTTTCGCGACGTCGCGCCGGCCTGGCACCCGGCCGGGCGATACCTCTACTTCCTGTCGTCACGGCTGTTCGACCCGGTGCCGGACGAGTTCTTCTTCGACCTGAACTTCCCGCGCACCGTCAAGCCGATGGTCGTGCCGTTGCGCGCCGTCGACCGGTCGCCGTTCCGAGAGCGACCGCACCCGATGAAGCCGACGGCCGGCGAGGATCAGGCCGCCGCGACGGATGCCGCGCCGCCCGCGGTCACCATCGACCTCGACGGCATCGACCGGCGGGCCGTGGACGTCCCGGTCGCGCTCGGGCGCTACTTGAAAATCGGCGTGACGGCCGACGCGCTGCTGCTGTTGTCGGCGCCGATCGAAGGCTCGCTCGATCGCGACATCTTCGGCGACAATCCACCGTCGTACACGATCGAACGGCTGGCGGTCCCGAGCGGCAAGCAGGAACCGGTAGCGACCGACGTGGCCGACTTCGCGGTGAGCGCCGACGGCAGCACCTTGGTCTACCGCTCGAAGCGTCGGCTGCGCGCATTGCCCACCGCGGGGTTGCCGCCGAAGCCGGCCGAGCCCGGCGGTGGGGGCGACGCACCCAGCCGCGAGTCCGGCTGGCTCGACCTCGAGCGGATCCGGATCTCCGTCGACCCGGCTGCCGAGTGGCGGCAGATGTTCGTCGAGGCCTGGCGACTGCAGCGCGAGTACTTCTGGAACCCGGAGATGTCCGGCGTCGACTGGGAGCAGGTGCGCGAGCGCTACCTGCCGTTGGTCGACCGGCTCGGCGCCCGCTCCGAGCTGTCTGACCTGCTGTGGGAGACCCAGGGCGAGCTCGGCACCTCACACGCCTACGAGATCGGCGGCGAGTACCGGCCGGCTCCGGCGTACCCACTCGGGTTCCTCGGCGCGGACTTCGAGCTGGAGCCGCGCACCGGCCGCTGGCGGATCGCGCACATCGTGCGGGCCGACCACTGGAACCCGCAGTTCGGATCGCCACTCGAAGCGCCCGGCGTCGACGTCAAGGAAGGCGACACCCTGCTCGCGGTCAACGGCCGGCCAACCGGACGCGATGCGTCACCGGCGTCGTTGCTGGTCAACCTGGCAGGGACGGCGGTCGAGCTGACCGTCGGCGACACCCGCGGCCGCCGCGCGCGCCGCGTCGTGGTCACGACGCTGCGCGACGAGCAGCCGCTGCGCTACCGCGAGTGGGTCGAGCGCAACCGGGAGGCGGTCCATGCGGCGACCGACGGCCGGGTCGGCTACATCCACGTGCCGGACATGGGGACGGTCGGGTACGCCGAGTTCCACCGCTCCTACCTCGCCGAGCTGCCGCGCGAGGCGCTAATCGTCGATGTCCGCGACAACAGCGGCGGGTTCGTCTCCGGCTTGCTGCTGGAGAAGCTGGCGCGCAAGCCAATCGGCGCCGAGGTGCCGCGGCGCGGACCGGTGGAGTCCTATCCCGCGGAGGCGCCGGACGGGCCGCTGGTCTGCCTGACCAACCAGAACGCCGGGTCCGACGGCGACATCTTCAGTCACGGCTTCAAGCTGCTCGGACTCGGGCCGCTGATCGGCACCCGCACCTGGGGCGGCGTGGTCGGCATCGACGGCCGTCACCGGCTGGTGGACGGCGGGATCACGACGCAGCCGCAATACGCGTTCTGGTTCCGGGACGTCGGCTGGGGCGTAGAGAACTACGGCACCGACCCGGACGTCGTCGTCGACAAGAAGCCGCAGGACTGGGCGGCCGGCCGCGACCCGCAGCTCGACAAGGGCTTGCAACTGATCCAGCAGGCGCTACGCCGCCACAAGCCGAAGCGCCCCGCGACGACGCCCCGCCCGAAACTCCCACTCCCCACCCTCCCCAAAAGGCCGCACTAACCCGCCCCCTCCAACGCCGAGTGCGACGAAACTCGCGTTCCC
>DASZPL010000146.1:0-16948 GCA_035550315.1 Mycobacteriales bacterium | reverse complement strand
AACTCGACGAGCACGGCCGTGCCGGGGTCGTTCGCCCGCAGCTCACGCAGCCGAGCCTCGGTCGCGATCCGCTCGCCGGTCGCGACCACGACCCGTGACTGCGGGACCAGACCCCAAGCGGCCAGTCGCTGCGGCGCGAGGAAGAACGCGCCGATGCCGGTGCTGCCTGCGCCGTACGGGTAAGCCTCGACGGTCACTCGCGCGCCGGCTTGCTGCGAGTCGGCGATCGTCGCGAGCACCCGGTCGATGTGACGCCGTGACGTCGAGTTGACGTGGCAGTGGTGCATGCGTGCGCCGGTCTCGGCCGCGACAGTGGTCAGTTCGGTCGACCCGTCCGCCGGCGTGGTCGGGTCGGCCTCGACGAGCTCACGGACGTGGGTGTACGTCGCGACGTTCGAGCGTTCGGCGAGTCGGCCGACCGCCACGAGCTCGGCCGGATCGGAGCGGGGCGCGTACCCCATCAGCACACCGATGCCGAGCCCGCCGTCGGCAAGCTCGCGTTCGAGCAGGTCGAGCCATGAGGCGAGCTCCGGCGGGGTCGATGACCGCTGCCAGCGCGGGTCGCCCAGCACATCGAGCGCCTTGTGGAAGTCGGCGTCCTGCTCGACCCCGGCGAGCACGCGCGAGCGAGCGCCACCCCAGCTCGCGGCGAACCCGTAGTTGAGCGGCCGCCCCGCTCGAGCAGCGTCGGCGTAGGCCTTCGCGACAGGGAACAGGCCCGCCTCCAGGTCGAGCGCGGTGGTCACCCCGTCGAAGGCCTGCAGGCGGTGCCCGGCCACCGAGTGGGTGTGGCTGTGCAGGTCGACGAAGCCCGGGCCGACGATGAGCCCGCTGACGTCGATCGCAGAGTCACCGGTCAGGTCGGGGCCGGTTGCGACGACCTTCCCGCCATCGATCGCAACGTCGGCGAGCTCGTCGATCCCGTTGGCCGGGTCGACGAGCCGCCCGCCCCGCAACACCGTCGTCACCGCCCGTCGCCCCCGCGAACGTCGTCGACGAGCGCCGCCAGCAGCGCGGCTCGAGGCTCGATCGCGGAGACAACGACGTGCTCGCCTTCGGCGTGCGCTCCGTCGCCGACCGCCCCCAGCCCGTCCAGCGTCGGTACGCCGATGCCCGCAGTGAAGTTGCCGTCCGAGCCGCCGCCGACCGCCTTGCCGGTTATCGCCGGGTCGATGCGCCGGAGCCGGGTGAACAGCGACGCTGACGCGTCCGGGTGCAGCGGCGGCCGGTTGACGCCTCCGGTCAGTTCGAGGCTCACGCCGGGAACTCGCTTCGAGCAGTCGGCCAGCACCTCGCGCAGCGACCGGTCGACACGGTCCAGCTCGGCCTCCTCGACCGCGCGCACGTCGATCGCGAACCGCCCTTCGGCCGGCACGGTGTTGCTCGTCGTCCCGGCTTCCAGCCGCGTCGGCGTCACGGTCGTGCCGCGCTGCGGGTCACCGAGGTCGGTTACCGCGACCAGCGCGTGCGCCAGGCCGAGGCCGGCGTTGGCGCCCTTCTCCGGCTCGAGCCCGGCATGCGCCGCCCGGCCGGTCGCGGTCACCTCATAGAGCGCGATGCCTTTGCGGGCAGTCTTGACCGCGCCGTCGACGGACGGTTCGCAGACCAGCGCCGCCCGCAGTCCGCGAGCGCTGTCCTTGACGAGCTCGGCCGACGTCGGCGAGCCGAGCTCCTCATCCGTGGTCACCAGCAGCCGGATCCCCTCGAGCCGGCTCAGGCGCGAGAGCGCGAGCACCGCCTGGATCAGCCCGCACTTCATGTCGAACACGCCGGGCCCACTCGCCCGATCTCCGTCGACGGCGAAGGGCCACCGGTCGATCGTCCCGGCCGGCCACACCGTGTCGACATGGCCGACGACCAACAGCACCGGCTCGCCCCACGTCCAGCAAAGGTGGGTACGCCCGCTCACCTCGATGCGGTCGGGTGATTGCGGGTCGAGGTGACGGCGCACGACGTCCGCGAACGCCTCTACGGCTTGCCGTGTCGCGTCGCTGTCCCCGGATGGCGACTCGACGGTCACGAGCTCCGCGAGTGAGTCGAGCACCCAGCCGTCCATCGGGTCAGTTTGGCGCTCCGCAGGCAGCGGCGGTTTGTCCGGACGGGCCAAACGAACCCGCCGAGTTCTGTTCCGCCGCACGGCGCGTGAGCGGGACGCAGACGAGACAGTTGGCAGGTGACGTTGGCCAGTGAGGCGACCGTGGTGGACGCCGCGGCCGATCTGGCCGCCCGGAGCGCGACTGACGCCGGCGTACGGATCATGGAGATCGACACCGCGCAGGAGACGCTGCGGGCCGCCGCGCTGCTTCAGGAGATCTGGCGGGCGTCGCAGCCGCCGGTTCCCGCCAACCTGCTGCGGGCGGTGCAGGACAGCGGTGGTTACGTCTACGCCGCTTACGACGGCACCGGACAGCTGGTTGCCGCATCGTTGGCGTTCCTTGCCGCGAACGCGTCGCTGCACAGCCACATCACCGGAGTCGTCGCGGGGGGCAGACGGCGCGGGCTCGGCCTGGCGCTGAAGCGACACCAGCGCGCATGGGCGCTCAGGCACGGGTTGGCCACGATCAGCTGGACCAGTGACCCGTTGGTCCTTCGCAACGTCACGTTCAACTCGCACGCGCTCGGCGCGGAGGTTGTGGGCTATCGGGTCGATCACTACGGGCCGATGACCGACGGCCTCAACGCGCACGACCGCAGCGATCGCATCGTCTGGCGGTGGGATCTCACCGGCACCCGCACCGTCGAGGCGGCGGCGGGGCGCATCCGGTTGCTCGACGGCCCGCTGCCGATCGGTGCGCGCACGATCGCGCTGCCGGCTGACATCGAAGCGCTGCGGGCGAGTGACCCGTCGGCCGGGCTGGAATGGCGGCTCGCCGTCCGGGCATCGCTCGCCGACGCCCTCGACCACGGGTACTCGATGGGCGGTGTCACCACCGACGGCGCGCTGGTGGTCACACCTCCCGGCGAGGTCACCGGATGAAGATCGAGTCGCTGGAGCTGCTGCGGTTGGCCGTCCCTCTCCTGGCGCCGTTCCGCACCTCGTTCGGCACCCAGACCCAACGCGACGTACTTCTCGTCCACGTGCGCAGCGCCGACGCGGAAGGGTGGGCGGAGTGCGTCGCGTTGAGCGACCCGCTCTACAGCAGCGAGTACGTCGACGGTGTGGACCACGTCCTACGGCATCATCTGGTGCCCCGGCTGCTCGCGGCGAGCGAGCTGACGGCGGCCGGAGTCGGCGACGTGCTGCGTCCCATCAAAGGGCATCGCATGGCGAAGGCGGCGCTCGAGACCGCGGTGCTCGACGCGGAGCTGCGCGCGGCCAACACGTCGCTCGCCAGCCGGCTCGGTGGGGTGCGCGAGCGGATACCGGCCGGCGTTTCGGTCGGGATCATGGACTCCCTCGCCGAGCTCCTCGACGCGGTCCGTGGCTACCTTGACGAGGGGTACGTGCGGATCAAGCTCAAGATCGAGCCCGGCTGGGACTTCGAGCCCGTGAAGGCGGTCCGTGAGGCGTTCGGCGACGTCACGTTGCAGACCGACGCGAACGCGGCCTACACCGTCGCGGACTGGGAGCAGCTCGCCCGATTGGACGACTTCGACCTGCTCTTCCACGAGCAGCCGCTGGACGAGGAGGACGTGCGGGGCCACGCCGAGCTGGCGCGGCGGTTGCGCACTCCGATCTGCCTCGACGAGTCGATCGTCTCTGCGGCATCGGCAGCCGACGCCATCGCGATCGGGGCGTGCTCGGTCATCAACATCAAGCCCGGTCGGGTCGGCGGCTATCTGGAGGCGACGCGGGTGCACGACGTTGCCCTCTCCCACGGTGTGCCGGTCTGGTGCGGCGGGATGCTGGAAACCGGGATCGGTCGAGCAGCCAACGCTGCGCTGGCATCGCTGCCCGGCTTCACGTTGCCAGGCGACGTCTCGGCGTCGAACCGCTACTACGCGGCGGACATCACGACCCCGTTCGTCCTCGACGACGGGCAGCTGACGGTGCCGACCGGACCGGGCATCGGCGTCGACCCGCTCCCCGAAATGCTGGCGGAGCTGCTCGTCGATCGCAGCGAGCTGGTGGGTCGGCGCTAACGGGCTCGCAGCGTCAGCCAGATCGCGAGGCGGCTGTCCGGGTCGTCGAGGTCGAGCTCGAACAGTTCCCGCGCCCGCTGGAGGCGGTAGCGGAAGGTGTTCGGGTGCACGTAGATCGACCGGGCCGCCTCACCGACCGCGCCGTTGCTCGCGACGTAGGCGAGCACCGTCTCGGCGTACGCCGTGCCCTCGCGGGCGTCGGCGTCGAGCATGCGGTCCACACACCCGACGCGTAGTCGGGGCGTGGCGGCAAGGTGGCGCCCGAGCTCGAGCAGGACGAGCTGCGCCATCCGGTCTTCGACCAGTCCGACCGCAGCCGGCGGCTGGATCGCCAGCACGCTGTCGGCGTCCGCTCGGGAGCACGCCGCCTCGGCCAGTGAGGAGACGGTGGCGCCGACGGCTGCGGACAGGGGAGCCGCGGTCACCGCAGTGGCACGCTCCAGCACCGTCGTCGCCAGGTCGCGCAGTGCAGCTCGGGTCACGTCGCCCGGGATCGCCGCGTAGACGGTGGCGAGCTCGACGAGGACGGTGGTCCGCGGCGCGATCGCGGCGGCCTGCACGTGAATGAGGTCGGCGATGGCTTCCGCGCTCACCTCGTCCGCGCCGCTCGTGCCGATTCCGAAGGCGATGACCGTTACTGGCGTGGAAGACGCCACGCCAAGTCGAGCGCCCGCCAGGTGCGGCGAGGAGCGCCCGTCGAGCAGCCCGCGAAGGATCTCGCCACGCGCCCGGCGTTCGGCGTGCATGAGGGACCGCGCGCGGAGCAGATGGAGTGCGGCGAGCCGGCCAGCGGCTGCAAGGGCTGTGACATCGAGGGCCCCGTCGTCGATCACCCAGATCGAGCCGAGAACCTCCGGGCCGGAGCGAACCGCGACGGCGAGTCTCGCCAGCACCTCGCCGTCCGCCGGCACTCTCACGACCTCGTTGCTGCGGTAGACGGACCGGTAGACCTTGTCGTTGCGACCGAAGTGGGGGACCGCCCGGCCGAGGATTCCTTGCCGGCGAGCGTCGTCGATCGCATGGTCGAGGGAGGAATAGGCGAGGACCCTGCGGTCGCGGTCTTCGATCGCCACCGCACCGCCGACGGCTGCCGCCACGGCGTTGGCGAAGGCGAACAGGTCGGTCGCCGCGTCGGTGCTGCCCGTCACGACCGCTTCGAGCAGGTGCAGCAGCTGGTTCCACGGCACCGCGGGATCGGCAACCAGCACCGGTACGTCGATCACCGGGGGATCGCCCTTGACGAGTACGGCGGCGGCAGAGGTCGGCATGACCTCGCCGAAGCAGACGACGAGAGCGCCAGGCGACTCGGCGGGATCATCGCCGGGGCCGAGCACGACCACTTCGGTGAGCTCGGTTGTCCGGTCGGCCGGTCCTGGCGCGGACACCAGCGGCGCCAGGGACGCGAGCACCGACCCGATGGTGGTCACGGTCAGTCGAGCAGGCCGGGCGGCGCGATCGGCAGCGTCACCGACGATGCCTCGTCCGGGGTGTGCCGGACGCGGTTCGTCGCGACGCGCAGCTTCGTCCCGTCGGCGATCGCATCGCCGGTGTTGAGGTTGCGGTCCCACACCGGGAAGTCGCTGCTGGTGACCGTGAGCCGGAGCCGATGTCCCGGGCGCACCACGTGGCCGATCGCGCCGGTGCGGATGGTGTAGGCGTAGACCCGGCCGGGCTCGCGCAGCCTGGGTGTCGCGAGGTCTTCGGCGTACCTCGCCCGCAGCCGGCCGTCACTGAGCACCATCGAGGTGCCGTTCGGCGCGACGTCGTGCAGTGCCACGAACCAGTCGGTGTCCGGTCCGTCAGTAGCCGCGTGTAGCTGCACCTCGGCATGGCCGACGACCGCCAGCTCGTCGCTGACGGGATCGCTGGTGTAGACCAGCACGTCGTCGCGGCGGTGCTTGAACCGGTGGTCGAGAGGGGTCTCGACGACCGTCGGGGAGTAGAAGTTCTCGTCGATCACCGCAGGCACCGGGTCCGCCGGGTCGTAGCGGTAGACGTCCTCCTCCGCGCCGCACGCCGGTGCCGGGCCCATCGTCCCGTCGCCCATGAGGCTGTTGGCGCGGCCGCCGCTGTCCAGATGCCACACGAGCGGCGCGGTGCCCGGCGGCGGGAAGGAGACCGTGTCTACCCACTGGTTGCGCCCCGTCAGGTACAGCCGGACCGGTGCGGTCGTGTCGTCTGTCTGCTTCAACCATCTGTCGAACCAGCGTCGATGGATGTCGAGGACGTCGTGGACCGCGTCGGGTCCCATGTCGACGCCGCCGAGCACCTGCCGCGGCAGCCGGGTCCCGGCGTGGTCCCACGCGCCGATCATCAGCGCCTGGTCTGGCGAGCCGGGTGCGCCCGAGACCATTCCGCGGTACATCGACAGGGCACCCGGCTGGTCGTCGTCCCACCAGCCGGTGATGTGCAGGACCGGCGTGTCGATGTGCGCGAACGCGTCGTCGAGGCGAAGCTCGCGCCAGTACTCGTCGAGCGACGGGTGGTCGAGCCACTCGCTCCACAGCGGGAGGTCGCGGCCGAGGACCGTCGGCATCTCGCGCAGCGGCAGGTGGCGGAACACTTCGTGCCAGTTCTGGACGAGCTGCGGGTTCTGCATCACCCGGCCGCTCGCGAAGCTCAGCCAGCCGAGCATCACGAGCATCACGCAGCCGTTGTTGAAGGGAAGCTCCTCCAACCAGGCCCCGCACGACGCGGTGCTCACCATGGCCGTGAGATGCGGCGGCTTCTCGCGAGCCAGCGACCACTGGACCCACCCGCCGTACGAGCCGCCCATCGTGCCGACTCGCCCGGTCGACCACGGCTGCGCGGCGCACCACTCGACGGTGTCGTAGCCGTCTCTGCCTTCGTTGCCGAACGGCTCCCAGCTCCCCTCGGAGTCGTGCCTCCCGCGGGTGTCCTGCAGCACACAGGCGTAGCCGTGTTCGCAGAGGTAGCGGGCACCATCGACGTACACCGGGTTCTGTTTGCCGTATGGCGTGCGCGCCAGCACGACCGGGTACGGCCCGCCGTCGACCCCGCCGGGCGGGAAGTACACGTCTGCCCGCAGCACGACGCCGTCCCGCATCGCGACGTCGACGTTCCACCGTTGCCGGCTCGCGGTCATGTCGGCCCCCTCACTCGGACAGGTATTTGAGGCCGGTGTCGCACAACACTGTCACGACAGTGAGGTCGTGCTCTTGTGCGGCCAGCCAGTCGGTTGCCGCGGCGACGTTGGCCGCGGCGGTGTAACCGACGTGCAGGCCGCAGCGTTCACCGAGCCACCGCCGCGTCGCCGTTGCGCTCTCGTCCGTCACGGCCAGGTAGCCGTCGACGAGCGACGGGTCGAAGTGCGCAGGCACGATGCCGTAGCCGCTGCCCTGCAGCGCATGTCGTGGGTCCGAGATCGGTCGTCCGGCGAGCGGCCGGGAGGTCGCCGGCTCGACGGCGAGGATCGCGATTTGCGCCCGATGTGCCTTCAACGCGTGAGCACAGCCGATCAACGAGCCGGCGGAACCGACACATGCCACGAAGGCGTCGACGGCGCCGTCGGTCTGCTGCCAGATCTCCTCGCCCGTGCGCTCATGGGCGTGCACCGAGCCCGAGTTGTGGAACTGGTCGACATACCACGCGCCTGTTGCGGCGGCGTCGTGACGGGCCTGTGCCGCGGCCGCTTCGATGTCGGGCCCGGTCACCTGGCCGGGCCGGCCGTCGACTTGGTCGACGAGGACGACGCTCGCACCGAGTGCGCGCATCATCGCGGCGCGCTGCGGAGAGTTCCCTGCCGACATGTAGGCCGTGAACGGATGACCGAGCACGCCGCACACGACCGCCAACCCGGCGCCCATGTTGCCGCTCGTCATCTCGACGACGGCTTGACCGGCGGACAGCTCACCCGAAGCCAGCCCGTGCTCGACGCAGCCGAGCGCGGCGCGGTCCTTGATGCTGCCGCCGGGTTGCAGGTACTCCGCCTTGGCCAGCAACCTGCCGGGGATGCCCGCAGGCAGCGGGATGGGCAGCAGGGGAGTGTTGCCGATCGCTGCGAGCGCGGCGAGCGCTCCGTCGGATCCGCGCGCCATCAGTCGGTCAGGTGGGTCGCACCGACGTAGTCGAAGCACGAGCAGCCGTGGTCGTAGGCCAGGTCGCGATAGCCGTGTGCTTCATCGTGGCGGTCCGCGGTGAAGCGCATCGCAAACGTGCTGGCGGACTGGTAGGAGGAGCCGAGGCTGTCGAAGCCCTTGGCGAGGGCGGTTGCCGAGTCCAGCGCCTGCGGGTCCCGCTTGGCCAGCCGGATCAGCGGGAACCAGTCGTCGCAGGCGGCGCGCACCAATGCGTTGGCGAGCCCGGACTCGTTGAGCCCGAGCTTGCGGCCGAACGCGAGGCAGGACTTCCCGGCGGCGGTCTGCGCCGTCGGGTCCTGGGCCGAGGCGACGTCGAGGCCCGGCTCGTAGCCGATGCCGATCGTGTTGGCCAGCTCGCTCTTCGGCGCGACCTTCTCGAGCACGTACGGCGAGTCCGCGCTCCAGATGCCGTACTTCGGGTCGTAGTGCTGGATGTTCGCGGTCGTCATGAAGAACAGCTCCGCCGCGCCGCCGGGTGTCATGAACAGCACAAGGTTGATGCCCTCGGCGGCGAACCGCAGCTCCGCACTGGACGCAGAGCTCGCAATCGCACTGTCGTCGGTCGTCGAGCCGGTCGTGTAGCGGGCGTTGATCTCCAGGCCGACGGACTTCAGCGCCGGTGCAAGGCCGTTGTCGACGGCGTTCGTGTAGACCTGGCCCGGGTACTGGATGACGCCGACCTTCTTAACGCCGTTGAGGTAGCCACGGGACTTCAGGTTCGCGACCAGCGCTTCCAGACCGGTGGTGAAGTTCATCTGGTCGGGCTCGTAGTCGTAGTTGCGATAGCGCGCGAAGTAGCTGGCGTCCCCGCCACCACCGGATCCGATCAGCGGCACGCCGTGGCTGGCCAGACACGGCAACAGCTCGCCGGCGCCCGCATTCTCCCCGCCGATGACGAAGGCGACATGGTGGTCCTGGGTGAACGCCGAGCATGCTGCCGCGTCCTGGGTCTGCGGGTTCGCGCCTTCGTGATAGGTGAAGTACACCGGCACGATCTTGCGGCCGCCCAGGCCGCCATGAGCGTTGGTGTAGCGGACGAACGCGTCGAACACCGGCCGGTTGTCGGGGATCACCAGGCCACTGAGTCCCAGGCTGGACAGCGCGCCGTTGCCGCCGTCGAGTGAGTACGTGCCGACCTCGATCGGCGCATGGGAGCGGGTGCCGCGCGGGGTGCCGGGCGCAACGCTCGGCGAGCCCGCGGGGTTGCTTGGGCGCGGCCCAGTGCCGGACGGCGCGCCGGCGGTGGCGGGCGCCGTGTCGGTCGGCTGCGGTGTGCCGGGCGGTGCCGTGGCCCCGGCATTGGATGAACCGCCCGCAGGCAGTGTCGGCACGGTCAATCCGAGGTCGGGGTCCGAGCTCTGGGTCTGGGCGAGCGCGCCGGGCCACTCCCGGGAGGGGATCGTGGTGCCACAGCCCGCGATCGCGACCATCCCGACCACGGTTGCGGCGCACACCGCACGGACGTGGCCGCGGCCCATCCGCGGGACCATTGACATATCGGGCAGTATCCAGATACTGGCGAGTATGTCAACCGGGGATGACGAGGCGATCGCGCGCCCGCCGACCCGCAAGGAGCGTCAGCAGCAGACCAGGCGTGCCCTGCTCGACGCTGCCCGCAAAGTGGTGGCGGAGCGAGGGATCCTGGGCGCCACGCACGCCGAGATCGCGAGTGCCGCCGGAGTGACCGTGGGGGCCATTTACTCCAACTTCGCCAGCAAGGCCGAGTTGATGGTGACCCTTCTCGAGGACACGGGCAGCGAGGGGACCGTCTTCGACCCGGACGCGCCGACGGTGCGGGAATGCGTCGCCGATCTCGGCCGTCGCATCGTCGAGCAGTCTGACACCCAGCCGGAGCTGACCGTGCTGTCGCTGGAGTTCGTGCTCGCCGCGATCCGCGACCCGGAGACGCGGCAACGCCGGCTGCCTCAGCGCCAGCGCGAGCACCGGGAGCAGGCGAAGGTGTTGGAGGCGATCGCCGCGCGCTCGGGCGAGGTGCTCCCGCTCCCCGCGATCGACCTTGTCGAGGTGATCACGGACCTGTGCTGGTCGATGCTGTGCACGCGCGCCATGCTCGGTCCAGAGGTGATCACCGAGCGGCTCGTCCTCGCCGCGCTCGACCAGTGCGTGCTGGGCGGCATGTCGTGACGATCGCCCTCGCCGTCGTGGCCGCGGTCGCGGTCTGCTTGGTCGGCGCGGCGCTGTTACAGCGGTGGCTCGAAGCGCGAGACCGGCGCCGTTTCGCGCCACCCGGCCGGCTGGTCCAGGTCGGCGACGAGCTCGTCCACGTCGTGGTCGAGGGCAGCGGTCCCACCGTGCTGATCGACTCCGGGCTGGGCGGCTCGAGCATCGAGTGGGCCGCGGTGTCCGCCGACCTCGCCGCTGACTTCACCGTCGTCCGTTACGACCGGCCGGGCTTCGCCTGGTCGCCGCCGGGTGGTCGCCACACCCCGGTCGCGGCCGCGAACCGCATCGAGCGGCTGCTCACCGAGCTCGACGTACCCGCACCCTGGATCCTCGTCGGTCACTCGATGGGCGGCCTCACCGTCCGGCTGGTCGCTTCGCTGTTCCCTGATCACGTCGCCGGCCTGGTGCTGGTGGACCCCTCCCACGAGGCGATGCTCGACGACGACGCGGCCCGCAGGTCCTCCGACCGGTTCGCACGTGCGGTCCGTGCGGTGGTCGCGACAGCGCGGTTCGGCACCGCGCGGGTGGTCGGACGGGCGTACGCGAAGGTCGTCGCCGCGCAAGCTCGTCAGCCGATCGCGGACGGGACTCTGCTGGTCACCTCGACCCGGCTCACGCTGTGCACCGTGCACGGCTTGCGAGCGGTGGCGGCAGAGCTCGCCGGCTTGCCAGCCGCGCTCGCGGAGGTCGCGGCGACCACCGCGCAACATCCGCTGCCGCCGGTCCCGCTCACCGTGATCACCGCCGCCGCGCCGGCGCGGACCGCGGCGGAGGAGAAGGCGCGCGACACCATCGGCAAGCTGCACGCGCAGCAGGCGGCGGCGGTCCCGCTCGGCCGCCAGGTGTTGGCGACGCGCAGCGGGCACCTCGTGCCGCTGGATCAGCCGGAGCTGGTCGCCGCGGTCGTGCGCCAGACCGCCGTGGCAGCGACGTCCGGCGCGTGGGGTGTCGAGGTCACGGCATCGTGAGCGAGCTGCACGACCTGACGATCACCGAGCAGGTCGCGGCGCTGGCCTCAGGCGAGACCTCGTCGTTCGAGCTCACCTCGCACTATCTCGATCGCATCGATCGGCTCGACGGCCGGCTGCGCTGCTTCATCACGGTCGTGGCCGACGAGGCGCTGGAGGCCGCCCGAGCTCGTGACAAGGAGCGGGCGGCTGGGGCTGCAGCCGGCCTGCTGCACGGCGTCCCGGTGGCGCTGAAGGACCTTTATCCGGCGGCGGACATGCGTACGACGTTCGGCAGCGCGGCACTCGCCGACCTGGTGACACCCGCGGACGGCCCGGTGGTCGCGGCGTTGCGTGCGGCCGGCCCGGTGTTCGTCGGCAAGACGAACACACCGGAGTTCGGCCCGGTCTGCTACACCGACACGGCACTCATCGGTGACACCGAGACGCCGTACGGCGAAGGGTTGTCGGCGAGCGGCTCGAGCGGCGGAGCGGCAGCAGCCGTCGCGGCCGGTCTCGTCGGGGTAGGCCACGGCAGTGACGGGCTCGGGTCGTTGCGGACGCCCGCGGCGAACTGCGGGCTGGTCGGGTTCAAGGTGACGCGCGGGCGCAGCGCAGGCTCCGGCATCGGCTGGCTCGCGCTCGCCACCGAGGGGGCGTTGACCAGGACCGTCGCCGACACCGCCCTGTTTCTCGACGCCGTCGGTCCGGCGGTCGGCGTCGACCTGTGGCACGCCGCCGCGACGTCGGACGGGTTCCGTCGAGCGGTCGGGCGGGAGCCGGGGGCGCTTCGCATCGGTGTGCTGGAAGCGCCCAGCGCTGACATCGAGGTCGCGCCGGAGTGCCTCGACGCGGTTCGGCGTACCGCAGGGGTGCTCGAGAATCTCGGACATCAGCTCGTGCCCTTGGATCTCGCGGCACTACCGGCTGCCGACGAGGTGCGCCCGGCGGCGAAGGTGATCCTCGCGACCAGCATGGCGGTCCTGCTCGCCACGGTCATCCCGGCCGAGCTGCACGACAAGCTGATGCCGTACACCCGGTGGCTCGCCCAGCTCGGCCCGTACTCCGCGGTCGACCTCTCGCAGGCCCAGACCACGCTCTACAACGCAGCGGTGCGCTATCGCAGCCTGCTCGTCGACTACGACGTCGTGCTCTCCCCGACGACGACCGCGCCGCCGCAGCCGACGTCGGCACTGCGCCTCGATGACGGTGAGCAGTCCTTCCAGGCGATGGGCCGGTGGAGTGCTTTCACTCCGATGGCCAACATCTCGGGGACGCCGGCGGTGAGCCTGCCGGTGCACGCGACCTCGACCGGCCTGCCCATCGGCGTGCAGCTGTCCGGTCCCGCCGCCACGGACGAGCGGCTGATCTCATTGGCCGCGCAGCTCGAGCAGGCAATCGGTTGGGCCGATCGGCACCCCGAGGTTTGGAGCGCATAGCCGGTCAGGCGTGCATAATGCTCACACTGTGAGCATTCGAGAGCTCCGATGAGCGCGCGGCCGGCGGCGCGGGTCTACGGCGCGGCGACCCCATCGCTCGACCGCATCGTGACCGTGGCGCTCGCGATCATCGACGACCACGGTGTCGAAGGCCTGTCGATGCGTCGCTTGGCGGTGGCGCTCGACAGCTATCCGGCGAACCTCTACCGCCGCTTCACCCATCTCGACGAGCTCCTCGGGCTGGTCGCCGTCCGGATCATCGACGAGGCCGGAGGTACGCCGTCGCCCGACCTTGCGCCCGAAGCGAGTCTGCTCGACTTCGCGCTTCGGATCCGCGCCGGGTGGCTGAGACATCCTCGCGCCACGCCGCTGCTGTTCGCCGAGGGCAGCGACCCACTGGCCGCGGTGATGGAGGCGGTGCTGACCTGTTTCGAGTCGATGGCCGTCGATCCGGTCGCCGCGGTGCAGGCGGCGTACGAGTTCGTCATCGTGCTCTTCGGCGCCATCTTTGCCGGCGCCTCGACCGCCATCAAGCACGCGCAGGCGGACGCCCGGCTGCCCGACGCGGCGAAGTTCCCGGCGACGGCGCGCGCCAACGCGGTGCTCGCTGAGCTCAGCGGCGCGCCACCGCACGATCAGGCGGCCGCGACCCTGCCGCAGTTCGAGCGAGCGATCAGGAACGTGCTCGGGCGAGCCGCTCACCCGTCAGCGTCGAGCCCGAGGAGGCGTTGATGTACAGGACGGTTCGTCGTGGCGGCATGCCGGCGGTCGGGGCAGTGCTCGTCTGTGTCCTTGGTGCCTGCGGAACGACGCTGCAGGTCGGCGATCGGCCGGCCGCCACGTCCGAAGCCGGGCAGCTGTCGGCGGCCGGCTCGGGACCCGCGGTGACGGCGCCCTCGGACCCGACCGGCCCGGCCGCGAGGCCGCTGCGCCCGACGTCGGGCGGTGCGCCGGCCGGAAACACCGGACGTCGCGTCCCACCGACCGCGACCGCGAGCACTGCCGCCGGCGCGAGCGCTGGCCCTCCCCGGGACGCCGGCCGCCCGCCGTCCGACCCCGCGGCGATCCCGGCGACCGGGCCGGGCTGGGACAAGGATGACGTGTACCTCGGCATCCCGACCGAGAACGACGCACCCGGGACGCTGCCCGGCGTCGGCATCGACTTCAGCCCGGGCAACCTCAACGACGACGTTGCGGCCCTGCTCGCGGCGTTCAACAAGGCGGGCGGGGTCCTCGGCCGCAAGATCGTCGCGGTCTTTCACAACACGTCCACTCTGTCCATCGAAGCCAACGCGACCTCGGCCGCGCAGAGCGACTGTGAGTACTTCAGCCAGGACCATCGGGTGAGCGAGGCGATCAACTTCTTGCCAGCCGTCCCGTTGCCGGTGTGTCTGAAGCCGACCGGCATCCCCGACATCGAGGCCGGTTCCCCGCTGATCGGGGCCGCGGAGTATCAGCAGTGGGGCCCGTATCTCTACACGTTGGCCGAGCCGAACGTCGACGTGATCGCCCACACGATGGTGCAGCGACTGTCGGCCGACGGCTTCTTCGACAAGTGGAACGCGCACACCGGATCGACGTCGGGCGGCACGACGGTGAAGGTCGGGATCCTCGAGCCCGACACGCCGGCCGGCTCCGAGCTGGCGGAACGCCTCGCCAGCGATGTCCGAAGCGCCGGGTACGACGTCGCGAAGGCCTTCTCCTACAAGGATTCACTCGACGGTTACACCACCGAGATGGGCTCGGCGGTGCTCCAGTTCGCGGCGGCCGGCGTGACGCACGTGCTCAACATCCCGCCGATCGCCCTCGAGGAGCTGTTCTTCTACGACGCGGCAAGTCAGCAGCACTACTTCCCGCGGTCGGGAGTCACGTCGTTCTCGCTGCCTAACCAACAGGTGGCCGACCTGCCCCACAAGGAACTTGTCGGCGAGGTCGGGATCAGCTGGACCCCGACCGACGCCTCACCTGTCCCGGCGCCCAGTGCGCAGGCTCGGCAGTGTGACGCCTATGCCAAGGCCGCGGGGATTCGCGACACCACTGGGCTTCAGGTCGAGAACTTCCGCGGCGTGTGCGACGCGATCCGGCTGTTCGTCGCGGCAGCGCAGGCGGGCGGCGGCTTCACTGCCGCGGATCTCGCCGCCGGGATGGCGAAGGTCGGGGCGCGCTTTGCCCCGGCCTCGACGTACAGCTCCGAGCTGTCGGCTAGCAACCATGGGCTGCCCGGCGAGGTCCGTGACTTTCGCTTCGACTCCTCGTGCACGTGCATGAAGTACTTCGGCGGCCTGCACCCGATCGACTGATCCTGCGGTCAGGTCGCCGTCGTCGGGGTGCGACGCAACTCAGCGACCCGGTCGTCGGGGGGCTCGATCACGAACTCGGCCTCGCCGCCGAACTGTCGCGTTGCGCCGGGTTGGTGGGTCGGCCAGCCCGGGTCGCCCGTTGCGGCGAAGCTTCGCCAGGCGGCGTGCAGCTCGTCGCGGACCGCGAGCCGCTGCGGGTCGGCGACGCCCATCATCGCGATCAGGTCGAACAGGTAGAGCACGTCGGCGCCGTGACACGCCCCGACCGCTGGGCCCAGCGGAGCATCGGAGAACAGCGCGCTCCACGCGCGCCCGCCCGCCGCGACCTGGGTCTGCGCCATTCGGGTCGCCGGCTCCCGGTAGATCTGGTCGGTGAGGAACGCCGCGCGCACCTCGGTAAGGCCGGTGGGTACGCCCGTCGCCGACAGCCGCTCGCGGTAGGCGTCGTACATGGCGCGTGTCTCGGCGAAGCCGGCACGTTCGATCTCTGCGAGCAGCGCCGCCTCGTCGGTGGGCGGGAAGGTGTCGGGTTGCGTCGCCTGGAACAGCCGCATCTCGTCACGGTTCGCGCTGACCAGCAGGGCGACGTCGCGAGCCGCCCCGCGTGCCAGCGCGTCGTGCGGGTGCTCGGGCAGCACGGTCCCGTCGAGCACGACGCCCCATGACCGGCCGCCGGGGAGGTTGCGCAAGCCGATGTCGGAGTCGATGACGGACAGCTGTACGTCGAGGATCTGTTGCGCCTCGACTTGCCGCAGGTCGTCGAGGTCATCGACACGAAGCGCCTCGAGGAGGTCTTGCGCGATGCGGGTGGCGGTCGCCGCCGGGAAGATGCGCTGCGTGCTGCCGCTGCTCAGGATCGCCCGCTTGAACAGCCCGGATGCTGAGGGCGTGGCGAGCATGGCGCCGATGCAGAACGCACCGGCCGACACGCCGGCGACGGTGACGTTGGCCGGGTCGCCGCCGAACGCCGCGACGTTGCGGCGGCACCACCGCAGTGCCGCGACCTGGTCCTGCAGACCGAGGTTCGTCGACCCCGACCACTCCGCGCCGCCGAGGTCGGCGAGGTGGGCGAACCCGAGTGCGCCGACGCGGTACGTCGGTGCGACGACGACGCAGCCGGTCGCTTTCGCCAGTGCAGCGCCGTTGCTGATCGGCGGGCTTGCGGAGCCCCCCTCGAACCCTCCGCCGTACAGCCAGACGATGACCGGCGCGCGGTCCGAGCCGACGGGCGCCCACACGTTGAGATAGAGGCAGTCCTCCGACCACGGCCGTCCGCCGCCGGCCAATGCCGCGAACCCGGCCAAGGCTCCGCTCGGCGTGGGCTGCGGCTCATCCGATTGTCGGCGTGCACCGCCCTGCGGTGCGTCCGGCGCGAACTCGGTCGCCTCCTTGATGCCGGGCCAGGCATCGACCGGCTGCGGCGGGGCAAACCGCAGTTCGCCGACGGGTGGCTGCGCGAAGGGAACACCCGCGAAGGTCGCGACGTCGCCGGCGCGGCTGCCACGCAACGCGCCGCTGTCGGTCTCGACGATGGGCTCGGTCACCGGCCCCGATCCCAGTTCGGCTCCCGCTGCGGCGAGTCCTCCACGTAGCGCGAGCCTACGGCGCAGCGAAAAGGGCAAGCCCTCCCCCGAAGTAGCACACAACCCGTATCGATTTGCCCGCTCCGCCCCTTTTGTCCCCTTCCCGGAGCCGGGTTGTGTGCTACTTCGGAACAGGCGGAGGACCGGTCGTCTCCGCCTCGGCCGCGTCGTGACTGCGGGTCGGGTCCGCGAGCCGCTCCAGTGCGGCGCGCGCCTCGTCGGGCCAGGCGGCGGCGCCGTCCGCGGATCGGCAGACCGCGACGACCTCAGCGAGCGCGACGCATTCTTCGTCTTGCCAGGCGGCCTGTTCGT
>DASZPL010000145.1:0-1963 GCA_035550315.1 Mycobacteriales bacterium | reverse complement strand
TCGTCGAGCGGTTGCAGCTGCCGTCGCCGGGCTTCTACTCGCAGTTCGACCAAACCACCCGGCGCGATTTCATCAACTTCGGCAGCGGGCGGGTAGCCGTCCTGCAGGCTCCGGCGCGCCCGCGGATCACGCTTGAGCGGCCGCGCGCCGGCCACTCCTACGTCGAGGGGACGCGGGCGAGCGCGCGATTCGTGTGTCACGCCGGTGCCAACAACCCGCTGACGAGTTGCCGCGGGACGGTTCCGCGCGACCATCGGATCCACCATTCGCGGATTGGCCGTCACACGTTCGTGGTCCGCGCTAACCCCAGCTATGGAAAGACGATCAGGAAGGTCGTCCACTACCGGATCGTCCGGCCGGGCGCCTAGCCCGATCTGGCGCCGCGTGGCTGCTGTTACTGGTGTGACAGGCGGGTTAGGCTCCCGGGGTGGCCACCACGACTTCCCCTCGGCCGCGCACGTCCGGTCGACGGCCGTCGACGACGACGCGCCGCTCGACCACGCGTTCGTCCACCGCGCGTTCGTCCACCGCGCGTTCGTCCACCGCGCGGCGTAGCACCTCGTCGCGCCCGCCCGCCCGGCGTCCGGCGACCCGCCGCGCTCCGGCGCGGCGCGGTCCGGGGCCGATCACGCAGCTGGTGCTGCTGCTCGGCCGGCTGATCCGCGGCATCTGGATGGTGCTCGCGCACGGCCTCGGCGGTGCGGCGCGTCACGTGGGCGGTGGCGCGATGGCGATCGAGGCGGCGCAACGCCGCGACGGCGCCGGGCTCGGCGCGATCGCGGCCGCCCTTGTTGTTGCGCTGGGTGCCTGGGCCGACGCCGCCGGCCCGCTCGGCCACGGCCTGACCACGGCGCTGCGCACGCTGATTGGCTCCGGCGTCATGCTGCTGCCGCTCGTCCTCGTCGCTGCTGCCTGGCGACTGCTGCGCCGGCCGGCGCCGGACGCGCCGCGCGGCCGGGCCGTGATCGGCTGGCTTGCGGTCACCCTCGGCGTGCTCGGCATCCTCGACCTCGCTCACGGCGACCCGACCGGCTCCGCCGCGCGGCGCGGTGCTGGTGGCGTCGTCGGCGTGCTCGCCGGATCGCCGCTCGGCGCGGCCGTTACGGCGTACCTCGCGGTCCCGATCCTGGGGCTGGTGGCGCTGTTCGGTGTGCTGGTCGTGACCAACACCCCGCTGCACGCCATCCCGGAGCGGCTGCGAGGCGCGGGATCCGCCACCGACGAGCCGCAACCGATCGACGGCATGCTGCCGACCGAGCCGATCGAGCGGAAGCCGAAGCGGCGGCGCAAGAACGCGGAACCGACCGGCAGCGAGGACGCGCCGTTCTCGGCGTCGCCAGTGCTCGCCGACCAACCGGCAGCGGCCCAGCCGCAGCCCGCGGAGAGCCTCCCGGCGCCGACCGCGCCGAGCCGCGCCGAGCAGTTGCGGCTCGGCGACGGCAGCTACCAGCTGCCTGACCCCGCGCTGCTGCGGGTCGGATCGGCGCCGAAGGCGCGCAGCCGCGCGAACGACATCGTCATCGAGGCGCTCACCCAGGTGTTCGCCGAGTTCGAGGTCGACGCCAAGGTGACCGGCTTCAACCGGGGCCCGACCGTGACCCGCTACGAGGTCGAGCTCGGCCCGGCCGTGAAGGTCGAGCGGATCAAGGCGCTGCTGCGCAACATCGCGTACGCCGTCAAGAGCCCCGACGTCCGGATCATCGACGTCATCCCCGGCAAGTCCGCGATCGGCATCGAGATCCCGAACAGCGACCGTGAGACGGTCAGCCTCGGCGACGTGCTGCGGTCACCGGTCGTCGCGCACGACCATCACCCACTCGTTGTCGCGCTCGGCAAGGACGTCGAAGGCCGATTCATCGCGGCGAACCTCGCGAAGATGCCGCACCTGCTCATCGCCGGCGCCACCGGCTCAGGCAAGAGCACCTGCATCAACACGCTGATCACGTCGGTGATGGCGCGGTCG
>DASZPL010000144.1:0-9655 GCA_035550315.1 Mycobacteriales bacterium | reverse complement strand
CTGCCCACGCCGAAGCGCACCTCGCCGCCGCCGCCCTCAACCTGCTCCGACTCCACCGCACCGCCCCGGCCTAAGCCGGCAGCGGCAACCACTCACACAGCAAACCCCGCAGAGCCAAGACGATTTTGGGCAACAGGCTCTCTAGGACCGTCAGCCGGCACTCGCGATGACCCGTACCGCCAGGCGGTCGAGCTTTCCCGACGCGAGGTACGGGAGCTCGCCGACCTGGATCACCTGGCGCGGCAGCGACGCCTTGGGTAACGACGCGCTGCACCAGTCCCTGAGTTCGGCGAGCTCGACCTGACCGGCGACCCCCGCGACGACCCGTTCACCCCAGCGGTCGTCCGGTACGCCGACGACCGCGGCCTCACGCACCGCCGGATGGCGGCGTATGACGGCCGCCACCTCGTCGGCCACCACGTTCTCGCCACCGGTGACGATGACGTCATCGGCACGACCGGCCACGCTCACCCGGCCGTCTGTGCTGACCTTCCCGAGGTCGTTGGTGACCAGCCAGCCGTCGATCAGCGCCCGGGCGGTCAGGTCCGCGCGCAACCGGTAGCCCGACATCAGCATCGGGCCGCGGATGGCCAGCCGGCCGTTGTCGCGCACGCACACGTCGACCCCGTCGAGCGGCCGTCCGTCGTACACGCAGCCGCCGGCGGTCTCGCTCATCCCGTAGGTGGTGACGACGTTCGCGCCGGCCGCACGTGCCCGCGCCAGCAGGTCCTCGGGTGCCGCCGCGCCGCCGAGCAGGATCGCCCGGAACCGGCACAGGTCGACCCCGGCCTCGAGCAGGCCGACCAGCTGAGTCGGGACCAGCGAGGTGAGCGTCGCGTCGGCTCGCGCGAACCTGTCGACGTCGAACCGGTCGTGCACCAGCAGGGGGATGCCCAGCAGCCGCGAGCGGAGCATGACGGCCAGCCCGCCGATGTGGTGCCACGGCAGGCACGACAGCCACACGTCGTCCGGCTCCTGTCCGATCCGGGCGTGCGTGGCTCGCACCGCGGCCTCGATCGCTGCCCGGCTCAGCTGGGCCCCCTTGGGCTCTCCCGTCGAGCCCGACGTCGCGATGACCAGGGCGACGCCGTCGTCCAGCGGCTGGTCCGGGCGCATCGCCGCGATCACCCGCTTGCGGGCGGCGGCCGGTGCATGTGGGTCGAGCGGCAGCACGCCGTGATCCGCGCGCCACGCCTCGTCGAATGCCGCGAGGAACTCCTCGCCAGGCGGCATCGCAAGGCTGACGAGCTGTCGCAATCCGGCTCCTGGCATCGTGGTACGACGGTATGCGAGGCACGGTGGCCGAAGGAGGCGATGTGAGCGAGGAGCGGGTGAGCCCGCTGCGGACGTGGGTCGAGGCTTCGCGGCCGCGCACCCTGCCCGCATCGCTTGCGCCGGTGTTCGTCGGCACCGCTGCGGGCTGCGCCGGGCTGAGCCACCTCGCCATCGGCCGTTTCGCGCTGGTCGTGGTGGTGGCGCTCGCCGTACAGATCGCCGTCAACTACGCCAACGACTACTTCGACGGCGTGCGTGGCGTCGACACCGTCCAGCGGGCCGGACCGCGACGCGCGGTGGCGAGCGGCCTGGTGTCGCCGCGCGCGATGCAGGTCGCGATCGGGGTCGCGATGGCGATCGCCGGCGCCGCCGGAGTGGCGCTCGCTGCGATGGTCTCCTGGTGGCTGCTCGCCGTCGGCGTCGCGGCGTTCCTCGCCCTGCTCGGCTACAGCGGCGGTCCGCGGCCGTACGCATCGGCCGGTCTCGGTGAGGTGTTCGTCTTCGTGTTCTTCGGGTTGGTCGCGACCCTCGGCTCCTCCTACGTCCAGCACAGCCGGCTGCCGGCGACCGCCTGGATCGCGGCGGTCGCCACTGGGGTGCTGGCGGTCGCGATCCTCGTCGTGAACAACCTGCGCGACGTGCCGACCGACGCGATCGCGGGCAAGCGGACCCTGGCGGTACGCATCGGCGAGGCTCGCACCCGGCAGCTGTTCGTCGCGGCGATCGCCGTCGGGCTCGCGCTCGCGGTCGTCGGCGAGCCGGTCGCCGCGAAGTCCGGCTGGCCGCTGCTCGCGATCCTCGCGATCCCGCTGGCCAAGCAACCCGTCACCGCAGTCCGCAGCGGCGGGGTCGGCCGGGCGCTGATCCCCGCGCTCGGCGGGACCGGGAAGCTGGAGCTCGCGGTCGCCGTGCTGCTCGCGGCCGGCTTGCTGATTCGGTGACCGCAAGCCACGTCTACGACATCCCCATGCGGGTGCGCTTCCGTGGCCAGGAGCGCCGGCGCGGCCTGCTGATCGAAGGCCCGGCGGGCTGGGGCGAGTTCTCCCCGTTCCCGGAGTATCCGGCGCCGGTCGCGGCGCGCTGGCTGGCGGCCGCTCTGGAGGCCGCTCAAGACGGCTGGCCGCGCCCGCTTCGCGACGCCATCGCGGTCAACACGACGATTCCGGCGGTCGGCCCGGAGCAGGCACACGCGCTCGCCGCGGCGTCGGGCTGCCGCACCGCGAAGGTCAAGGTGGCCGAGCCGGGTCAGACGCTGGCCGACGACCTGGCACGGGTCGAAGCCGTGCGCGACGCCGTGGGTCCGTCGGGTGCGGTCCGGGTCGACGCCAATGCCGCCTGGGACGTCGACACCGCCGTCCGGGCCCTGACCGAGCTCGCCCGCTTCTCACTCGAGTACGCCGAACAGCCCGTGCCGACACTCGAGGACATGGCCCAGCTGCGGCGGCGGGTCGACGTGCGCCTCGCGGCCGACGAGTCGGTGCGCACCGCGGCCGACCCGCTGCGCGTCGCCGGCCTCGACGCGGCAGACGTCGTGGTGTTGAAGGTCCAGCCGCTCGGCGGGGTCCGCGCCTGCCTGGAGGTCGCCGAGGCGTGCGGCCTTCCGGTCGTGGTGTCCAGCGCGATCGAGACCTCGGTCGGCATCGCCGCCGGTGTCGCCCTCGCCGCCGCCCTTCCCGACCTGCCCTACGCCTGCGGGCTCGGCACCGTCTCCCTGCTCGACGGTGACGTCTGCGACGACCCGCTCGTCCCGGTCGACGGCCACCTGCGGGTACGACCGGTCGCGCCGTCACCGCGGCGGCTGAGCGCGGTCGCCGCCGACGGCGACACGACCCGTTGGTGGCGCGAACGGATGGCGGCGGCACAGGAGCTGCTCGATGCCCGCTGAGAACGCGGGCCGCGCGTTCGCGTTGGTCCTCGCCGACGAGCTTGCCCGCCGGGGCGTGCACCACGCCGTCATTGCGCCGGGATCCCGGTCGACGCCGGTCGCGCTCGCCCTGGCCGAACACTCGAAGATCACCGTTCACGTCCGCATCGACGAGCGGTCAGCCGCTTACCTCGCTCTCGGCATCGCGAAGGCGACCGGCAGCGTCGTACCGGTGCTGTGCACCTCCGGCACCGCGACCACCTACTTCCACGGCGCGGTGATGGAAGCGGACCTCGCGCGGGTGCCGCTGCTCGCGCTGACCGCCGACCGCCCGCCGGAGCTCCACGGCATCGGCGCGAACCAGACCGTCGAGCAGTCAGGGCTCTACGGCGGCGCGGTGCGGTGGGCCTACGACGTCCCCGCGCCCGACTCCCACCCGGACGCCGTCGACGCGTGGCGCGAGACGGTCCGGACCGCCGTCGAACGCTGCCTCGGCTTGCAGGGTGACCCGGTGGGGCCGGCGCACCTCAACCTCGCGCTGCGCGAACCGTTGGTCCCGGTCGATGACGGCGCCGGCTTCGACCACGAGCTCGGGCTGGAGCGGGTGCGCGACCTTCACGTCGCGAGGCCGTCGGGCGAGGCCTCATCGGACGAGCTCGCCGCGGCGCTGGCCGGCGTACGCAACGCGGTCGTCGTCGTCGGCGACGTGGCGCAGGACCCGGTGCCGGTCGTGCGGTGGTGCGAGCAGGTCGGATGGCCGCTCCTCGCAGAGCCGCACAGCAACGCGCGACGCGGCCCGGCCGCCTTGCGCGCCGCCGACGCCGTGCTGCGCGACCGGGACTTCTTGGCCGGTCACACGCCGGACCTCGTGGTCGTCGTCGGCAGGGTCGGGCTGTCACGGCCGTTGCTCGACTGGCTGGGCCAGGTGCCGCACGTCGTCGTCTCCCCCGACGGCGGCAACTGGGACGTGACCCGCAGCGCCCGGGCCGTGATCCGCTGCGACACGGCGGCGCTCGACGCACTCGACGTTGCAACGCATCGCGCCGAGCCGGGGTGGAGCGCCGCGTGGCGAGAGCGGGCCGCGGTGGCTGCGAGCGCACTGGACGCCGTACTCGACGGCGAACCCGGGCTGACCGAGCCGCGGGTCGTGCGCGACGTCGCCCGGTTGCTGCCGTCCGGCACGTCGTTCGTCGTCGCGTCGTCCATGCCGATCCGCGACCTGGATCTCGTCATGGAGCCCCGCGAGGACATCACCGTGTATGCCAACCGCGGCGTCAGCGGCATCGACGGTTTCGTGTCGACCGCACAGGGCATCGCGTTGGCGCGCCCCGACCGCCCCACCGTCGCGCTGTGCGGTGACCTGTCGCTGCTGCACGACGCGACCGGGCTGATCGGCGAGGAGCAGCCGAACCTGACTTACGTCGTGATCAACAACGACGGGGGCGGCATCTTCTCCTTGCTGCCACAGGGCAGTGCGGTCGAACCGCAGGCCTTCGAGCGACTGTTCGGCACGCCCCACGGGGTCGATCTCGCGGCGCTGGCGGCGGCTTACGGCGTGCCGCATCGACAGGTGTCTTCACCCGCGGAGCTGAGCGAGGCGCTGTCGACGGTCGAGGGCGTACGCATCGTCGAGATCCGCACCGAACGCGGCGCGAACGCCGCGCTGCACGCCCGGCTGCGCGAGGTCACGACTGGTACTGCGTAGTCCAGGTCTTGCCGCCGTCGACGGTGTGCTCGATCCGCCAGTGCAGCGTCCGGCCGCCGTAGTCCGACGTCGAGCCGACCACCCAGCCGTTCTCGGTGGTCAGGAACGCTGCGCTCTGTGCACTGACGATGTGGCGGACCTTGACGCTGCGGCGCAGGTGAGTCGATCCGGTGACGATGCCGAGCTCAGCCGCTCCGAGGCCGCACGGGCCGCAGTAGTCGATGTACGCCGCCTCGGACGAGCTGATCGCGCTGAAGGTTGCCGGCTCCGGTCCAGGTGAGGGCGCGACGTGGGTGAGGCCCCCCGCCGGGAAGTACCCCTCGTCGAAGATCGCCGTCGAGCCGGTCGCCGACAGGTGGTAGCCGACGTGCTGCGACTGGTTCATCGCGGCTTCCTCGACATCGAGCTCCGCCCAGCCGGCGTCGGGGCCGGCGCACTGGACGAGGGCCAGCGTGATCCGGCGGGTCCCACCCCGCGGGCCGGCTTCGTTGAGCTTCCAGGTGCGAGCGCCGTCGACGGTGCGGTAGACCTCGCCGTGCGCACCGGCCCAGCCGTGGTCGCGGTCGGCGAAACAGGCCGACTGGAGCTTGGCCGGCGAGGACAGGTAGGTCCAGCGCCGCCCGCCGTCCGTCGTACCCAGCAGCACGCCGCGCGCGACGGCGATGCCCCGCCGCGGCGAGTAGAAGTCGACGGAGGTGATGACGTGGCACTCGAACGGCTGCCAGTGCCAGGTCCGGCCGCCGTCGACGGTCCGCGCGATCCCCTGCGCGCCGAGGACCCACGCGTCGTGGTCGTCGTAGGCGTCGACCTGCACGAAGCCGGCGTGAGGCCGCCGGTACGCCACCGACCAGCGACGTCCGGCCGTCGTGGTGCGCAGGACCCGACTGCCGCCGACCGCCCACCCGGTCGTCGGGCTCGAGAACTGGATGCCGAGCAGCGCCGCGGCGCCATACTCCTCGGGTTGGGAGTTGTGCGAGTGGCAGGTGTTGGGCGGGATGTCGACCGTCCCTCGGCCGAGCGCCGGCGTGGCGGGGAGCGCCGCGGCGAGGGTCGCGGCCACCAGGAGCGCCCGAACTCGCATCACGTCACTATGACGCGAGCGGCGCCGGTCCGGTTGGGCGCGGTGAACGGCGGGCAGGACCGCGCCGTAAGGTCAGGTCGGACGAAGCGGTCGAGGCGAGAGGCAACGAGATGGCGCACGAGCACGACGACAACCCGCGGCAGAACGTGACCTTCCCCAGCAACGGCGACCACGCCCACGGCTACCTCGCGACGCCGGCGTCGGGCAGCGGCCCGGGCGTCATCGTGATCCAGGAGTGGTGGGGGCTCACCGACTACATCGCGCGGCAAGCCGACGCGCTCGCGGCCGCGGGCTTCGTGGCCCTCGCGCCGGACCTGTACGGCGGCAAGACCACCCACGACTCCGACGAGGCCGGCTCGCTGATGATGGCGCTGCCGGTCGAGAAGGCGGCGCAGGATCTGGCGGGCGCGGTCGACTACCTGCTCGCCAACCCGGCGGTCACCGGCGCCAAGGTCGGCGCGATCGGCTTCTGCATGGGCGGCGGGTTCGTCTTGATGCTGGCCGCCCAGCAGGGCGAGCACATCGCCGCCGCCGTACCGTTCTACGGCGTCGGGCCGGCCACCCCGGACGTCTACTCCGGGATCCGTGCCGCGATCCAGGGCCACTACGCCGAGAACGACGCCTTCTTCCCGGTCGACGAGGCGCGCAAGCAGGCCGAGCAGATCAAGACCGAGTCAGGCGCAGAGGTCGAGTACTTCTACTACCCGGCCGGGCACGCCTTCCACAACGACGACAACCTGCTCGGCACCTACGACGGCGAGCAAGCCGACCTCGCCTGGACCCGCGCCGTCGACTTCCTCAAGGCCAAACTCGCCTGACCTCCGTTCGAAGTAGCACACAAGCTCCTGCCGAGTCGCCCACTGTGCGTCGTATGTCTGTTTCGCTGCGGCCTTTGTGTGCTACTTCGGAATCGAGGAGGGCGTGGTCAGGCGCCCTCTAGCGCGGCGGCGAGCCGCTCGAGGGTGCCGCTCATCGTCTGCCGGTTGCGCTCGGTACGGTCGTCGACCCCCGACATCTGCTTGCTCATCTCCAGCGCGGACTCCGGTCGCAGGTCCTCGGTCCACTCGGTGACCCGGCACCCCGACTCGGTCGCCTCGATGCGATAGCCCCACGTCGAGAAGTGGAAGTCATACATCGAGCACTCGAAGGCGAAGGACCTGCCCGGATCGGCCTCGATGACCTTGCCCTGCGAGGTCCAGTCCTTGTCACCGTTGCGGTTGTGACCGTCGAAGGTCGCACCGACGGTGGGGCCGTCGAACCCCTCGTGCCAGTGGCAGCTGTGGCACTCGGCCGACCAGTCGCCCATCCGCGTCACATCAGAGATCGCGGCGTAGACCGCCTCGGGTGAGGCTGCAATGTCCCGGGAAATCTCGAGTCGCTCGCCCATGGGGGTATTCAAGCGCCTCGCTGTCAGAAGCGTCAGAGCAGGGCGGAGAGTACGGCGTCGAACTTGGCGGTGGTCTCCGCGACCTCGGCCGAGGGGTCCGAGTCGGCGACGATGCCGGCGCCCGCCCACAGCCGTGCGGTGTCACCGCAGAGCTGCGCGCACCGCAGCGCGATCGCGAACTCGCCGTCGCCCTTCGCGTCCAGCCAGCCGACCGGGCCGGCGTAGCGCCCTCGCGGCCCGGCCTCCAACTCGGTGATCATCGCGAGTGCGGCCGGCTGCGGCACGCCGCCGACCGCCGCGGTGGGGTGCAGACGCGCGGCCAGCTCCAGGGCGGTGGGCGGCGAGGCGCCCAGCCACGCCTCGACGTGTGTCGCGAGGTGGGTCACGTTGGCCAGTCGCAGCAGCTGCGGCGTGGGGTCGCTCACGACGTCGACCGCCAGCTCGCTGAACGTCTCTCGGACCGAATCCGCCGCGAGGCGGTGCTCGATCGCGTTCTTCGCCGACGAGACCAGTTCGTGCTCCAGCGCGGCGTCTTCGTCGGCGTCGCTGCCCCGGCGCACCGTGCCGGCCAGCACGATCGACTCCGCGTGACGCCCGACCCGGCGTACCAGCAGCTCGGGGGACGCGCCGACCAACCCGTCGCAGACGAACGTGGAGCACGACGGGAACCGTCGGGCGAGCCGCGCCGCCACCGCCCGAGGGTCGATCGCGGCCGGCGCGGTCACCTCGATGGCGCGGGCCAGCACGACCTTGTCGATCGAACCCGCGCGAATCGCTGCGACCGCCTGCGCGACCGCGGCCGCCCAGGCGTCCTCGTCGGGCACGGTCGCGGTCACCGTCGCCGGCGGGGCGGTCGCCGCCGCGACCGGCCGGCGGCGCAACGGCGGCACCGCAACGGCGCCGGGAGGGTTGACCAGGGTCACCCACGACCGCCCGTCGCGGCGACCGAGGACGACCTGCGGTACGACGACCACGGACGCGTCGAGCGCCGGGTCGAACCCCAACGACACGATCGCGACCGGCCCGCAGCCCGGCAGCCCGACGTCGTCGCGCGACGTGATCGCGGTGAGCGCCGCCGACACCTCTGCCGGATCACGGGTGCTCAGCCGTGCCGCCTCGCCCCATCCCACGATGCCGTCGCCGCCGCGCAGGAAGCCGAACGCGGCGCCGGCCGGCAACCACGTCAACAGCTCGCCGGGGTCGTCGACCTCGACCGTCCACGCCACCAGCTCCGCCGCTTCGACCGCGGCGACTGCGGCGTTCACCCGTCGCCGCCGAGCGCCTCTCGCAGGGCGTCGTTCTTCGCGCGGGCGGCGTCGGCGAGCGAGGCCTGGAATCCGACCATCGCGTCGCGCAGCTGCGGGTCGGACATGCCGAGCATCCGCACGGCGAGCAGGCCGGCGTTGCGGGCACCCGCCACCGACACGGTGGCCACCGGCACACCGGCGGGCATCTGCACGATCGACAGCAACGAGTCGATCCCGTCGAGGTGGGCCAGCGGCACGGGTACGCCGATGACCGGCAGCGGCGTCACCGACGCCAGCATCCCGGGCAGGTGAGCCGCGCCACCGGCGCCGGCGATGATGACGCGCAGGCCGCGGTCGGCGGCGCTCGCGCCGTACTCCAGCATGTCCGCTGGCGTCCGGTGCGCCGACACGACGCGGATCTCGCACTCGACGCCGAACTCGGCGAGCGCGTCCGCCGCTGGCTGCATCGTCGGCCAGTCGGAGTCGCTGCCCATCACGATCCCGACCACAGCAGTGCTCATGCGTCGCCCCTCAGGATCTCGACCGCGGTGCGGGCCCGCTCACGGGTCTCCTCGACGTCACTGCCCAGCGCGGTGACGTGGCCGAGCTTGCGACCGGGCCGAGCCGCCTTGCCGTACAGATGCACCGAGCAGTTCGGTACGGCGGCAAGCGCGGCCGGCAGCGACTTCGCGAGGTTGGTGTTGGCGCCGCCGAGCAGGTTGGCCATCGCCGTCACCGGCGTCCGGTTGCGGGTGTCGCCGAGCGGCCAGTCCAGCACCGCCCGCAGGTGCTGTTCGAACTGGCTGGTCGCGGCGCCCTCGATCGACCAGTGGCCGGAGTTGTGCGGCCGCATCGCAAGCTCGTTCACCAGCAGGCCACCCGGCACCTCGAAGAGCTCGACGGCGAGCACGCCGACGACGCCCAACGCGTCGGCGATGCGTACGGCGAGCGCCTGCGCCTCGGCCGCCAGCGCGTGACTGAGCCGCGGTGCCGGCGCAATCACCTCCACGCAGATGCCGTCGGCCTGCACCGTCTCGACCACCGGCCAGCATCGGGTCTTGCCCGACGGGGTGCGCGCGACCTGCACCGCGAGCTC
>DASZPL010000143.1:0-3480 GCA_035550315.1 Mycobacteriales bacterium | reverse complement strand
CTGCCCACGCCGAAGCGCACCTCGCCGCCGCCGCCCTCAACCTGCTCCGACTCCACCGCACCGCCCCGGCCTAAGCCGGCAGCGGCAACCACTCACACAGCAAACCCCGCAGAGCCAAGACGATTTTGGGCAACAGGCTCTGAGGTCAGTTGATCAAGCGCTCAGACGTGGTGCGGCGTCCGATCGACCTCGACGGTGGCCTCGGGCCGGGAGAACGCGGCCTTGAAGCGCTCGCGCTCGGCCAACGACTGCTCGACCTCGACCGGCCCTCGGGGCCGGGCGGCCCAGTTGACCCACACGATGGCGACGACCGTGGCGACCGCAGGCACACCGAGCCACGCGAGGACACCCATGCGCGTCAGTGTAGGGGCTCGACCGCTTCGGTTCAGCGGTCCCGCGCCGCCCGATCAGGCGGTCAGCGACGTCGGTTGCGGGCGCGCGCCAGCGCCAGCGAGCCGACCACGGCAAGCGTCGCCCCGGCTCCGGCGGCCGCCCGCGTCGCGTTCTTGCGGTCGAGGAGCCCGAAGCTGCTGCCGACCCGCTCGCCGAGGGTGTCGAGGTGAGCGGCCAGCGCCGCCTGGTTGGTCCACGCAGGCTGCCAGCCGGTCGCCCGCAGCCGCTGCGCTCCGACCACCCACGGGTCGATCAGGTACTGCAGGTCGGAGGACGGCGAGGACAACATGCCGATCCGGTGCAGCCGCTCGGCGGTCGCGAAGGCGACGGCGCCCGGGAGCACGACCGATCGCATGTCCGCGAGCGTCTCGACCTGCCGCTGCGCCATCCAGCCGTCGCACCCGACCGTCACCGCGCCCGTCACGGCCCCGGTCGCGGCTGCCATCAGTGCGCTGAGCAGGTCGTCGGTGTGGCAGAGCTGCCAGTGACAGCGGCCGTCACGGATCGCCAGCAGTCGTACCGCCTCGAACAACCCGGGCAGCAGCGAGTCGGCGACGACGCCGACCACGGACGCCGGCCGCACCGAGACCACTTCGGGTCCGCCGGCCGCTGCGCAGGCAGCGGCAGCCCGCTCCATCGCCAGCCACTCGCCGAGCAACCCGGCCGGCGCGCCGGAAAGCAGTGGCGCGTCCTCGTCGAGCGGGACGGGGTTGGTCGCGCTCGCGCCGTACACCATCGCGCTCGTCAGCAGTACGACGCGACCGGTCCCGGCCGCCGCGGCCGCGTCCAGCAGCGCCTCCGTGCCGTCCACGTTGCGGGCGTGGCGCTGGGCGCTCGGGGTGGTCGCCGACCGGTCGACCGCCAGGTGGACGACGACGTCGACACCGTCGAGCGCCGCCGCCGACACGTCGTCGACGCGGGTGAGCGTCGGCGTCGACGGATGGGCGCGGGCAAGCTCGGCGAACGCGCCGCCCAGGGGCGTGTCGGCGCCGGTCAGTCCGATGACGGCGGGGCTGCGCCGACGGCGAACGCGCTCACCGTCGGTGCCCACCGGTCCATCTTGGCAACTACCGTTTGCTCATGACACGCCCTCCGATGGGCTTCGGCCCGAGCGGCGGCTCCGGCGACGAGCCGGGTGAGCCGGTCGATCCGTTCGCCGCGCTCAACGCCGCTCCGGACCTGGGAGCGATGCTGCATCAGCTCGGCGACCTCATGTCGGGGGAGACCGGGCCGGTCAACTGGCAGGTCGCCCGTCAGTCGGCGATGGCCGTGATCGGTGCCGACGCCGGCACCACCGCGGCGGAGGCCGCCGAGGTCGCCGACGCGGTCCGCCTCGCCGACCTGTGGCTCGACCCGGTGACGTCGCTGCCGTCGGGCGTCACGAGCACCGAGGCGTGGAGTCGGCGGCGCTGGCTCGAGGCGACGCGCGCGTCGTGGAGCGAGCTCGTCGAGCCGGTCGCCGCCCAGGTGTCGGCCGCGATGGGTCAGGCGATCCCCGAGGAGATGCGCGCCATGGCGGCGCCGTTGATCGGTGTCATGACTCAGGTCGGCGGTCTGGTGTTCGGCAGTCAGGTCGGTCAGGCGCTGGGAACGCTCGCGACCGAGGTGGTGGCCGCCACCGACATCGGGCTGCCGCTCGGCCCGGCCGGCGTCGCGGCCCTGCTGCCGGAGTCGGTCCGCGCGTTCGGTGACGGCCTGGCGGTGCCGGGCGACCAGGTGAGGCTGTTCATCGCGCTGCGTGAGGCGGCGCACCAGCGCCTGTTCGCTCACGTACCGTGGCTGCGCGGTCACCTGTTCAGCGCGGTGCGCGCCTACGCCGAGGGCATCTCGATCGACAGCTCACGGATCGAGGACCTGGTCGGCATGGTCGACCCGTCGGATCCCGAGGCGCTTCAGCAGGCGCTCGGCCAGGGTCTGTTCGAACCGACCAACTCGCCGGCGCAGCAGTCGGCGTTGGAGCGGCTCGAGACCGCACTCGCCCTCGTCGAAGGCTGGGTCGACGTGACGACTGCCGCGGCCGCGAGCGCGTCGCTACCGAGCTTCGGGGCGCTGCAGGAGACGATGCGGCGCCGGCGCGCGACCGGCGGGCCGGCCGAGCGCACGTTCGCCACTCTCGTGGGTCTCGAGCTGCGTCCGCGCCGCGCCCGCGACGCGGCGGTGTTGTGGCAGACGCTGGCGGCGCGCCGCGGCGTCGAGGGCCGTGACGCGATCTGGGACCACCCCGACCTGCTGCCCGCCGCGAGCGATCTCGACGACCCGCAGGGCTGGGCCGACCGTGGACCTGACGACGGTTTGGACATCTCCGAGCTCGACCCTCCGACGGGCTGAGCTGCGGGCGGCGGTCAGCGATCCGCTGCGCTGAGCCCCTCGAGAAAGCCTTCGGCACGCTCTAGCTTCGGGTAGCGGGCGAGCTCGGCGCGAAACGCCGGACCGTGACCGGGCACGAGCAGGTGGACGAGCTCGTGCAGCAGCACGTAGTCGACGACGTACTCCGGCATCCCCTGCAGGCGCCGCGAGATCCGGATCGTGCGATCGAGCGGGGTGCAGGAGCCCCATCGAGACCGCATCGTGTCCACCCAGCGCACGCTCGCCGGCACAGCACGCCCGCCGAGATAGGACTCGGACAGCCGGCCGGCACGGGCGAGCAAGTCGGCATCCGACGGCGCGAGCCGCGCTTCCTTGGCCAGCACCCGGGTCACGAGCAGCTCGACCCAGCGGGCTTCCTCGGCGCGCGACATCCGCGCCGGCACGGACACCACGATCCGGTCGCCTTCCCGGTGCGCGGCGACCGTACGCCGGCGGCGGGCGCTGCGCACGACAGCGACCTCCGGAGCCGGTTGCGCGGTCACCCGGCTGACGCTAGCGGCGCAACCCGACGGTTTCGGCGCGAAACCCGCCGGGGAGTTGCTGTGCACAACCGGTGTACGGCGTTCCCGCAGGTCGTGACGGCGTGCCGCGGGCGTCCCCATCGCCGTACACAGTCGGTGGACAGTGACGTCCACAACGACACCCCTGCTCGTCCCCAGCATCGTCCACAGGGCGGCGTCAACGCCCGTCGACGCCGCCCGGTGGACGATGCGGGGGACG
>DASZPL010000142.1:0-3820 GCA_035550315.1 Mycobacteriales bacterium | reverse complement strand
GGCACCGGGCGTGCGCGGTTCGGCAGCAGCGGCGCGATGCCGGCGACCGGGCGCGGCTGCCGCGCGGCCGGCGGGACGAAGCCGGCGGGACCGAAGCCGACCGGCACCAGCCGGGTGCGGCGCTCCTCGCGCGCCAGCTCGTCGCTGACCTCGCGCAGCACGTCGGCGAGTGACACCTCGAGCGCGTCACAGATCGCCGCCAGCAGCTCGCTCGACGCCTCCTTGCGGCCGCGCTCCACCTCCGAGAGGTAACCGAGGGAGACGCCGGCCGCGGCACTCACGTCACGAAGTGTGCGCGACTGGTTCTGCCGGTGGCGGCGCAGGACCTCACCGAGGAGGCAACGAAGCAGCAGCATCCATCCACGTTACTCGCCGGCGGCAAGCCGGTCAGTGAGCAGCCGGAGCGCAGCCGCCGCCGCGGCCCGGCGGATCTCGGCCCGGCCACCGGCGAGCCGAAGCGACGCGACCACCGGCTCTCCCACCGGGCCGGCGACGGCGACGTACGTCGTGCCGACCGGCTGCCCGTCCTGCGGATCGGGGCCCGCGACACCGGTGAGCCCGACCCCCCAGGTCGCGCCTAGTCGAATGCGCGCGCCGGCTGCGAGGGCGGCCGCGACCTCCGGCGCGACCGGTCCGGTTGCGGCGAGCAACGCTGGATCGACGCCGGCCAACGACGCCTTGAGATCGGTCGCGTAAACAACCAAACCGCCGCGATAGGTCGCCGACGCGCCCGGCACGCCGGTGAGCACCGCGCCGACCAGGCCGCCGGTGAGCGACTCGGCCGTGGCCACCGTCTCGGCGCGCTGCGACAACTGTCGATGCAACCGCGCGGCCGCCGCGGTCAGCTCTGCCGCTTCCGCTTCCACAACGCCCGCTTGCTGGTCCGCCGCAGGGTAACCGCTCGCGCGATGTAGTCGATGCCCGTCACCACCGTGATCACGACGGCGAGCACGATCACCCAGAACCGTGCCGTCGCGGCGTAGCCGTGCAACGGCAGGATGTAGAGGCCGAGCCCGATGTTCTGCAGCAGCGTCTTCAGCTTGCCGCCGCGGCTGGCCGGGATGACACCGTGACGGATCACCACGAACCGCAACACCGTGATGCCCAGCTCCCGCACGCCGATCAGACCCGTGATCCACCACGGCAGGTCGCCGAGCACCGACAGGCTGAGCAGCGCGGCACCGGTCAGCGCCTTGTCGGCGATCGGGTCGGCGATCTTGCCGACCTCGGTCACCAGGCTGAGCCGCCGGGCGATGTCGCCGTCGACCAGGTCGGTGATGGTCGCGACCGCGAAGGCGACGAACGCGGCGTAGCGCCAGCCGCTGGCATGGCCACCGTGCGCTGCCATCAGCACGACGAACGCCGGCACCAGCAGCAGCCGCAGCAACGTCAACGCGTTCGCGATGTTGACGACTCGCGCCCCGGTTGACGGATCGCCCATCTGATCGGGCTTCGGCGGCGGCAGCGGAGGCAACCGCTGCAGGCCTTCGGGCAACGTCACCGGCAGGCTCACCGGACGGCGCCGCGACGGCTCCGTCACCGGCGGAGCTCCGCGACGAGGTCGACGCCGTCGCTGGCGACGACGCGCGCCGTCACGACCGAGCCTGGTGCGCTGTCGCAGCCCTGGAGCGTCGTCGTGCCGTCGACTTCCGGGGCCTGGTGCTCGGCCCGCCCTTCGGCGCTTGATCCGTCGCGGCTCTCGACGAGCACCTCGACGGTGTCACCGACCCGCTCTGCCGCCCGCTGCGCCGACAGCTCGTCGGCGAGCCCGGCGATCGCGTCGACCCGTCGCGCGATCTCGACGGCCGCCACCTTGTCCGGCAGCCGCTCCGCCTCGGTGCCGTCCTCGTCGGAGTAGCCGAACACGCCGACCGCGTCGAGCCGGGCGTCGATGAGGAACCGTTCGAGCTCCGCCAAGTCGGCGGCGGACTCGCCGGGGAAGCCGACGATGACGTTGCTGCGCACCCCGGCGTCAACCGATCGCTCGCGGATGCCTGCGAGCAGCTCGAGGAACCGCTCGCGGCTGCCGAACCGGCGCATCCGGCGCAGCACCGGCTCGCTGGCGTGTTGGAACGACAGGTCGAAGTAAGCCGCGACACCCGGCGTCGTTGCCATCACCTCGACGAGTGACGGCCGCAGCTCGGCCGGCTGCAGATACGACACCCGCACCCGGTCAATGCCGTCGACCGCGGCGAGCCGCGGCAGCAGCTGCTCGAGGGCGCGGAGGTCGCCGAGGTCCTTGCCGTACGACGTCGAGTTCTCGCTGACCAGCACGACCTCCCGGACGCCCTGCTCGGCGAGCCAGCTGGCCTCGGCGAGCACCTCGTCGGGCGGGCGGGAGACGAACGCGCCGCGAAACGACGGGATCGCGCAGAACGCGCACCGGCGGTCGCAGCCGGAGGCCAGCTTGAGCGGCGCGACCGGGCCACCGGCGAGCCTGCGCCGCAGCACTTTCTGCGGGCCGCCGGCGTGACCCGGGATGCCGACGTCGACGGCCTGCTGCCGGGTCACCGGCGTCACCGGCAGCAGCGTGCGCCGGTCGCGCGGCTGGCGGGACGCGATCGGCCGGCCGGCGAGCACGTCGTCGAGCCGCGCGCCGATCTCGGCGTAGTCGTCGAAGCCCAGCACCGCGGCTTCCGGCAGCTCGCGCGCGAGCTGGTCGCCGTACCGTTCGGCCAGGCAGCCGACCGCCACCACCGGTCGCTCGTCACCGGCGGCGGCGAGGACAGTGTCGATGCTCTCCCGTTTCGCCGCCTCGACGAAGCCGCAGGTGTTGACGATGACGGCGTCGGCGCGCGACGCGTCGTCGCTGACCGTCCAACCGGCCGCGCTCAGCCGGGCGGCGAGCTCCTCGGAGTCGACCTCGTTGCGTGCGCAGCCCAGGGTGACGAGCGCAACCGACCGAGGCACCGTGCCAGGCTAGTTGCCGCTACGCGTGCTCGATGTTGGTGTCGCCGGGCGCAATCTGCCCGTTTGAGACGTTTCCGACCGACGGCGGCGCACCGATGTCGTGACCGTTGACCACGAGGTCGACCGCCGGCGCGTTGCCGATGGTGAACTCGAGCGGCTGCTTGTTGCTGACCAGCTTGTGGGCGCCCTGCACCAAGGTGCCCTCGTAGAGCACCTGGCCGGTCGACTTGGCGGTGATGCGCAACCAGGTCTCGCCGCGGATCGCACGGACCAGCATGGTCGCGCGCGTCGGCGGAAGCTGCGCGACCTGGCCACCGTTGGGGCGCTGACTCGCGTTGGGTGACGGCGAGCCCGCAGGCGGCGACGGGTGGTTGCCGAACTGCGCCGTGGTGCGCGACGGGCTGTTGCCGCCGGAGCCGCCGCGGGTGACGAACCCGACGACGGCCAGCACGCAGATCAGGACGAGTGCGGCGCCCATCGCCATCGCCCAGTTCGGCCGGTGCCGCTCGGCGAGCGCGACCGCCTCCGGGTCGGTTTCCGGTGGCGCCAGCACGACCGGCATGGTCTCGACGTGGTTGGCCCGGTCAAACTCCTCGATCAGCGGCTCGGGATCGATCCCCACCACCCGCGCGATGCTGCGGATGTGACCCCGGGCGTAGACCAGGCCACCGCAGGAGGAGTAGTCGTCGGCCTCGATCGCGCGGATCAGCGTCGCCCGGATGCGGGTGTCGACGGCGACGTCGTCGATCGACATCTTCTGTTGGCGTCGGGCGCGGGAAAGGGTTTCGCCGACGGACACGGGACCGGCCTTCATCGGGGACTTCGGGACAGCGCGATCAGTCTAAAACCGTTGCGAGGCAACGGGCAAAGCGTGACGATTCGGGCACCGGGTGGCCTCACTCGCCGCGCA
>DASZPL010000141.1:0-12136 GCA_035550315.1 Mycobacteriales bacterium | reverse complement strand
GGACTTCACCGGTGGGGTGTAGACGAGGGTCTGGAACGCGTCGAGGTAGGAGGCCTGGCGCAGCGTCGCGGTCAGGTGGGAGTACGCCGCGAGCGTCCGATCGGCACTCGGCGAGCTGATCCGCATCGTGCCGACACCGGCCGCGCCGTAGTCGTCCAGACATGAGATGTGCACCCCCATCGACTGCTGGAGGTCGTCGGCCACCTGGCAGACCGTGGCGATCAGCAGCCGACCCGAGGTGACCGCGTCGTAGACGCCGGTGTTGCGCTGCGGCGTCACCGTCGAGAACTGCCGCTCCTGGGAAACCGTGACCGGGGCGAGCAGCATCGCCGCCAGGCCGACGAGCGCGCCGGCCGAGGAGAACGTCACGATCCGCCGGAACGACCATTTCGGCATCAGCGCCCGGCCGAGCTCCGGCTCCGCGGTCGCGGTGGCGAGCGCCACCATGAGCATCGCGAGCTCGGCCGGCTGGCTCAGCAACAGCGCGTCGTCGACCAGGCCGCTGAACAAGAACGCGAGGAAGCCGAGAGCGCAGCCCACGACGATGGTGCGCCGGGTCTTGTCGAGCAGCCGGATGCCGCGGCAGGACTGGACGAGTGCGGTGACGCACACGACGAGCAGGATGGCCGCGCCGACCGCGCCGGTGTCCCCGTAGGCGTAGAGGTAGAAGTTGTCGGTCGTCGGTACGCCGATCGTCTGCAACCCGCCGATGCCGAGGCCGAGGTAGGCGTGGTGGGAGACCGCGTCGAGGATCGGCGGCAGCCGCTGGAAGCGGACGCCGACCGATCCCTGGTCGGTCTTCAGCGACAGGTGATGCCGGATCGCTCCGTCAAAGAAGAACAACCCGACCGCCACCAGCACGCTCGACGAGGCGAGCAGCACGGCGCGGCGTTCCATGAGCAGGATCGCCAGCAGGATGAAGACGACCGGGATCGCGGCCGCGGCGCTGCGGGCGTAGGTCCAGTAGATCGCGGCGAACGTCAGGAGCATCAGCGGGATGCTCCACGTCACCAAGCGCTTGGCCCGCAGCAGGTAGATGGTGGCGAGCGGCAGCACCATGATCGCCACCCACGCATAGCCCAGGGCGAACTCGGCGCTCGAGCGCACCCGCAGGTGCCCGGCGCGGGTCTCCAGCACGTGCGCGGCCGTCGTAGACCCGGCCTCGCCGGCGAGGTTGAACAGGTGCTCGCCGTAGGACTGCCTGGTGAAGTGCTCGAGGATCGCGATCGCCGCCGACACACCGAAGCTGACCAGCACCGTCTTCACGACGAACCGCGGGTTGTCGACCCATCGGCACAACGCGAGCATCACGACGTAGAAGCCGGCGACGAACGCCAGGTTGATCAAGCGCTGCAAACCGACCGTGGGGATGCCGCCGGGGGGTGCGAACGCCAGCCCGTTGGTCGTCCATGTCACGACGAGCAGCGCCAGCGCCAGATGCAGCGGGGTGGACCGGAACAGCCGGTTCCAGCCGCCCTGCTTGCCCATCGTCGCCAGGCGCACCGCCGCCGCGCCGATCAGGACGTGGTTGACGGTCGCGTAGGAGGTGAGCATGTGCGGCGCGACGAGCGTCGCGGGGACGAGCATCGTGGAGGCCACGAGCAGCCCGACCACCGCCGTCGGGCGGGAGTACAGGCAGATCAATACGCCGAGCAGCGTGCCGCCGTCGATCAGCAGTACGCCCATTGGTTACGCCCCGCGGCTTTCGCCGGCTACCAGCGACGGCGCAGCAGGTCCGCGACGATCAGGAACGCTGCGCACACCACGACGAAGGCGACCCCTGCCGAGACCAGCTCCTTCTTCGTCGACACGGCCACCTTGATACCGAGCCCGGGGTTGCTGACCTCGGTGAGCGTCACCCGATCGGGTGACGGGATGCCGAGCTTCGACTGCTGCTGGCGGACGTAGGTGATCAGCTCGTTGGTCGCGGCCTGGGCGATCGTCTCCGCCTGCTGCGGGTTCTGGCCCTGGGCGAACAGGTCGATCGTGAACGTCGACGGCGACATCAGCGAGCTCAGTGCTCCCTCGATCTCGCCGACCGGGAGGCCGACCTGCTGCGCGACCGGGGCCGAGATGACCTGCGTCTGGAGCAGGCCGGCGTAGTAGAAGCGCAGCCGCTGGAGCTTGGCGAGCGTCGCGTCGCCGGTGTCCTGGAGCACCTGCAGCGGCTGGTCGATCAGCATGATCGAGTAGCTGATGTAGTGGGTCGGCTTCGACCGCTGGTAGAGCGCCGCGCCGGCTCCGGCCAGCAGCGAGAGCACCAGCGCGAGGATGACGGTCAGGGCGCTGACCTCGATCGGGAGGCGCCTGCGGGGACGCGGAGCGGTCCTCACCTCGTCGGCCAGCACGCGCGCCACGCTACCGGGAGCGGCCGTTGGACGTGCCGAGGTCCGCTCCGTGGGCGTCCGTCTCGGGTGCGTGTGGCAGTCTGCGGCGGTGCAGGAGAGCGGGGTCACCGCGGTGACCGTCGTGGTGCCGACCCGCGACCGCCCGCAGCAGCTGGCGGCGTGTCTCGCGTCGGTTCGCGGCGCGCTGCGCCCCGACGACGAGCTCGTCGTGGTCGACAGCGCCTCCACGGACGGCGACGCCGTGGCCGCGGTCGCGACGGGCGCTGCGGCGCGCGTCGTTCGATGCCCGCTTCCCGGCGTCAACCGGGCGCGCAACGCCGGCTGGCGGGCCGGCCGCCACGCGGTCGTCCTGTTCACCGACGACGACGTGGTCGTCGACGCCGGCTGGCGCGACGCCCTCGCCGCCGCCGTGACGGCGGGCGAGGACATCGGCTTCGTCACCGGCCGGGTGTTGCCGCCGGACGGCGAGCAGCCCTCACGCGATGTCGCGATCAAACGCGACGACCTCCCGGCAACCTACGACGCGACGAGCGTCGGCAACCTCGGCCACGGCGCGAGCCTGGCGATCCGGCGGCCGGTCCTCGACCGCATCGGCGGATGGGACGAGTCGATGGGCACCGGCGGGCGGTTCGGTGCCGCGCCGGAGCACGACCTGTTCGACCGTTGCTTTGCGGCCGGCTACGCCGGCCGCTACGAGCCGAAGGCACTCGCCTGGCACGCGCAGTGGCGCGGGCCTCGCCGGCTGCTGCTGCTCGACCTCCGCTACGGGTACGGCGCCGGCGCCCGGCTGGCCAAGCTGTGGCGGCTGGACCGGCGACGCGCCCGGTTGGTGACCGCTGACTACTTCGGTGGAAGCGGGCGCGAGCTGATGCGCGAACTGCGGGCCGGCCAGGGCTACCCGGCTCTCGGGACGTTGCTCCGGCTGGTCGCGATGCCGGTCGGGCTGCTGCGGGCGCTGTTCGTCCCCATCGACGATGGCCACTACCGGGCGCACGAGTGAGCACCAGCGGCGTCGACGTGACACGCCGGCCGCGGCCGCCCTTGTCGGTGGTCGTGGCGACCTGCGGGCGACCCGAGCTGCTCGACGCGGCACTGGTCAGCCTGCGCGCGGCGCTGGCGGACTTCGACGAGCTCGTCGTCGTCGAGTCGGGCTCGGCCGAACCGGAGCCGGTCTGGCAGGTCGCCCGCCGGCACGGCGCAACGTTGCTCGTCGCCGACGAGCGAGGAGTGTCGCGGGCCCGCAACCTCGGGTGGCGGAAGGCCGCCCACGACCTCGTCGCCTTCGTCGACGACGACGTGCGGGTGCGCCCCGGATGGGCCGATGCGATGGCACGCGCGCTCGCCTCCCACCCGGGTGCGGCGTTCGTCGCCGGCCGGATCGACCTGCCCGAGGGGCAGGGGACGCTGTCGCTGACGGTCAAGGACGACCCGTCACCTCAGGAGTACGACGCGAGCTCCGGCGGGGTGCTCGGTCACAGCGCGAACCTCGGGATGCATCGCGCCGTGCTCGCGCAGGTCGGCGGGTTCGACGAGGCGATGGGGCCGGGCACCCGCTGGCCGGCGGGCGAGGACCCCGACCTGCTCGACCGGGTGCTGGCGACCGGCGCGCACGGCTGGTACGAGCCCGCCGCCGCGGCCTACCACGAGCACTGGCGGCGGGCCCGCCAGTACATCGCGCTCCAGCACAGCTACGGCCGCGGCGCCGGTGCCCGGCTGGCGAAGCTGGCGCGCACCGACCGCCGCCGGTTCCGGGTGGTCGCCGCCGACGACCTGTGGCGCTGGGGGCTCGCCTCGATCGGCCGCGAGCTCGGCAAGCGCGACTGGCTGCGAGCGGCGGGTTCCGTGCTGAGGCTCGGCGGCATGGTCCGGGGAATGGTGACCGCGCTCGTCGTACCCGTCGAGGGCGGCCACTTCCGCCCCGCGGCTCACCGTCGGCGCGGCAGCTCTTCGTAGAGGGCGTCGACCCGGGCGGTGCAGCGGCGCACGTCCCACTGCGCCACGTGGTCGATCGCCGCCGCCCCGAGCCGGCCCGCGAGGTCACGGTCACGCAGCAGCCGGACGAGCGCGTCCGCGAGGGCCGACGGGTCCGCTTCGGGGACCAGCAGCCCGGTACGCCCGTCCTCGACGTACTCCGGGATGCCGCCGTGACGGGTCGACACCACCGGCCGCCCGGTCGCGCCGGCCTCCAGGTTGACCAGCAGCAGGCTCTCCGCGTCCCCGGTCCGGCCGGTCCGGCTCGGCGTGACGACGACGCTCGCCCGCCGCAGCTCGTCGCGGACCTGGTCGTGACGGCGCGCCACCTGCGGCCGCAGATGCGTCACCGACGGCGGCGGCTCGGCGAGCAGCGGCGCGAGATCACCGTCGCCCAGCACCCGCAGCCGGGCGTCGGGCACGTCCGCGAGCACCTCGGGCCAGGCCGCGAGCAGGACGTCCAGTCCCTTCTTCTCGACCAGGCGCCCGACGTAGGTGATCGTCGGCGGTCCGTCGGGCAGCGGCGCGGGCGAGAAGAACTCGGTGTCGACGCCGCTGGGGATCACCCGGATCTGCTCGTCGGTGAACCCGACGGCCTTGGCGGCGGTGCCGAGGAACCGGGACGGGACGATCGCGGCGTCCACCCGGCCGACGACCCGGTCGTAGTAGCCGGGTTTCTCGGTGACCAGGCCGGTGACGTCCTGGCCGTGCAGCGAGAGCACGTACGGGCGGCGGCCGACGCTGTCGAGCACGTCCGGGGCGGCGTAGCCGAAGTGGACGTGGAGCAGTTCGCTACGGGTGAGCGCGAGCAGCGGTCCGAGCTGCGCCCGCAGCGCGGCGTACTTGTAGCGGTCGGGGACGCGGTCGCGCAGATGGCACAGCGTGTAGCGCGGGCGCAGGTCGTAGGCCTCTAGGTGCCACCACCCCTGCCGGCTGATGACGACCGACCGATGGCGCGAGTTCCGGACGTGCGCCGCGACGAACCCGGCGGACAGGTCGAGCCAGCGGTCGATGTAGTGCGCCACCTTCATGACGGTCGTCACCATCGCACAACGGCAGAATGACGTGATGGACGCGTCTGCCGGGAGGCTGGCTCGACTGGGCCTTCCGGTGGTCCTGATCGTGGCGGCCGCGCTGCCGATGGACCCCTGGTGGCTGCGGGTCGTCTTCCTGGTCGCCCTCGTCGGCGTGTGGTCGCTGACGTACTCGCGTTACCGCCGCCGCGGCCTCGCCGCAACAGCGCACGAGTGGGAGCTGCTGCGTACGGCGACGCCGGAGATCTTCTCCCGCCACTACAACGAGTCGGTTCCCACGGTCGAGGAGGAGCTCGACCTGTGGAGCGACTACCACGGGCATCGCCACGAGATGCGGTACTCGCTGGTGGGTACGGCGGCGCGCCGGCACCTCCCGCCCGGAGGCGTGGTGCTCGACGTGGGGTGCGGGTCGGCGCTGGCGGCCGACCAGCTGCTCGACGTCGCCGCGCGCTACGTGGGGCTCGACTTCGGCGGCCACCACATCGAGTCGGCAGCCAAGCGTCACGCCGACCGCGACGCGCCGCTACGCAGGGCTTTCGTCCGCGGCGACGGCGAGCACCTGCCGCTCGCCGACGCGAGCGTGGACGTCGTCGTCTTCACCGAGGTCATCGAGCACCTGCTGCGACCCGAGCTCGCCGTCTGGGAGATCGCGCGGGTGCTCAAGCCGGGAGGCGTGCTCGTGATGACGACGAACAACGCCTCGGAGATGCCGTTGCGCTTCCCGCTGTCGGATCCGTTCGCCTACGCCGAGAAGGCGTTCGGCTTCCGCCGCGACCGGATGATCTCGCACCGGCCGTGGGTGTGGCCGGAGCCGGTTAGCCCGGCCCTGCTCGAGGAGGGCGTGGCTGCGGCGTGGGTGCCGCACACCTGGCACAAGCAGGCCGAGACCCGCCGGATGTTCACGGCGGCGGGGCTGGACACCATCGCGGCCGGCAGCTTCGAGTTCCCGCCGCCGCAGAGCCGCACCGCGCGCTGGCTCGACCGCCAGGGGGAGCGCGGTCAGCGCCTCGCCGACGCCATCGAGGCGGTCTGTGGGGCGCTGCCGCTGGTCAACCGGCTCGGCTGCCACCTGCTGATGGTCGCCCGCCGGACCGGCAGTGCCAGCACGCCGCCGCCGCCGGGGATCTGGCCCGGCCCGTTCTCCGACTGAGCCGGGCGTCGCGTCCGGACGTTCGCGACGGGGTCGTGCGCGGCACTCGTGAAACGATGTTGGCCGGGAGTCACAAGGCGCAGCTCGACGGAGGAGGGTCACATCGCGACGCTGGCGACCGCGGCCGGCTCGGCCGCGGGTGAGCCCGAGCCGGGCTTCGAGCTGCGTGGGCCTGCCACCCCACCCGGCGTCATGCTTCGGGAGCTCTGGGCCGCGCGCCAGCTGCTGGTCATCCTGGCTCGCAAGGACTTCTACGTCCGGTACCGCCGTACCGTGCTCGGCGTCATCTGGGCGGTCGGCGTGCCGCTCGTGCAAGCTGTCGTGCTCTCCGTCGTGTTCACCCACGTCGTCGGAATCGGTCGCAGCTACGCCTCGTCGCAGCAGGCATACGCCGTGTTCCTCTACTCGGCGCTCGTCCCCTGGAACTACCTCGCCAACGCCGGGCCGTCCGCGGCAACGGCGATCGTCGACAACGTCGCGCTCGCCGGCAAGATCTACTTCCCGCGCGCCCTCCCGGTCCTCGTCACGGCGGCCTCCGCGATGTATCCGTTCGCGATCGGCATCATGCTGCTGCTGCTGATGTCACTCGTCGTGGGCAGCGGGATCGGGGTGTCGTTCCTGCTCGTCTTCCCCGGGGCCGCGCTGGCGGTGCTGCTCGTCGTCTGCGTCGGGTTGTGCCTGTCGGCGCTGCACGTGTACTTCCGCGACATCCGCTACATCGTCATGGCGGTGCTGTCTGTCGGCTTCTATCTGACGCCGATCATCTATCCGCTGTCGCGGCTGTCGGCACATCACCACGTGCTGCGCACCCTGATCGCGATGGGGCCCGCCGCCGGACCGATCGAGATCTTCCGGGCCGCGACCGTCGGCGCCGACTCCGCGCTCACGTTGGCCGTCGTCGCGTGCGGCTGCTGGTGCGTGGTGTTCGGCGGGATCGGGTTCTGGCTGCAGTGCCGCCGCGACCGAGTGTTCGTCGATCTGCTGTGACCGGCCAGCCCGTCATCTCGCTGCGCGAGGTGAGCAAGCGCTACGTCAAGTACGACGACCAGCCCATGCTCGCGAACGCGCTGCGGTTGCGTGCGCGCAGCCGCCGCAGCACCCTGCTCGCACTCGAGAACGTCGATCTCGACGTCCACGCCGGTGAGAGCCTCGGCGTGCTGGGGCGCAACGGCGCCGGCAAGTCGACGCTGCTCCAGCTGCTGTGCGGGGTCACTGCGCCGTCGAGCGGCGTCGTCAAGGTTCGCGGGAAGGTCGCGCCGCTGATCTCGGTCGGGGTGGGCTTCCACCCCGAGCTGACCGGCCGGGAGAACATCTACGTCAACGGCACGATCCTCGGGATGAGCAACGCCGAGATCGACCGTCGTCTCGACGGCATCGTCGACTTCGCCGAGGTGGAGAGCTTCATCGACACCCCGGTGAAGTTCTACTCGTCCGGGATGTTCGTGCGGCTCGGCTTCTCCGTCGCGGTTGCCGCAGACCCCGACGTCCTGCTGGTCGACGAGGTCCTCGCGGTCGGTGACTTCGCCTTCCAGCTGAAGTGCTTCGCGCGGATGCAGGAGATCCGCGCCAACGGGACCACGATCGTGGTGGTCAGCCACAACCTCAACGTCGTACGCGGGTTCTGCGACCGAGCCCTGGTGATGAGCCACGGCCACAAGATCTTCGACGGGCCGACCTTCGAGGCGATCTCGGAGTTCTACAACGTGGTCGGCAGCGAGGCGATGGCCGATCCGTCGAGCGGTGAGCTCGCCACACACGGCGCGGACATCGAGTCGCTGAGCCTGCACAACGCCGCGACCGGCGAGCCGGTGCTGCACTTCGACAGCGGTGACGACGTGGTGCTGCGGTTGCGGGTGCGGGCGACCACCGCGATCGCTCATCCGGTGATGGGCATGACGATCACGACCGAGGCCGGGACCGTCGTGTACTCCGACACGAACCTGATGACCCCGTTCCCGCCGCTGGCGGCAAACGAGGTCGCGACGTACGAGACCCGCCTTGCGCTGACGCTGCCGAGCGGTGGGTACTACGCGACGGCGTCCCTGCACAGCGCCGACGGCGGCAACAGCGTGGTGCTCGGCCGCGCCGTGCCGGTGACCTTCTACGTGTCGGGGCGCGGTCTCGCTTCGGGAGTCGCGGATCTCGGCGGTACCTTCCACCGCGCGGACTCGTGAGCGAACCGGGCGCCCCCCACCTGCCGGTCTTCGTTCTGGCGGAGAGCGCGGAGTCGGGCGAGCAGCTGCGGGCGGCACTGGGCCGGATGTCCGGCTGGTCGGCGCCGACCGGGGTCGACCTGCCGAGCCGGCTCGCCCGGCTGTTCTGGGGGCACGAATCCGGCCAGGGCGAAGCCGGCGTGTCCGCGCTGGTCGACCACGAGCACCTGATGCACGCGCTGCGCCGGCTGGCGGACTCGCTGGTGGCCGCTGCGTTGCGGCCGGGTTCGTCGGTGTTCGTGGACGTGGTCGCCGACGCGGAGCTGCTCGGCCCGTACGTCCGGCTGGTGTGGCCGGATGCGGTCGTGGTCGCGGTGGCGCACGGCGTACCCAGCGACCGGGTTGCCGCCGCGTCGCCGGACCTGGTGGTCACCGACCGCGACGTGACCAAGGACCCGCGCGCGGTCGCGGCGCGGGTGGCCGCGGTCGCTGCCGAACGCATCGAGGCGCCGCCGCGATGGGCCCGGTTGTGGCCGCGCCGCGTCGGGAGTCGCCGCGCCCGCGTCTCGGACAGCGAGCTGCGCGACCGGCTCGTCGTCGTCCTCGGAGCGGCACGCAGCGGGACGACATGGCTGCACCGGCTGCTGTGCGCGAGCCCGTTGATCGCCGGCACGGAGACCGGCGAGACCTGGTTGTTCCCCGACATCGCGCCGGTGTGGGCGGACCAGATCCGGGCCCTTGCCGGCGACAACGTCACGCTGTCGGCGATGCGGGCGTTCTGCGACGACCTGCTCGTCGCGATGCGTGACCGGGTCGCACCCGGCGCGACCCACGTCTGCGAGAAGACCCCGACCACCGCGTGGCAGCTGCCCGTGTTGGCAAGGCTCTATCCGGACGCGCGCTACGTGCACATCGTGCGTGACGGCCGCGACGCGGCGCTGTCGCTGTCGCTGACGCGCGGAGACGGCGCTGACCTGGCCGGCGCCGCGCAGGAGTGGGTCGAAGCCGTGTCGGCGATCCGATTGGCCGCGGGCGGGTTGCGGCGCTTCACCCAGGTCCGCTACGAGGACCTGTTGGCCGACCCGTCGGCGGTCACGACCGGCTTGTGGTCCTGGCTCGGCGTACCGAGCTCGGAACCGGCGCTGACGGAGCTGCGCACGCGCGCCACGCAGCGCGTCACGCCGTTGCCGGCGAGCGGCGAGATCGGCAGCGGGAAGTGGCGGTCGTTGCCGGCGGCCGAGCGCGCGGCACTGGACAGTCTCGCCGGCCCGCTGCTGCGCGAGCTCGGTTACGACGAGGCCGACTCATGACCGCGCCCGAGGAGCTGACCGTCGTCATCCCCACCCGGGACCGCTGGGACATCCTCGCCCGGACGTTGCGCGCGCTCGCCGCCCAGAGCGTGCAGGGGTTCTCGGCCGTCGTCGTCGTCGACGGCGACGACCAGGTCGTCCCGCCGTTGCCCGACTGGGTGCGGGTGATCCAGGTCGCGCACGGCGGCCCGGGTGTCGCCCGCAACGCCGGCGTGGCGGCCTCCTCGACGCCGCTGGTTCTGTTCCTCGGCGACGACATGATCCCGACGCGGCGGCTGGTCGAGAGTCATCTCGCCCGGCATCGCGCCGAGGGCGGGCCAACGGTCGCAGTCCTCGGCAGCGTGGACTGGCACCCGCAGGTCCCGCGTACCTCGCTGCTGGAGTGGATCGACCGGGCCGGGATGCAGTTCGAGCTCGCCGGGATTTCCGACGACGCCGGGTGGGGCCGGTTCTACTCCTGCAACGTGTCGTTGCCGCGCGCGCTGTTCGACGCGGCGAACGGCTTCGACCCGGCCTTCTCCTACTACTACGAAGACCTCGATTTCGCCTACCGGCTGCGTGACGCCGGCATGTCGCTGCGCTACGAGCCGAAGGCGCGGGCCGAGCACCTGCACTGCTACGACGAGGCGTCGTACGCCGCGAGGCTGCGCGGTATCGCCAAGGGCGAGTTCCAGCTGACGGTGAAGCACCCGGACTTCGCGCCGTACTTCGCGAACAAGTTCCGTGCCGTCGAGGGCCGGCCGCGGCGCTCGGTCGCCCGTTGGCTCGCCCGGTTCGCGCCGGTCTACCTCGACGCGTTCGAGGCCGAGCAGGAGCTCGCCGAGCTGAAGGCCTATCTCGGCGACGACTACGACGAGGCGAAGCTGCGGGGACACCAGCAGGCGGTCGACGCCGAGGAGGAGGCGGCCGCCGACGAGCTGACCTTCTACCGCACCTCGACGGCGTACCTGTACGACCTCACGGTCTTTGCGATGTCGGGAACGAAGCGTCCCTACCGCGAGGCCATCATGCGGCGCATCGGGCGCGGGTCACGGCTGCTCGACTACGGGTGCGGCATCGGCAGCGACGGGCTGCGGTTCCTGGCGGCGGGCTATCGCGTCGAGTTCGCCGACTTCGCCAACCCGAGCACGGCGTACCTGCGGTGGCGGCTGGCGCAGCGCGGGATCGACGCCGCCGTGCACGACGTCGACGGCGAGGTTCCCGGCGGATTCGAGCTGGCCTACTGCTTCGACGTGATCGAGCACGTCGAGGACCCGTTCGGCTTTCTCGCCTCGCTCGAGGCCACCGCCGACCTGGTCGCGATCAACTTCCTCGAACCGTCGCCGGACGACGTCCACGTCCACAAGCCGCTGCCGATCGGGCGACTGCTCGACGACGTCACCCGCAAGGGGCTGGTGCACTACTCGAAGCACTACGGCCGCAGCCACTTCGTGATCTACCACTCGCACGGCACCGATCCGGCCCGCCGGGCGCTCGGACGGCTGCGCCGCCTCGTTCCGAAGTAGCACACAAAGCGCCCCGCGATACGGACAGGAAGTGCGGAACCCCCGCAGTTCCACGGACTTTGTGTGCTACTTCGAACGGGTGGAGGGGGTCGTGAGGGCCGTGTCGTAGGCGGCCACGTGCCGGGGGCCGACCTGGTCCCAGCTCCACTGCTCGGCGTGGCGGACACATCGCACCGGCGTCTCGGGATCGGCGGCGAGCTCGATCGTGGCGAGGATCGCGTCGGCCAAGGCGGCCGGGTCGCCCACCGCAGTCAACGCCCCGACCCCGGCATCCGTGCCGACGATCTCGGGCATCCCGCCGGACCGCGCCGCGACGACCGGCGTACCGCAGGCGAGTGACTCGACCAGCACCAGCCCGAACGCCTCGTCCTGTGACGGCAGGACCGTCACGGTCGCGTCGCGGTAGCGCTGCGGCAGGTCGTCGAGACTGCCGGTCCCGATGTCGTCGACGGCGGCAGCCACCTCGGCGGGCAGCCCGCCGGGTACGGCACCGCCCCCGCCGACGACCAGTCGGGTCTGCGGTCGGGCGGCCAGCACCTGTGGCATCGCGGCGAGCAGGTCGGTCAGGCGCTTGTGGGGCGCGCCCGCCTGCGCCGCGAACAGCAGACGGGCTGGGCCGAGTCGCGGTGCGATGTTGGGGGTGAAGACGTCCGCGCGTACGCCGG
>DASZPL010000140.1:0-3483 GCA_035550315.1 Mycobacteriales bacterium | reverse complement strand
GGTTGTGGACAGCGGCTACGGCGCGGCGGCGATCCTTGGTCGAATGCCGGGATGGCCGAGCGATTCGTCCTCGCGGGTTACGACGTCGGTGACGTCATCGCCGACGCCGCTCCGGCTCAGGTCTGGCACGCAACCCACGTGGCGTCCGGTGAGCCGGTCGAGCTGCTGCGGCTGCCCGCGCACCCGGCGGTGGTCGCGCGGGTACGACGCGAGGCCGACGTACTGACCGCGATCGACGATCCGCACCTGCTCGCGCCGCGCGAGGTGATCGAGGCCGACGATGCGCTGGTCGTCGTGACCGACGCGATGGTCGGCCGGCTGGCGCGGCTGCTTCTGACGCGCGACCGGCTGGCGACGCCCGAGGCGGTGACCATCCTGGCGCCGCTCGCCGGCTCGCTGGCCGCGGCACATCGGCACGGCGTCGTGCATGGCGATGTCGACCCGTCGACCATCGGCTTCACCGCGGCCGGCCGGCCGCTGCTTGCTGCCGCCGGCGTTGCGCCGGCGCTCGCCCTGGCCGGCCCCGACGACGACGCGGCCGCGAAATTCGCTCCGGCCGACGACGTGCACGACCTGGCGGCGGTCGGATTCCGGCTGCTGGCCGGCCGGGCGCCGACCTCCGAGCCCGACGAGCCGACGTACCTCGCCACCATCGCCGGCGAGGTCTCGCCGCTGGCCGGGCTCGCGCCCGCTACCCCGCCCGCCGTCATCGCGGCGATCGAGGCAGGGCTGCGCGCCGAGCCGGCCGACCGGCCGGACGCGGCCGAGTTCGCCGCGGCGCTGTTGCGAGCCAGCCCGACGGCGCCGGTTCGGCTGGTCGGCATGACGCCGCCGCCGGCGCCACCCCCGTCCGCGCCCCTTGCGCCGACTGCGCCGCCGGACCCGATGCCGGCCGCTGTGGCCGAGCCGCTGCCGCCGGCGCCGCCGGCCCGGCCCATCGATGCCTCGAGCCGCCGGCCCATCCCGCGCCGTCTCGTCATTGCTGCGGTCGCGATCGGCGTGCTCGTAGCCGCCGTCGCCGTCGGTGCCGCGTCCGCGCGCTCCCACCAGCCGTCGGCTGCGACGCTGCCGATACCGCGTTCAACCGCACATCCAACGCATCCGCCCGCGACCGGCGTACCGTCCTGGACCCCGCCAGCCGCACCGCACCGGCCGCCCGCCGCGACCTGGCGGCGCGTCGTCGCCAACCTCGAGGCGGCTCGCGCCGCGGCATTCGATGCAGCCGATCCTGGCCGGCTGCACGCCGTCTACCGGTCAGGCGTGCCCGGCCTCGCCGCCGACCGCAGTCGCATCGACCGGCTGGCGGCGCGCGGCGAGCGGATCAGCGGGTTCACCACGACGGTGCAGCGTGCGCGGCCGCTCAGCCGGTCGAACGGCCACGTCCGGTTGCGAGTCGTCGACCGACTCAGTCCCTACCGGATCGTCGACAACACGGGTCGAGTAGTGCGGCGCGGTCGCGGGCGCGGCGCGAGACCTGAGCTGCTGCAGCTTGTCCGCACCGCGAGTGGCTGGCGGATCGACCTGGTCAAAGCATGGCCTGCAGCGCGGCGTTGACCTCCGGGTGGCGCCACTCGAAGCCGGCGTCGGTCAACCGACGCGGCATCACGCGCTGGCTGATCAGGATGCCTTCGTCGGCGAAGCCGGGGAAGGCCGCCCGCAATGCGAACGCCGGCGCCGGCAGCACGGTCGGCCGGTGCAGCGCGCGCCCGACCGCTTTCGTGTAGTCGACGTTGCGCACCGGCTGCGGTGCGGTGAGGTTCACCGCACCGCTGACGTCGTCGGCCGCAAGCAGGAACCGGATCGCCGCGACCTCGTCGGCCAGCGCGATCCACGACAACCACTGCCGCCCGGACCCGAGCCGACCGCCGAGGCCGGCCTTGAACAGCGGCAACACCTGCCCGAGCGCCCCGCCCTCGGCGGCCAGCACGACGCCGGTCCGGATGGTCACGACGCGCACGCCGGCATCGGCCGCCGGCTGCGTCGCCGCCTCCCAGTCGACGACGAGGTGCGGCAGGAAGCCGTCGCCCGGCCCGCTCGACTCGTCCACCTCGTCGCCGCCGCGGTCGCCGTAGTAGCCGACCGCGCTCCCCGAGATGAAGATCCGTGACCGATCGGCCGCGCCGGCCAGCGCCCGCGCCAACGCACCGGTGCCGTTGATCCGGCCGTCGTAGACCTGCCGCTTGTACGACGCGGTCCACCGCCGGTCGCCGATGCCGGCACCGGCCAGGTTCACCACGGCATCCGCAGCCGCGACGGCCGACCCGTCCACTTCGCCGCGCATCGGGTCCCACCGCGCCTCGTCGTCGGCGCGCGGGTCGCGGCGTACCAACTTGGTCACCGTGTGGCCGTCGGATCGCAGCGCCGGCACCAGCGCCGAGCCGATCAACCCGGACGCGCCGGTGACGACGATGTTCACAGGCCGAGGTCGGCCTCGAACTCGCCCTCCTCCAACCGTTCCTTGATGGTCGACAGGAACCGCGCCGCGTCCGCGCCGTCGACGATCCGGTGGTCGTAGGTCAGCGCGAGATAGACCATGTGCCGCACCGCGATCACGTCGCCGGCACCCGGCTGCTCGATGACCACCGGTCGCTTCACGACTGCGCCGACGCCGAGGATCCCGACCTGTGGCTGGTTGATGATCGGCGTGTCAAACAGCGCACCCCGCGAGCCGGTGTTGGTCAGCGTGAACGTCCCGCCACCCAGCTCGTCCGGGGTGATGTGGTTGTCGCGGGTGCGCGCCGCGATGTCGGCGATCTTGCGCGCGATCCCTGCCAGGTTGAGGTCACTGGCGTCGCGCACGACCGGTACGACGAGGCCGCGCGGCGTGTCGACCGCGACACCGAGATGCACCGTGTCGTGGTAGGTCACGGTGCCGGCCTCCATGTCGATGGAGGAGTTGACCGCCGGGTGCTCGCGCAGCGCCTCGCAGGTGGCGACCGCGAAGAACGGCAGGTAGGTCAGCTTCACGCCCTCGCGGGCCTCGAACTCGTCCTTGGCGCGTTCGCGCAGCTGCGCGATCCGGGTGATGTCGGCCTCCACGACCGTGGTGAGCTGCGCGCTGATCCGCAGCGACTCGGTCATCCGCTCGGCGATCATCCGGCGGAGCCGAGACAGCTTCTCGGTGCTGCCACGGGCTGGCGCCGCGGGCGACGGCTTGGCGGCGGGCGCCGGTTGCGCGGGTGTCGCCGCGGCGGCTGGCGCCGGCTGGGCTTGCGCTGGCTGGGCCTGTGCTGGTGCCGGTTGCACGGCGGATTGCGGGGCGCTCGGCCCCGCCGGTCGCGCGCCGCCCTTGCTCGCGGCGTCGAGCACGTCCTGCTTGCGGATCCGGCCGCCGACGCCGGTGCCCTCGACGGTCGACAGGTCGACGTCGTGTTCGGCGGCGAGCCGGCGCACCAGCGGGGTGACGTAGGACCCGGCGCCGTCGGCGTCACCGGTCGCCGGCGGCGCGGCCGCCGGTGCGGCCGCCGGTGCCGGTGCGGGCTC
>DASZPL010000139.1:0-94286 GCA_035550315.1 Mycobacteriales bacterium | reverse complement strand
GGCGACCGCGACGTTCCACCGGGTCGCCTCGGGCAGCTACTCGGTCACGGTGCGGGCGCGCAGCGACGCGGGTTGGAGCCCGCCGGCCACGGCCGACGTGACCGTGCCGGTCACGTCGTGACCGGGGTCTCCGGGGCGCCGTGCACGGCCGGGATCGTGCCGAGCCGTCCGGCCTGGTAGTCCTCGAACGCCTGCAGCACCTCGGCCTTCGTGTTCATCACGAACGGCCCCATCCACGCGACCGGCTCCCGGATCGGCTGGCCGCCGAGCAGCACGACCTCCAGGCCGGCGGCGTGCCGCGAGTCCTGGCTCGGCGCCGCGGTGACCGTCAGGCTCTCGCCCGGCCCGAAGACCGCCAGCTGACCGGTGCGCACGGCGACCCGGTCCGGGCCGACGGTGCCGTCGCCGGCGAGGACATAGGCGAGCGCGTTGAAGTCGGCGCGCCATGGCAGCGACAGCTCGGCGCCGGGCGCGACGGTCGCGTGCACCATCGTCATCGGGGTGTACGTCGAGCCGGGCCCGGTGTGCCCGGCGACGTCGCCGGCGATCACGCGGATGAGCGAGCCGGCGTCGGGCGTGGTCAGCAGCGCCACCTGCCCGCCGCGCAGGTCCTGGTAGCGCGGCGGCACGAACTTCTGCGCGCGCGGCAGGTTCACCCACAGCTGCAGGCCGTGGAACCGGCCGCCGCTCGCGACCAGCCGCTCCGGCGGCTTCTCGATGTGCAGGATGCCGCCGCCGGCGGTCATCCACTGCGTGTCGCCGTCGGTGATGACACCGCCGCCGCCGTTCGAGTCGTTGTGCTCGAACGTGCCGTCGATGATGTACGTCACGGTCTCGAAGCCGCGATGCGGGTGCCACGGTGTGCCCTTCGGCTCGCCCGGCGCATAGTCGACCTCACCCATCTGGTCCATGTGCACGAACGGGTCGAGATCGGCGAGCTCGACGCCGGCGAACGCCCGGCGCACCGGGAAGCCCTCGCCCTCGAACCCGCTCGGTGCGGTGGTGACCTGCTTGACCCGCCGCGGCCGGTTCACCGCCGGATCGAGCAGCGGGACCCGCGCAAGCGTGCTCGGGTCGGCGACGGTGACTGCTGGCATGACGACCTCCGGGGAGTGGCTTACGCCAGCCGCAACCTAGTTGCGGGCACAACTATTCCGGATCCGCGGACCGGGGACCGGGGATCCCGCGGAACTTGAACGGCTCCGGCGGCCGGCCCGGCTGCACGTACCAGCACTCGCCGACACCGTCGCTGGTGAGCGCGGCCATGAACCCGTCCACCACGTGCTCGACCGGGATCAGCGGGATGCCGCCGGCGGCCAGCGTTTCGCGGAGCGGGTCGACGATCTGGGTGTCCGCGAACCCTGGGCACAGCGCGTTGACCCGCACGCCGTGCTGCACCCAGTCGGGTCCGAGCGAGCGGACGAGACCGACGACGCCGTGCTTGTTCGCGCCGTAGATCGGGTCGAACGGCGTGCCGGTGAGTCCGGCCAGGCTTGCCGTGGCGACCAGCGCGCCGCCGCCGTCGGCCGCCAGCGCGGCGAACGCCGCGTGCGCGCCGTACACCACGCCGTCGAGGTTGACCGACATGGCCCTGCGGTAGGCGGCTGGATCGAAGTCGGCGGCCATGCCGCACCCGGTGGACACGCCGGCGTTGAGAAAGGCGACGTCGAGCCGCCCGTAGCGCTCGACCACCGAGGCCACGGCGGCTTGCGAGTCTTCGAACCGGCTGACGTCGCAGGCCACGAACGCGCCGTCGAGGTCCTCGGCGACCCGCTGCCCGGCGGCGGTTTCGACGTCGGAGATCACGATCGTCGCACCGATTGAGGCGAGCCGTCGCGCGGCGCCTTCGCCGAAGCCGCGTGCGCCGCCGGTGATCCAGGCGACCTTCCCGGCGAAGTCCCGGTCGCTCACCGCAGTCCGTCCACAATGCTCGCGTTCATCGCCTGCTTCCAAGGTCGCACCAAGTCGCGCAGCCGCTTCGTGCCATCGGGTCCGAGATGCAGGTACGCCGCGGCGGCCGCCTCGTCGGTCTGCGCCTCGATGGTGTCCCGTTGTTGCTGGCCGGCGGGCGTGAGTCCCCCGCTGTCGTCGATGATGCCGCGATCGCGCAGCCGCGCAACCGCCGCGTCCCACTCGGGCTCGCTCCATCCCCGGGTGGTGCGGAGGACTCCTTCTGGCAGGCCCTTCCCGACGGGCACGTACGAGACCAGCGTCTCGACCGCGTCGAGTCCCGCGAGCAGCAGTGCGGCGATGTGGCCGTCACCGCGATGTTCGCGGAGCAGCGTCACCGCGTGGAAGAGCCGCAGGTGCGGTGCGTCGGGCCACGGCAGGGCGGCGTGCCCGGCGTACAACGGCCGGCCGATCGGCGACAGCGCTGCGGTTGCGGTCTTGGCCAGCTCGGCAGCCTCCGCCATCTCGTCGGAGCGCAGGACGTCGTCGCCCAGCACGCGGCGGTAGGTCGCGTCGGTCGCCGCGAGCCGCGCCTCGAGCACGGCTTCCGGGCTGGTCACCTCCCACACCGACGGGATCGCCTTGGCGATGAGTGCGGGGGAGAAGTTGTAGAAGGTCGCCACGACGACCTCGGCGGGCACTCGGCCGAGGGCCGCCGACCGAGATGCGAAGTAGCCGCGCATGCCTCCCGTGATCCCGAGGTCGGCGTAGTGCAGGCCGTGCTCCGATGCGAAGTAGGAGACCGCGTGCATCGGCTCGAGCGTGTGGTGGGCGGCCCGGGCCGCTTCCGCCCCTGCGCTGATCGTCATTCGCTGGACCCTACGGCCTGCGCCGCGCCGGCGGCTCGGTCGCGGTAGGGTCCGAGGTGGCGCGCTACCCCCCGGCGCGCTCTACCGGCCGATCGCCAAATCCCGCCCCGGCCGGTGGTGTCCGACCAGCGGCGGCGGGAGCGGAGGAACCAGTTCTCCGGATGCCGGCGCACGAGTTGCCGGTGTTCTTGGGGTGAAGCCGCAGCAATGCGGCCGGGCGAATCCTGCGTCCGAACCCGACAGCTAACTTCGCCGGCGTCCGAGGAAGAGTTCGACGTGCGTTATGGCGCCGCCACCCGAGGATTCGTCTGTCTGCTCGCCGCCGCGGGCATCAGCCTGGCCGGCGTGGCATCGGCGCCGCCGGTCGCGGCCGCGCATGCCCATCACCACCTGACGCTCGAGCAGAAGCTGCACCGGATCCGGGTCTGCGAGTCCGGCAACAACTGGCACCTGGTCTCGAGCAACCACCGCTACTACGGCGCCTACCAGTTCCTGCGCGCCACCTGGCACGGGCTGGGCTTCGCCGGCCGCCCCGACCAGGCCAAGCCGGCGCTGCAGACCCGCGCCGCGAAGCGGCAGCACGCCATCAGCGGCTGGTCGGCCTGGGCGAATTGCGCCCGGTTGGAGCACGTCAGCTAGCTGCGCCGGACAGGCTTCGCGCTAGCTCGCCAGGCTCGGTGCGCTCACCGCCCGGCAGCGCTCGAGCGCCTGCTCTTGGAGTGCGTGCGGCCCCAGTCCCCAGCGCAGCACCGACAGGAACGACAGCGCGGCCATCCGGGTGGCCACGGCGTCGAGCGCGCGCGGCTTCGACTCCAGCCAGCCGTCGGCGTGCAGGCCGTAGAGCCGCTTCGCCCACCGCGGCAGCGACTCGAACGCCGCCCGGTTGATCAGCAGGCTCGCCGACTTGGTCATCGGATCACTTCCGATCGGCCGGCGGAAGAACTCGGCTAAGTCGGCGGTCTCTTCGGCGAAGCTGAGCTGCGGCCGCATGTCGTGGAAGTAGTCGTCGACGTCTTCGACCGTGCTCGGCACCGGTTTGGTCGCACCCAGCTTGATCGCGAACTGGGCGTACTGCGAGTAGTACTCGTCGAGCCGGCTGCCGGTCAGCGGTTTCGGGTGGTAGCGCAGGTGGGCGCGCACGATGCTGTACGCCTGCGTCATCGCGGTCCAGATCAGCTGATCGTCGTCGTTGGCGTCGTACGGCCGGCCGTCCGGCATCGTGCCGTGCACCCGCCGATGCATCTTGCGCACGATGTCGCAGGTGCGCTCGACCACCGGAACGCTGGCCCAGGTCATGGCGTTGACGAACGAGGCGGTGCGGCCGAGCCGGGCGAGCGGGTCGTCGGTGTACGACGAGTGCTGGTTGGTGCCGTGCAGCGTCGGGTGATGCAACCCGCCGAGCAGCAGCCCGCTCAGCCCGCCGATCAGCGTCGACACGTCCGAGTGCACGTACCAGATCGCGCTGCCCGGCCCGAACAGGCCCGGGTCGCCCGGCGGGTCGGTGAACTGAACGCCGGGCAGGCTCGCCGAGCCGACTGCGGCATTCCAGCCTTTGGCAATGGGCGCACGGAGATCTGGGACCAGCGCCACCATCGTCACTGTCACCTCCCGAGACGTGAGACAATCAGAGTCTAATGTCTCAGACCGCCATCCTCGCCGCCCCGGTCGACATCGTCGGCGCGGCCGAGTCCTGTTTCGCGCGGTTCGGCGTCGCCAAGACGACCGTCGAGGACATTGCCGCCGGCGCCGGCGTGTCGCGGGCGACCGTCTATCGGCATTTCCCAGGTGGCCGGGACGAGATCATCCTCGCGGTGCTGCTGCGCTCGGCACAGGCGTTCCTGCCGCAGCTGCCCGCGCGGCTCGGGTCGGCTCGCTCGGTCGGTGACGCGATCGTCGACCTGGTGGTGTCCGCGGTGGAGTGGGTGCGCAGCGAGCCGTGGCGGGTGCGGATGCTCGCCAGCCCGCTCTCGCGCACGGCGGAGGCGTCCGACGCGGCCGCCATCTACGCCGCCTGCACCGAGTTCATCGCGCCGTACTTCTCGCAGGCTCGGGCCGCCGGGATGGTCCGCCGCGGCGTGCAGCTGCCGGACGCCGTCGAGTACGTCGTCCGGATGATCCACTCGCTGCTCGTCGTCCCGGGCCACCGCGATCGCAGCGTGGACGAGCTGCGCCGCTACGTCCGCACCTATGTCGTCGGCGCCTTGCTGGTCCGCTAACTCCGATAGCCTGGACTCGTTAGGTCACGGCGGAGGGGCTCGCCTTCGAACGCCGCAGCATGCGGCCAACGGTCCCTGTGAAGACAGGAGATCGTCGTGACCCCGGACCGGCTGGTGGCCGTCTTCATCGGCGGCTTTTTCGGCGGCCTCGCCCGCTACGAGATCACGGCGGCCTGGCCCTCGCCCCGCGGCAGCTTCCCGACCGCCACGCTGCTGATCAACCTCGGTGGCGCGTTCCTGCTCGGCGCGATCGTGATGCTGACGCGCAACCGGTCGGTGCCCTACCTGCGGGTGGCGCTCGGCACCGGCTGGTGCGGGGCGTTCACCACCTTCGGCTCGGTGATGACCGCGACCGACCTGCTGGTGGCGCACGGTCACCAGGCGCTGGCCATCGGCTACCTGCTTGCCAGCCTCGGCGCTGGCCTAACCGCCGTGGTCCTCGGCATGCTGTCGGTGTCTGGTCTTGAGGCCATGGACCGCCGCCTCGGAAGGAGGTCGCGGAATGCGCCGTAACGGGTCGGCTCGCCGGGTGATGGTGTTCGTCGGCGAGTCTGCGAAGTTTCATCACAAGCCGCTGTACGCCGAGATCGTGCACCGGGCGCACGCGGCCGGCTTGTCCGGCGCGACCGTGCTGCGCGGCGTGGAGGGTTTCGGCGGCTCGGGGCGGATCCACACCAGCCGGCTGCTGGACATCTCCGAGGACCTGCCGGTCGTCGTCGTGATCGTCGACGACGCGTCGCGGCTGGACGCGTTCCTCGCGGAGCTGGACGGCATCGTCGAGGACGGCCTCGTCGTCGTCGACGATGTCGAGACCGTCCGCTACCAGCGGGAGCGCTGATGCCGCTCGCGATTGCGGTCGCGCTCGCCGCGGCGGCCGGCGCGGTTTGCCGCTACCTGCTGGACCAGGTGGTGCAACGTCGCCACGACTCCGTGCTGCCGATCGGGACCCTCGTCATCAACGTCACCGGCTCGTTCGTGCTGGGACTACTGACCGGGCTGTCGATCCATCACGGCCTCGGCGGGACCGGCCTGGCGGTCGCCGCCACCGGCTTCCTCGGCGGCTACACGACGTGGAGCACGTTCGCGTTCGAGTCGGTGGCGCTGATGCAGGCCGGAGCCGTCTGGGAAGCGTCGGTCAACCTGGTGGCGAGCCTTGGGTTGGGGCTGCTGGCGGCCGCGGCCGGGCTTGCAGCTGCGTTGTGGTGAGCACGCTCGCGACCATCCACGCCCCGGCGTAGGCGAACGCCGCCGCCGGTGAGACGGCGGTGTAGAGCGCACCGGCGACCACGGTGGCGATGATGTCGCCGCCGGCTTGGATGCCGCCGAGTACGCCGAAGCCGCTGCCGCGCAACCGGTCGGGCAGGATCTGCGCGACCAACGTCGACTCCGCGGTCTCCGCCAGCCCGATCGCCCCGCCGGCGAACACGAACGCGACCAGCAGCCACCACCAGGCGTGCGGCCCGACCGCGAAGCCGGCGTACCCAGCGGCGAATCCGATGGCACCGACGGCGAACACGATGCGCGGCCCGGCCCGGTCGATCCAGCGCCCGGCGACGAGGGCGAGCCCCGACCCGACCGCGTTGTGGGCGGCGTACAGCGTGATCGCGAGGCTGGCGGCCGACGCGGCGCTGCGGCCGCCGGTCGTCAGCTGTTGCGTGGCCCGCAGGATCAGCAGCGTGGTCGCCACGTTGCCGCATTCGAACAACGCGATCGGCAGCAACGGCCGGACCAGGCCGGCGTCGCGCAGGCCGGACAGTTGCGCGCGGGCCTTGCCGCGGACGTCGACGCCGCGCCGCCGCGCCTCCCGCCCGGCCACAGTGATCGCGATCGCCGCAAGCACGCCGGGGATGTAGGCGAAGTAGATCGCCGGCCGGATGCCCAGCCAGGCGACCAGGCCCGCGGCCAGCAGCGGGCCGGCGACCGCGCCGAGGTTGTCGCCGGCGCGCTCCAGCCCGTAGGCCCGGCCGTACGCGTGCGGCGGCGTCAGCGAGGCGAGCAGGGTGTCGCGTGACGGCGAGCGGATGCCGCGCGACGCCCACGCCAGCGCGCGGAGCACGCCGACCTGCCAGATCGCCGACGCGGCGCCGATGGTCCCGGTGAACGCCGCCGTCCCGAGGTAGCCGCCGGTGGCGATCCGGATGCGGCGCTGGCCGTCGTTCGCCAGCGGGCCGCCGATCATCTTCGCGACGCCGACCGCGGCATCCGAGAAGCCCTCGATCGCGCCGAGCGCCGCCGCCGAGCTGTGGAGCACCGTGGTCACGAAGCTGGGCAGGACCGCGGTCGCCGTCTCGTGCCCGACGTCGGAGAGCAGGCTGGCGGCGGCGATCCCGCCGACCCCGCGGGTCAGCCACGGCTGCTCGCCGGCATGATCGGCCGGCGGCGTGGATACGTTCTCAGCCATGACTGCTCCCGCCGTACAGGTTGCCGACCACCCTGCCGCACACCGGTTCGAGGCCCACGTCGACGGCGAGCTCGCCGGCGTCCTGACCTACCGCACCGAAGGTGACGACCGGGTCGTGCTGGTGCACACGGAGGTGTATCCGAAGTTCGAGGGCAAAGGCGTCGGCGGCGCGCTCGCCAAGGCCGCGCTCGATGACATTGCGCACCGGCAGCTCACCATCGTCCCGGAATGCGAGTTCGTGAAGGGCTACCTAGAAAAGCACCCGGAGTACGCCGAGCACGTCGCCGGTTAGATCAGGAACCGGAACAGCGCGTGGTCGGGCTGCACCCGCTCGACGTTGAGCGGCAGGTCGGCGAGCCGGTGCAACAGCCCGTCGAGGTCCTCGCGGTGGGCGAGCTCGATGCCGACCAGCGCCGGGCCGGTCTCGCGGTTGTTGCGCTTGGTGTATTCGAACAGCGTGATGTCGTCGTCCGGCCCGAGCGCGTGGTCGAGGAAGCTGCGCAACGCGCCCGGCTCCTGCGGGAACTCGACGAGGAAGTAGTGCTTGAGCCCTTGGTGGACCAGGGCCCGCTCGATGATCTCGGGATAGCGCGACAGGTCGTTGTTGCCGCCCGAGACGACGGCGACCACCGTCGCACCGGCTAGGTCGGAGAGCCCGGCCAGGGCGGTGATGGCGAGGGCGCCGGCCGGCTCGGCGATGATGCCGTCGGACTGGTAGAGCTCGATCATCTCGGAGCAGATCGCGCCCTCGGGCACTGTGACCAGCTCAACGTCGGATCCGCGGACGAGGTCGTAGGTGAGCTCGCCGACCTGCCAGACCGCGGCGCCGTCGACGAAGGTGTCGAGGCTGTCGAGCGGCACCGGCCGCCCGGCCGCGACCGCCGCCGCCATGCTGGCCGCCCCAGCCGGCTCGACGCCGACCAGCCGCGGTGCTGCCGACTCGCCGGCGAGCCAGGCGATGGTGCCGGCGAGCAGCCCGCCGCCACCGACCGGCACGACCAGGACGTCCGGCACCCGGCCAAGCTGGCCGATCAGCTCCCGGGTCACGGTGCCCTGCCCGGCAATGGTGTCGACCGCGTCGAACGCCGGCACGAGCGGCGCGCCGATTGACTCGGCGAACGCCGCCGCCTCTGCATTGGCCTCGTCGTAGCTGTCGCCGACCGCGCGGATGTCGATCTGGCCCTGGCCCAACGCGGCGATGCGATCGCGCTTTTGCCGGGGCGTGGTCCGCGGCAGGAACGTCGATCCCTTGATGCCGAGCAAGTGGCAGCCGAGCGCGACCCCTTGCGCATGGTTGCCTGCGCTTGCACAAACCACGCCGGCGGCGCGCTGCTCGGGAGTGAGCTGGGCGAGGAAGTTGTAGGCGCCGCGCAGCTTGTAGGAGCGCACCGGCTGCAGGTCTTCGCGCTTCAGCCAGATGTCGGCGCCGGTCAGCGCGGACAGCCGGTCGTTGCGCTGCAGCGGGCTCTGCACCGCGACCCCGGTCAGCCGGGCTGCCGCCGCCTCGACGTCTTCGGGCAGCACCGTTGCGGGCACGCGGCCACACTAGTCGCGGCCTAGGATCGCCCGGTGATTTCGGAGCTGTACGACGAGGCGGCATGGGACGTCATGCCGGGCTTCGACTTCACCGACATCACCTACCACCGGGCGCGCGAGTCCGGCACGGTGCGCGTCGCGTTCAACCGGCCGGAGGTGCGCAACGCGTTCCGTCCCGGGACGGTCGACGAGCTGCTCGTTGCGCTGGACCACGCGCGGCAGACGAGCGACGTCGGCTGCGTGCTGCTCACCGGTAATGGGCCGTCACCGAAGGACGGCGGCTGGGCGTTCTGCTCCGGCGGCGACCAGCGAATCCGGGGAAGAGCCGGCTATGAGTACGCCGAGGGGGCGCGGGCCGGCCGGCTACACATCCTCGAGGTGCAGCGACTGATCCGCTTCATGCCGAAGGTGGTGATTGCCGTCGTACCCGGCTGGGCCGCGGGCGGTGGCCACAGCCTGCACGTGGTGTGCGACCTGACGATCGCGAGCCGCGAATACGCGCGGTTCAAGCAGACCGACGCGAAAGTCGCGAGCTTCGACGGTGGGTTCGGGTCGGCGTACCTCGCCCGTCAGGTCGGCCAGAAGTTCGCCCGGGAGGTCTTCTTCCTCGGCGAGGAGTACGACGCCGAGGCCGCGCACCGGCTGGGCATGGTCAACGCCGTGGTGCCGCACGCGGATCTCGAGCGGGTCGCGCTCGAGTGGGCGGCAAAGGTCAACGCGATGAGCCCGATGGCGGTGCGGATGCTGAAGTACGCGTTCAACGCGATCGACGACGGGCTGGTCGGACAGCAACTGTTCGCCGGCGAGGCAACCCGGCTCGGCTACATGACGGACGAAGCCGCCGAGGGCCGCGACGCGTTCCTGGAAAAGCGCGGCCCCGACTGGTCGGACTACCCGTACTACTACTGACCGCCAGTCCTCCTAGCGACCGCCCGTAGCACTACTGACCTCGCCAAACCCGCACGAATCAACCGTCAAACCGCCGCCCAAGGCGTTGAAACGCGCGGGTTTGGCGAAGGGGTTGGGCGGCGCGGGTTTGGCGAAGGGGGTGGACGGCGCGGGTTCGGCGGAGGGGGGTGGCGCGGGTTTGGCGAAGGGGGTGGGCGGCGCGGGTTAGGCGGGTGCGGCGGTCCAGGCGCGGACTCGTTGCTCGAGCACCGGTATGGGCAGCGACCCCGCGTCGAGCACGGCGGCGTGGAAGCCGGGCAGGTCGAACCGCGATCCCAACGTCGAGCGGGCTTCATCGCGCAGCCGCAAGATCTCCCGCTTGCCGGTCAGATACGCCAACGCCTGGCCCGGCATCGTGATGTAGCGGTCGACTTCGTTCGCCAGGAACTCGCGCGGCAACGGGACGTGTGCGGTGTAGTACTCGATCGCCTGCGCGCGCGTCCAGCCCAGTGCGTGCAGCCCGCTGTCGAGGACCAGCCGCGCGGCTCGCATCAGAGACGCGGTCACGCCGCCGAGCAGTTGGCGCGCGTCGCTGTAGAGGCCCATCTCCTCGGCCAGCTGCTCGGCGTAGAGCCCCCACCCCTCGGCGTGCGCGGTTACCGGGAAGTTGCGTTGCAGCGCCGGCAGCGAGCCTTCCGACAGCTGCGACCGTGACATCTGCAAGTGGTGTCCGGGAACGGCTTCGTGGAACGCGACCGCTTCGAGATCCCAACCGCCGCCGGCCGTCGGAAGCATCGTGTTGTACCAGTACGTGCCGGCCGCCGTGCCGTCCGGGCGCGGCGGCGTGTAGTGCGGCGCCATCCCGGACTCCGCGACGGTCGGCGGCATCGGCGCGACCTCGCAGGGTGGCGGCAACGGCTCCGGGAAGACCTCGGCCGCGCGGGCTTCGGCTCGGCGTACGGCGTCACGCGCCGCCTCCATCGCCGCGTGCGGGTCGGTCGAGGCTGCGGCCTCACGCATCGCGGCGTGGATCGCCGGCAAGTCGGACAAGCCGAGCTCGGCCCCCAGCGCGAGTGCGCGATCCTCCAGCTCGGCGATCGTGTCGACGCCGATCTGGTGCAACGACCCCGCGTCGATGTCGAGCGTCGTATGCAGCTGGATCAAGCGCCGGTAATCGGCGTCGCCGCTAGGCAGTGCGCCGAGGCCGGGCTGGTCGGTCGATCGAGCCCGCGGCAGCAGCTCGTCGGCGAGCAGCGCGCGCCACCGCGCCAGCGCTGGGCGCACCACGTCGCGGGCCGCTGCGAGCACGTCGTCGCGCCACTGGCTCTCGCCATCCCAGCCGGCGGGCGGTGCCGGGGCCAGCAAGGCCGCCGGCGCATCCGGCTGCAACGTCGCGTCGGCCCAGGCGATCGCCTGCTCCACCAGTGCCGCCACCGGCAGTCGGCCGCGCGCTGCGCCGTCTCGCAGCCGCGCGGTCAGCCGGTCGATCCACTCGCCGCTTCGGTTGAGCCGCGTCAGATAGTCGGCGGCGGCATCGCCGTTGGCGAGCCCGGTCCTGGCGGCCACGGCGAACAGCTCGGGCGGCCCGGCGAACGGCATGGCGGTCACCGTGTGGTCGCCGAGCGCGGCGTCGATCTCTTTGATGGTCAGGTCGGCGATCGTCGTGACGCAGCCCAGCGTCGTCTGCTCGTCGGCGCTGAGTCCCGCCGCATCGAGCCCGGCTGCCTCGACGCGGATCGCGTCGAGATCGGCCCGGAGCGTGGCGTCGCCCGCCGCGCTGCCGTCGGGGACGTCCGCGTCGTACCCGGGAAGCCCCATGTACGTCGCGGCGAACGGCGCCGCGGCGAACAACCGGTCGTGGAGTCGGTCGGCAAGTGTGGTGACGGTCACGTCCTCATCCTGCTACGCGGCGGGCTGGCAAACTGGACGGGTGAGCGGATACCCAGCGCTGCGGATCGCCGTGATTGGCGCCGGGCCGGCCGGCATCTACGTCGCGGACGCCTTGGTCGAGCAGACCGATGTCCCCGCGACGGTCGACATCTTCGACCGGCTGCCCACGCCGTTCGGGCTGCTGCGCTACGGCGTCGCGCCGGACCACCTGAAGATGAAGTCGATGAGCCGCACGCTGCAGCGCACGCTCGACCACGACAACGTCCGGTTCTTCGGCAACATCGAGCTGGGTCGCGACCTGACGATCGAGGAGCTGCTCGGCGACTACCACGCCGTGATCTACGCGTTCGGCGCGGCGACCGATCGCCACCTCGGCATCCCGGGTGAGGACCTCCCGGGCAGCGACTCCGCCCGGCACTTCGTGTCCTGGTACTGCGGCGACCCCGACACCGCACCGGACGCCTTCGAGCTGACGGCCAAGAGCGTCGCCGTCATCGGCCTCGGCAACGTCGCCCTCGACGCCGCCCGGGTCCTGGCTCGCGACCCGGAGGAGCTGGCCCCGACCGACGTCCCCGACAACGTGCTGGACGCGCTGCGCAGGTCGGCCGTCACCGACGTGCACATCGTCGGGCGCCGCGGGCCGCAGCACGCGAAGTTCACCACCAAGGAGCTGCGCGAGATCGGCGAGCTCGCCGGCGTCGACGTGCTGATGGACCCGGCCGCCCTCGACGACGTCGGGGAGCCGACGGAGACCGTCGTACGCCGCAACCTTGAGGTGTTCCGCGACTGGGCCGGCCGATCGCCGACCGGCGCCCCCCGCCGGATCCACATGCACTTCTTCTCCCGGCCGGCGGCGATGCTCGGCGACGACCAGGTCGAGGCGCTGCGGGTCGAGCACCCCGACGGCAGCACCACCGACATCGAGGCGCAGCTCGTGCTGCGGTCGGTCGGCTACCGCGGCGTCCGGCTCGACGGGCTGCCGTTCGACGAGGAGTCCGGCACCGTGCCGACCGCCGACAGCCGGGTGCGCCGCGACGGCACCGCCTCGGGGGAGTACGCCTGCGGCTGGATCAGCCGCGGCGCCACCGGCGTCATCGGCACCAACCGCCACAGCGCGCAAGGCACGATGCAGTCCGTGATCGCCGACGCCGACGCGCTTCGTCGACGGGACACCAAACCCGGCAGCGCGCTGGAGGCGGCGATGGCCCGCGGCGCCCGGCCGGTCACGCTCGAAGGATGGGCGGCGATCGACGCCGAGGAGATCGCCCGCGGCAAGGTGCGCAACAACCCGCGGGTCAAGCTGGCGCAGTGGGAAGAGCTGCTCAGCGCCGCGAACCCTGTCACAAAGGGCTGACCGGTCTCGTCATTCCGGGGGATGACAGCCAACCCGGTGAGGTGACGACAGATGACAGCAGCGCCCCCGATCACACTGGTGCGGACCTCGGACGACACCGCGGTCGTCCCGCTGATCGACAAACCCCGTGGCTTGCTTCGCCGCTACGCCTGGCGTTACGCGCGCAAGCGGTTCGGTGCGGTGCCCGACCCGCTGCGCGCGCTGGCCCACCACGGCGGCGTGCTGGCGGCTGACGGCGCGTTCGAGATGGCGATCGCCCGCGGCTGGCGCAAGCTCGACGAGCACCTGCGCTGGCTGGCGATCCAGGCGACGTCCGGCCAGATCGGCTGCTCGTGGTGCGTCGACTACGGCTACTACGAAGCGATGCAGCACGGCGTCGACCCGCGCAAGGTCCGCGACGTCCCGCGGTGGCGCGAGTCCGACGTGTACGACGACCGCGAGCGCGCGGTGATCGAGTACGCCGAGGCGGCGACCGCCACGCCAGCGGTGATCGACGACGACCTGGTCGACCGGTTGCACCGGCTGTTCAACAACGAGGAGATCGTCGAGCTGGCCTGCTGGGTGGCGCTGGAGAACTACCGGTCGCGGGTCAACGCCGGCCTCCGGCTGCACAGCCAGGGGTTCGCCGACCACTGCCAGATCCCGACCGCCGATGACCAGCCCGGCTGACGTCGAGCAGTTCACCGAGCTGCGGCCGCTGCTGTTCGCGATCGCCTACCGGATGCTCGGCAGCGCCGCAGACGCCGACGACATCCTGCAGGACGCGTACATCCGGTGGGCGCAACGCGGGCCGGCCGAGGTGAGCTCCCCGCGTGGCTTCCTGACCACCACGGTCGTCCGGCTTTGCCTCGACGAGCTGAAATCGGCACGCAAGCGACGCGAGCGCTACGTCGGACCCTGGCTGCCGGAGCCGTTGCTGGTCGACGACCACGACGGCGCGGCCGCCGCCGAGATGGCGGACAGCCTGTCGATGGCCTTCCTGGTGCTATTGGAAGAGCTGGCGCCGCACGAGCGCGCGGGCTTGCTGCTGCACGACGTCTTCGGCTACGGCTACGACGAGGTCGCCGGGATGCTCGGGCGCACCGAGCCGGCCGCCCGGCAGCTGGTCCGGCGGGCCCGGCAACGAGTCGGTGAGCGACGCCGTCGGTTCGACGCCGACCGGGAGCAGAGCGAGCGGCTCGCCGAGCGGTTCCTGGAGGCCTGCTCGACGGGCGACATCCAGGGCTTGATGGCCATGCTCGCCGAGGACGTCGTGGTGTGGACCGACGGCGGCGGCAAGGCAAAGGCCGCGCCGAACCCGATCTACGGTGCTGCCAAGTCGGCGCGGTTCCTGGCGGCGATCGCCGCCACCATCCCGGCCGGCGCCGAGGTGCGGACGTCCCGCGTCAACGGTCAGCCCGGTCTTGTCATCTCCGACTCCACTGCCGTCCACGGCGTGATCGCGCTCGACGTGATCGACGGGCAAATCGTCGGGGTGCGCGCGGTCGTCAACCCAGAAAAGCTCGGTCACGTGCCGACCGGCTGAACCGTCCTGGCGGTGGCTCCGTAGTCCGGACTGACCCTGTTCGGACAAGGAGCATGCCGTGACCCTGCCCCGATCTCTCGCCCGGCGGTCCGCTGTCGCCGTCGCCGTCGCCACCGCCGCCGGCGGGTTCGCCGTCGCCGGCACGGTCGCAGGCAGCACCGCCGCTGCCGCGCCGCGGCCAGCCCCGCACGTCTCGTCGGTCGCCAGCCGGCCGACCCTCGTGCTGCGGCGTACCGCGCTCGGCAAGGTGGTCGCGATCAAGGGCGGCCACGTGGTCTACCTGTTCGGCAAGGACACCAGCCACAAGTCGAACTGCTCGGGCGTCTGCGCCGGCTTCTGGCCGCCGGTCCTCGTGAGCCGCAAGCCGCACGCCGGGTCCGGCATCCATGCCGGAAAGATCGGCACGATCACCCGCAGCAACGGTTCGAAGCAGGCGACGTACGGCGGACATCCGCTCTACAACTACGCCGCCGACCAAAGCGGGACGGCGGTGAGCGGCGAGGGTGTCCACACCTTCGGCGCCACCTGGTACGCGCTTCACCGCTCCGGCAAGGCTGCGCTGCCGGCCGCCAGCGGCGGGACCGGCGGCTACTAGGCCGCACCCCGATCCGCTACCTTTCGGGTCACCACGACCAGGGAGCGGATCCAGTGCAGTACGCCGGCAAGACCGCTGTCATCACGGGGGCCGCGTCAGGCATCGGCCGGGCGCTGGCGATCAACGTCGCCGGCCGCGGCGCGGCGCTCGCCATCTCCGACGTCAACGAGACCGGCCTCGCCGAGACCGCGAAGACCTGCGAGGCCGCCGGCGCGAAGGTGCGCCACTACCGGGTTGACGTCGCCGACCGCCAAGCAGTGCTGGACCACGCCGACGCGGTCATCGCCGACTTCGGCCGGGCGGACCTGGTCGTCAACAATGCGGGTGTCGCGTTGATGGCCACCGTCGAAGAGATGAAGTGGGAAGACCTCGACTGGCTGATCGGGATCAACTTCTGGGGCGTCGTGCACGGGACCAAGGCGTTCCTGCCCCACCTGATCGCCTCCGGCGACGGTCACCTGGTCAACCTGTCCAGCGTGTTCGGCTTCATCGGCGTGCCGACGCAGAGCGCATACAACGCGGCGAAGTTCGCGGTCCGCGGCTTCACCGAGGCATTGCGGCAGGAGATGCTCATCGCCGGTCATCCGGTCGGTGTGCACTGCGTGCACCCCGGTGGCATCGACACCAACATCGCCCGGTCCGCGCGCATCGCCGACCCGACGGTCGACCGCGAGGAGAGCGCGAAGCGGTTCTCCCGGGTGGCGCGCACCACGCCGGACCGGGCCGCGAAAGTCATCCTGGACGGGGTCGACCGCAACCGCGGCCGGATCCTGATCGGCGCTGACTCCCGCGTCCTCGACGCGATCCCGCGACTGTTCGGCCCGCACTACCAGGGCGCCGCCTCCTGGCTCACCCGCCGGTTCGGCCCCCAGGCCGGGCTACAGCTGCCCGAGTCCTAGGTTCTAACGCGCACAACGCCCTATTTGTCTCGCGCGCACAGCGCCCTATTTGTCTCGCGCGCACAGCGCGACGCAGCAGTCGTCGCAGGGGCCGACGAACTCGGCGGCGACCTGCGCGTCGACACCGAGGCCATTGAGGATGCCTTCAATCAAGGCCAGGTTGGCCTCGCAGACCAGCGCCGGCGCGACTTCGACAACCGTGTCGAACGGGCAGTTGCGGAGCCGGAACTGCCCACCGTCGGCGCGTTGCGGCTGATAGCCGAGATCACCGAGCGTCGCAGTGGCGGCGGCGACCGCGCGCCGGGTTCCGACCCGGCCGGTCACTGCCTGCGCGGCGCCGATCCGGCGGCCCGCCCGGCCGGCGACGTCGATCGCGCGACGTCGTGGATCGTCGCCGCGCTCGGTCGAGTCGATCGCCTCGGCGAGGATCCGGGCGGCGAGGTCGTAGCGGCGCGGCGGGATGCTGACGTCGACCTCGGTGGCCACCGCCGCGAACCGTTTCGCCGGTCGCCCGGCTCCCGGTCCGGACCGACCAGGAGGGCGGGCGTAGCTGACGGTCAACAGCCCCGCAGCCGCCAGCCGGTCGAGGTGGAATGCCGCCAGCCGCCGGTTCAGGTTGGTGCGGGCAGCGACCTCGTCGCGGCTCAGGGCGCCGGCGGCCTGCCGGACGGTTTCGTAGATCCGGCGGCGGGTTGGTTCCGCGAGCAGTTGAACCGCATCCCAGCTGCCCGTCGTGCTGGAAGGCGTCGATCGCTCGGTTGACAACGGCACCGCCCTCGTCTAAGAACAGTAGAAACTGACGATAGACCCTCATGGGGAGGCGCGCAATGCGGCACTTCTCGTTCCGACCGACGCTGGCGATCCGCGGCCGGAAGTTCAAGGGCCTGCGCGGTTACGCCGGCAAGCCGTTCCATCCGCCGCTCACCGACGTGCCGGTCACGGCGTACCTCTTCGCGGCCGTCTTCGACGTCGTGTCGATCGCGGTCAAGGGAGGGCATCCGGAGCTCGCCCGCCAGCTGTTCATGGCCGGCACCTGGACCATCCTCGGCGGTGCGTTCGTGTCCGTGCTGGCGGCGCTCACCGGCTGGGCCGACTGGCGCACCTCCAGCGAGCCGGGCACCCAGGCCCGCCGCACCATCAACTCGCACGCGATCACGATGATCACCGTCACCCTGATCGTGCTGGCCGACCTCGCGCTGCGCGGGCTGGTCTACAACGACCGGATGGCGCCGCCGGGCGGCATCGTCGCGCTGTCGGTCATCGCCGCTGCGCTGGTCACGATCGGAGCGACGTACGGCGGCACCCTGGTCTACGACTACGGGTTCAACGTCGAGACCGCGGGCGATTCGCCGGTGTGGCACAAGAGCGAGATCGACCACATGCCCGGTGAGCCGCCGGCCGTCGCGGCGACGGAGTCCGGCTGATGTCGGTCACCTCGATCGTCGCGGCCGACGAAGTCGAGCTGACCGAAGCGCCGGCGAGCCCGGTCGACGTCGTGGCGGCGCAACGCGCCGCCGCTGACCTGCTGGTCGCGATCGGTGCCGACCCCGACAGCGAGTCACTGCGCGACACTCCTCGCCGGATCGCCGCGGCATACGCCGAGCTGCTCAACGCCCGGCCGTTCACGCCGACCAGCTTCCCGAACGACAGCGACTACAGCGGCCCCGTGGTCGTGTCCGGCATCCCGTTCACGTCGCTGTGTGAGCACCACCTGCTGCCGTTCATCGGCCAGGCGACCGTCGGCTATCTGCCCGGTGCCCGGCTGCTTGGGTTGTCGAAGCTGGCACATGTGGTCGAGCACTTCGCCCGGCGGCTGCAGGTGCAGGAGCGGATGACCGCGCAGATCGCGCACTGGCTCGACGACGAGCTCGCGCCCGAGGGCGTCGGCGTCATCGTGTCGGCGGAGCACTCCTGCATGACGATGCGCGGCGCCAAGGCCCGCGGCGCCACGACCACGACCTCGATGTTCCTCGGGCAGCTGCGTGACGATCCAGCAGCGCGGGCGGCCTTCCGAGAGGCGGTCGGTACCGTCACAGCGTGAACATCGTCCTGATCGGGCCGCCCGGCTCGGGCAAGGGCACGCAGGGCGAGCGGGTGGCGTCGCAGCTCGGGCTCGATCACATCGCGATGGGCGACCTGCTGCGCGCCGAGATCGCCGAGGGCACCGAGCTTGGCGGGGAAGTCGCGGAGTACGTCGAGCGCGGCGACCTAGTCCCCGACGAGCTGATCCTCGGCATCATCACGCCGCGCATCCTGGCCGCCGTCGCCGGCAACGGCTACCTGCTCGACGGCTTCCCGCGATCGGTGCCGCAGGCCCGCGAGGCGCGACGATTCGCCGAGGAGATGGGTGCGGCCGCGGACCTCGCCGTCTATCTGGATGTGCCGCACGGCGTACTCGTGGAGCGGCTGCTGGAGCGGGCGCGGACCGAGGGCCGTGCCGACGACACCCCCGAGGTGATCGAGAACCGGCTCGCCGTCTTCGAGGAGGCCACCCGGCCGCTGGTCGACTACTACCGCGGTCGCGGGTTGCTGGAGATGGTCGACGCCGACCGCCCGCTGGAAGACGTGACGGCGGACATCATCCGCCTCGCCGAAGCTCGAGGAACTCCCGCTCCACCGCGTTCTCGGTGAGCAGCAATGCCTCGTCGAAGGCCAGCCGGGCCTCGTCCTCCCGGCCAAGCTGGTTGAGGAACTCCGCCCGCGCGGCCGCCAGGTAGCCGTAGCCGGCGAGCTGTGGCTCGGTCGCCAGCGGCTCGAGCGCTACGAGCCCGGCGGCCGGCCCGTCCGCCAACCCGACGGCCACCGCACGGTTGAGCGCGACCACCGGCGACTGCCACACCTTGGCGAGCACGTCGTAGAGCCCGACGATCTCCCGCCAGTCGGTCGCCTCCCAGCTCGGCGCCTGGTCGTGCACGGCGGCGATCGCAGCCAGCAGCGCGTAACGCGACCGCGGCCGCCGCCGCAACGCTTCCTTGACCAGCGCGATCCCTTCGCGGATCGCGTCGGCGTCCCACTGGCTGCGATCCTGGTCGGCCAGCCGGGTAAGCCGGCCGTCGGCGTCGACCCGCGCCGCCCGCCGCGCGTCGGTGAGCAGGATCAGCGCGAGCAGCCCGGCAACGTCGGCATCGGCGGGGAGCAGCGCCCGCAGCATCCGAGCGAGGTCCCGCGCCCGCTCAACCAGGTCGACCCGCACCAATGCTTCGCCCGACGGCGCGGTGTGGCCGGTGGTGAAGACCAGGTTGACCACGGTCAGCACGGCCCCGATCCGGGCCGGCAGCTCGTCCGGCGCGGGCATCCGGAACGGGATCCGGGCGGTCGCGATCTTGCGCTTCGCCCGGGTGAGGCGGGCCGCCATCGTCGGCTCGCTGATCAGGAAGCCGCGAGCGACCTCGGCGGTGGTGAGGCCGCAGACGAACCGCAGCGTCAGCGCGACCTGGGTTTCCGCCGCGAGCGCCGGGTGGCAGCAGGTGAAGATCAGCCGCAGCCGGTCGTCGGGGATCGACGGTTCGTCCTCGTCCACGTCGGGCGGTTTGGCCGCCTCGTCCTCGACGAGTAGCGGGAGCAGCCGCCGCAGCGTCGCCTCCCGCCGGATCAGGTCGAGGCCGCGACGGCGCGCCACCGTCGTGATCCAGGCGCCGGGCTTCGCCGGTACGCCGTCGACCGGCCACCGGTCGATCGCCTTGGCGTAGGCGTCCTGGACGCACTCCTCGGCGAGATCGAGGTCGCGCGTGACGCGCACCGTCGCGGCGAGGGCATACGCCCAGTCACGCCGGTGCGCGTCCGCGATCGCCGCGGCGACGTCCGGTTGCATGCCGGACCGACTAGTCGAAGACCCGGATCGGCCGAACCTCGACGCCGCCGAACCGCGCCGGCACGTCCTTGGCGATCGCAATCGCGCTGTCGAGATCGGGCGCCTCGATCAGGTAGTAGCCGCCGAGCGCCTCCTTGGTCTCGGCGAACGGGCCGTCCGTCACGGCGACCTGGCCGCTGGCGTCGCGCCGGATCGTGGTCGCCGTGCTGGTGGGCTCCAAGGCGTTGCCGCCGCGCAGCGAGGCAGCGTGCTGCTCGCCGAAGGCGACGTGCTCCTTCATCACCTGGTCGCTGGTCGAGGGGTCGACGTGCTCCCAGTTGGCTTCACTCTCGTAGATCAGGATGAGGTATTCAGCCACGGCTGACTCCTTCGGTTCGCCGGGTCCGCCTACCGGACCCGCTCATCATCCCGACGAACGGCGAACCAAGGAATCGACAGCCTGCCGCTAGGGCGTGACCGTGCCGTGCCGGCGGGCGATCGCCGCCAGATCGGCCAGTCGCTGCCGCATCGCGTCGACCAGCAGCTCGTCGCCGGCGCGGCGAGCCTCCCGCAGGGCGCGCTCGGCGGCGCGCAGCTGGTCCCGGAGCTCTGCGATGAAGGCACTGGGCATCTCGGCTCCTCTGGCTCGGGGTCGCGGCGACCGACGGGTTCCGTGGGGTGTGCCCCCACTATGCGGGTTCGATGTGTCGAAGGAGTGGTCGGTTGTGTGACGGTTGGATGACCGGCGACTGTCACGTAATCGTCATCTCGCTGGCGCGGGTTCGTCGCATCGGGTCGCCAGCATCGTCACGATGAGCGTCAGCTACCTGCCCGGCCGGCATGCCCGCCTCGTGGTCGCGGGCGATCTGGACTCGACCGCGGGCCGCGCGATCCAGGACGCGATCGAGCTGGTCGAGCACGACTGCCCGCGGCGGGTCGAGCTCGATCTGCGCGGCGTCACCGGCTTCACCCGCTCGGGCGCTGCCGCGATCTCCGACTGGCTGACCATCGGGCGGCGGCTCGAGGAAGGTGTCGGCATCCAGGTCGCGACCGAGGCCGGCCGCCGGGCGCTGCTGGAGTCGATGGACCGGGTGTGAGCGTGGCTCGGCGCCCGGCCGAGATCGCTTCCCGCCGTGACACCATGGCTGACGTGCCCGGCTCGATCCTGGTCGTCGACGACGACGACGGGATCCGCACCGCCGTCCGGCTGGCCCTGGAGGACCACGGGTACGCCGTCCGCGAGGCGCCGGACGGGGAGACCGCGCTCGCGGAGATCAAGACCGAGCTGCCCGAAGTCGTCGTACTCGACCTGATGCTGCCGGGGATGGACGGGTTCGAGTGCTGCCGGCAGCTGCGCCGGATCAGCGACGTCCCCGTCCTCATCGTGTCCGCCCGCGGCGACAGTCACGACGTCGTCGCCGGGTTGGAGGCCGGCGCCGACGACTACATCCGCAAGCCGTTCGACGTGCCGGAGCTGGTCGCGCGGTTGCGCGCGCTGCGCCGCCGGGTGCGACCAGCCACCGCCGAACCGGCCGTCGCCGATCCGGCCGACGTGTCCGTCAAGGACCTGACGGTGCGCCCCGACAGCGGCGAGGTCAGCGTCGCCGGCCGCGCCGTCCGGCTGACCAAAACTGAGATGCGGCTGCTCTACGAGATGGCGTCGCATCCCGGTCGGGTGTTCAGCCGCGAGGCGCTGCTCGAGCGGGTGTGGGACTACGGCTACTTCGGCGACGCGCGACTGGTGGATGTCCACGTCCGGCGGCTGCGGTCGAAGATCGAGGACGACCCGGCTCATCCCCGTCGGCTGGTCACGGTGCGAGGGTTCGGCTACAAGCTCGACCCGTGACGGCCGCCCCCCGCGTGCGTTCCCTCCGCCCGCGACTCCGCGCGGCTTCCAGGACGACGCAGCCCGCCCCCCGTCGTCGGATGCGGCTGACGCTTCGCATGACGTTGACGTTCGCGATCGGCGCGCTGCTGGTGGCCGTGGCAGTGGCGCTCAGCGCCTACTTCTTCACCTACCACTTCCTGGTGCACCAGTCGTCCCGCTCGGCGCAGCGCCAGACCTTCCTCAACGCGGCGATCGTCCGTGACCGGCTGGCAGTTCCCGGCAGCAACGTCAAGGCCGTGATCGATGCCCTCGCGACCGGTTCGGCCTCGCAGTCGATCGTCTACCGCGCCGGCTGGTCGTCGTCCTCGCTGCTGGTGACGCAGGATTCGATCCCGAAGCCGATGCGCTCGACCGTGCTGCACGGCGCGCCGGCGGAGCTGTGGACCCGCATCAACGGCGCGCCGCAGCTCGTGGTTGGCGTCCCGCTGCCGGCCATCCCGGCGGCGTACTTCGAGGTGTTCGACCAGTCCGCGTTGTCCCAGGAGCTGACCACGCTTCGCACCGTGCTGATCGCGGCCGCCAGCGCCACCACGGTGGCCGGCGCCGGCCTCGGGTTGTGGGCGAGCCGTCGGCTGACCTACCCGTTGCGAGCGATCACGGCCGCGTCGGCACGGATCGGCGCGGGCAATCTCGAGACCCGGCTGACCGCCGAGTCCGACCCCGACCTCGCCGGCTTGGTGGCCAGCTTCAACGGCATGGTGGACTCGCTGCGGCAGCGGATCGAACGCGATACCCGGTTCGCCGCCGACGTCAGCCATGAGCTGCGCTCGCCGTTGACCACGCTGTCGACCGCGGTGAGCGTGCTCGAGACCCGCCGGGCCGAGCTGTCGGAGCGCGGCCGCAACGCGCTCGACCTGCTCAGTGGTGAGGTGCGCCGGTTCGAGCATCTCGTCGACGACCTGCTCGAGATCTCCCGGCTGGATGCCGGCGCTGCGCGGTTCGAGGCGGAGCCGGTGCAGCTGTCCGCGCTCGTGCTGAACTTGCTTGACCGCGAGGAGTACGCCGGGGTCGACCTGCGGATCGACTCGGCCAGCCTGTACGCCGTCGTGTCCGGCGACAAGCGCCGGCTCGAGCAGGCGCTGCGCAACCTGCTCGACAACGCCCGAATGCACGGTGGCGGCGTCACCGCGGTCGCAGTCGAACCATCACCGGCCGGGATCGCCGTCGTCGTCGACGACGAGGGCCCCGGGGTCGCGCCGCAGGAGCGCGAGCGGATCTTCGAGCGGTTCGCCCGCGGCAGCGGCGGCCGGCGGCGCGGGTCGGGCGGCGGCAGCGGGTTGGGACTGGCGCTCGTCCGCGAGCACGCCGAGGTCCACGGCGGCACCGTGCGCGCCGAGGCGCGACCTGGCGGCGGCGCCCGGTTCGTGCTGGAGCTGCCGGTGGTGCCGGAATGAGGCGGCTGGTCGCGCTGGCTGCGGCGGCGGCGACGTTGTGCGCCGGCTGCGGGCTGCCGCATGGTCACGATCCGCAGCCGATCGACCGCTCCCGCGTGCCGTTCGGGCTGCTGCAGCCGCTGCAACGGACGCCGACCGCGCCGCAACGCGGCCCGCTGAGCCCGCTGTACTTCGTGCACGGCAAGCGGCTGACGGCGGTGCCGACCCACATCCAAGGGCTGCCGGTCGCCGCCGACATCCTCCGGCAGCTGTTGGTCGGGCCGACACCCGCGCAAAGCCGGGCCGGCGACGCGACCTTCATCCCACCGCGCACCGCCCTGCTGTCGCTGCGGGTCGCCGGCGGCACCGCATCGGTGAACCTGTCGCGCGCCTTCGCGCAGAGCACCGGCAGCAGCGACCAGGTGCGCGCGGTCGCTCAGATCGTCTACACGCTGACCGCCCGCCGTCCGATCGAACGGGTCAGCTTCGCCATCGAAGGGCGCAAGATCGAGGTGCCCGACGCCCGCGGCCGGCTGTCGGCGAAACCGCGGAGCCGCGCGGACTACCGGTCACTCGCCCCGCCCTGATCAGCGCCCGACCGCGCGCTCCAGCTCGGCCTTCGACATCTTCGAGCGGCCCTCGACGCCTTTCCGCTTCGCCTCGGCGTACAGCTGCGCCTTGGTCCGGCCCCCCGACCCCCGATGCGAGCGCAGGCCGCCCCGCCGGCCGGATGAGATGTCCTCGGTCGAGGTGCGGCTGCGTTGCTTGGCCTCGCCCGAGCGGGCCCGCGCCTTGTTCACCGTGCGCGCCGCGATCTCCTCGGCGGTCGACTCCGGGCGGCCGCGGTCGCGGAGCCCTTCCTTGATGTGCTCGTACTGTCGCTCGCGCTTCCGGCTCCAAATCCGGGGCGACATGGTGGACCTCCTTGGCGATGCGGATGCCGGGCTCGGCAGTTGCCGAATCGGTGCCCGCGTCGATGTCTGGCTAACCCCGCGCCGCACCGATGCGCCGCGCCTGCGCGAGCTGATCCGGCGTGTCACAGTCCCGCCACGGCGGCGGTGACCCTTCGAGCGAGACCCGGGCGAGCGGCGCGCCCGCGTCGAGCGCCCTGACGAGCGCCCGCATCGACCTGCCGCCGGCCGGCTCCGGCACCACGCGGTGCAGCGCCGCGGTGCGATAACAAGCGAGCAGCGGCTGGTCGCGGCCGGCGTCGTCGACCGCGAGTGCGCCGCCCCGGCCGGCGGCCTGGGCGACGAGCGCCGCGACCGCGGCTTCGGTCACGAACGGCAGGTCGGCGGCGAGCACGACCACCCACGGCGACGTGACCGCGCGCAGCCCGGCGGCGAGCGCCGCGACCGGGCCGCCGCCCGGCGGCTGCTCTCGCGTCCAGTGCAGCGGTGCGGCTGTCGGCGTGGCTGGGCCCACCGCGATCACGCGCCGGGCGCCGGCGAGTGCGGCGATCGCGACGTCGATGAGCCGGGTCGAGCCGACCCGCAACGTCGGCTTGCCGCTGCCGCCGAGCCGCGAGCCGGACCCACCGGCGAGCACGACCCCGTCGTACTCGGTCACTGCGGTGTCAGCCGGGTGGCATGCGTGTAGACCACCATCGACGCACCGCGCACGAACCCGACCAGGGTCAGCCCGACCTCGGCGGCGAGGTCTACCGCCAGCGACGACGGCGCCGACACCGCGGCCATGACGGGGATGCCGGCGATCGCAGCCTTCTGGGTCAACTCGAACGACGCCCGGCCGGAGACCATCAGGACGGTGCCGGTCAGCGGCAGCCGATCCTCCCGCAGCGCCCAGCCGATCACCTTGTCGACGGCGTTGTGCCGTCCGACGTCCTCGCGCACCGCGATCAGCTGGTCGCCGACCGGGTCGAACAGCGCCGCCGCGTGCAGCCCGCCGGTGCGTTCGAACACCTGCTGCGCCGCCCGCAACCGGTCCGGCAGCGTCGACAGCCACGCCGGGTCCACGGTCACCGAATCCGCGGCGAGGTCGTACGGCGTGAGCTTGCGGACCGCGTCGATGCTGGCCGATCCGCACAGCCCGCAGGCACTCGTGGTCAGCGACACCCGCGCGGCGACTGGCGGGAGCGGCGGCAGGTGGGGTGCCAGCGTCGCCTCGAGCACGTTATAGCGGTTGCGGCCGGACTCGTCCTTGCCGGCGCAGTACGCCATCGTGGGCAGGTCCTCGCGCACCCGGATCAGGCCTTCGGCCACCAGGAAGCCGGCGAGCAGGTCCATGTCGGCGCCGGGCGTCCTCATCGTCACGGTCAGGACCTGTCCGCCGACCCGCAGCTCCAGCGGCTCTTCGACGGCAAGCGTGTCGGCGCGGGTGACCGGTGTTTCGCCCAGCGTGAGCCGGGACACCTGCCGCCGCGTCGTGCCTGCCATGGCCTCAGTCTCCCCCCGAACCTCGGGAAGCGATCAGCGGTGCCGGCGCGCCCCGGCGGATCCGCAGCGGGCGCGGCTGATCGAGATCGCACCGGCCGAGCAACGCGAGCAGGGCCATCAGCAGGCTGACCACGATCGCGACGGTGAGGCTCAGGCTGATCTGGTAGGCGTCGTTCTGTACGGCGGGGGTCAGCGCGGTGGCGTCGCTGTGCACCGACAGGAAGTGCAGCACCTTGGCGGCGTACCAGCCGAAGTAGCCGACCGCGCCGAGCCAGATCAAGCCGAGCACCAGCTGCGCCGGCCACTGCCGGGCGGAGCTGACCGTCCCGACCGGCCGCCACACGGCGACCAGGGCAGCGATCAGCGCCACCGCGCTGAACGCGATGAAGGCCGCGCCGATCGCGTCGCTCAGCCGATGCCAGCCGGCGGTCTGCACCCAGGCCGCGATCAACCAGGCGTAGGTGCCGGCGACCACCGCCGCCAGGCCGCGCCAGCGCGGCGGCGTGACGACGACCAGCGCGAGCGCGCAGGCGATCGCCGTTGCGGTGTGGCCGCTGGGAAAGCTGTTGACCGGCAGCAGCCCGTCGGTCGTGCTCAGGAACGGCCGGGTCAGGATGTCGCTCTTGAGCAGGTCGGTGACGATCACGGCGACACCGGCCGCGACCGCGACCCCGATGCCGAGCCGCGGCCGCCGGCGAAGCAGCCCGATCACGGCGATGACGACGAGCACGAGGGCGAACGAGTCGGCGGAGATCCGCCGCAGCAGGGACGCGTCCTCCATCCGGGTCTGCGGCAGCTGGTGCAGCGACCCGGCCAGCGCCGCGTTGTCGACCCGCTGGCCGAGCCCGGTACGCACGAAGATCACGTAGGCGACGCCCGCGAGCACGGCCGAGACCACGGCAGCCGCGGTCAGCCGGGCCGCCGGGCCCACCCGCCACCAGCCGGGGTTCGCCATCTCTCTATGAAACCCCGGCCGGGATAATGTCCGGCCATGGTTTCCACGGCTAGCCTTGCCGGCCGCCGCGTGCTGATCACGGGCGCCGCACGGGGCATCGGCGCCGCGCTCGCCCAGCGGCTGCACCAGCGCGGCGCGCGGGTGGCGCTCGCCGGGCTGGAGCCCGACCTGCTGGCGGAGGTCGCCAAATCGTGCGGTGACGCGCCCTGGTGCGAATGCAACGTCGCCGACCGCGAGCAGGTCAATCGGGCGGTGACCACGCTGGTCGACGCGCTGGGCGGACTCGACGTCGTCGTCGCCAACGCCGGCACCGCCGCGCAGATGACGATGGTCGACGGCGACCACCGGATCATGGAGCGCACCCTCGCGGTCAACGCGCTCGGCGTCTACTACACGCTGGCCGCGGCCGGCCCGCACATCAGCCACCGCGGCGGCTACGCCCTGGTCACGTCGTCGGCGGCGGCCGGCCTGCACCTGCCGCTGATGAGCGCCTACTGCGCATCGAAGGCAGCGGTCGAGGCGATGGCCGACTGCATGCGGGCCGAGGTGGCGCCGTCGGGCGCGATGGTCGGCGTGGCCTACTTCGCCGAGATCGACACGGACATGACCAGCCGCGGCATGCAGACGAAAGCGGGTGAGTACCTGTCGGTCAAGAGCCCGTTCACCAAGGTCAGTCCACTCTCGGTGGCGATCGACGCGGTCGAGGCGGGCATCGCCCGGCGGGCCCGGCGGGTCTACGCGCCGCGGTGGGTCGGCTTCGTGCTGCCGGTGCGGATGGGCGCGCAGCGGATGATCGAGCTCGGCGTGCGCCGTCGGGTCGCGAAGGCGCTGGACCTCGCCCGCGACGAGAACGCCCCGCTGACGACGCCGCAACCCGACTGAGCATGACGGAGCGGATCCGTCCGGGCAGCCGGCGTGAGGTGGGTGTCGTCGGTGCTGTGGTGGCCGGCGTCAGCGGCTTGATCGCCGGCACCGAGCCGCCGCGACTGTTCCTGACCCTCGGCCGGCACCGGCGGTTGTTCCGGGGGTGGCTGCGGTTCGCGGGCCGCCTGATGCCGGGGGGCCGGTTACCGCGCCGCGAGACCGAACTGGTCATCTTGCGGGTGGCGCACCTCCGCGACTGCCGCTACGAGTTCGACCACCACGTGCGACTCGGCCGGCGCGCGGGCGTGACCGCCACTGACGTCGAGCGGCTCGTGCGGATGCCGCTCGACCGCGACTGGCCGGCCCGCGAGCAGGCGTTGCTCGACGCCGTAGACGCGCTGCACGAGCGGCAGGACCTCGACGACGGCGAGTGGACCGCGCTGCGGCACCAGCTCGACGAGCGCGAGACGTTGGAGCTGCTGATGTTGGCGGGCCACTACGAGATGCTCGCCACCGTGATCCGCGTGCTCCGGCTCGAGCCCGACCGCGCCTCCCGCTGGCGCCGCCGGCTCAGCCGATCGGACTGATCCGGACCGTGGCGGTCGCGGCGTGGCCGTGGCCGAGCGGCAGGTGCAACCGCAGCCGACGGTTGCGCGCGGTGATCACATGGCGCGCCAGCCTGCCCGGGCCAGCGACCGAGACGAGGTAGCGAGATCCCGATCGGTATGCCGGAAGCGTCGTCACCGTCGCCGAGCCATTGCCGGTCAACCGGAAGCCGCGCCGCGACGCCCCGGCCAGCGCGCTGAACTGCTGCCGGGCCGCTCGGTGCATCACGACCGTCCAGCCCCACTGCGACCATCGCGGCTCCACCGACCGGTAACCGACGACGGCGGGACGTGGCCGCGGGTGTGCGAACAGCGCCATCAGGTGCGGCAGGTACTGCCGCAGGTCGCGGGCCCAGTACGCCCAGGTGTGCGTGCCGAAGGTGTAGTCGTCGAGGTGCACCGGGATGCCGACCCGACGGGCCCGGTCGTAGAAGAACTTGGTCGAGGCGTGCGTGATCTGCTCGATCGCCATCGCCCCGGCGGGAAGCCCGTGGTCGTACGGCCCCGGCAGGCCTTCGGCGGTCCACAGCCAGAGGCTCATGCCGCGCAGGTTCGTCACCAGCGTGGTCGGATCGTGGCCGCGCCAGTTGATGTCGTTGGTCAGCCGAGGACCGAACATCGCGTCCGGCGTGACGCCGTCCAGCCCGACCGCCGTCCCCTCGATCACGACGGCCGCTCCGGCGGCGAGCACCGGGTTGAACGCGATGTCCGGCGCGCCGGAGAACGACGCCGCCGACACGAACGTGTCCGGGTGGCGCGCGGCGTAGCTCATCGAGCCGAAGCCGCCCTGCGACAGCCCGGCGATCGCCCGGCCGGCGCGGTCCGGGACGGTCCGCAAGTTGGCGTCGACCCACGGGATCAGCTGGTGGACGTGGAAGGTCTCCCAGCGCGACGGCCCGAGCTTGGTGTGGGCGTCGTACCAGTTCGTGAACCAGCCGCCACCGTCGCCGTCGAAGCCGGCATCGGGCATCACCACGATCAGCGGCAGGCCGGCCGTCGCCTGCTCCGCCTGCCCCATCTTCAGCCAGTCCGACGCCCGTCCGCTGGTGCCGTGGAACAGGTACAGCACCGGGTAGTGGCGGTGCGGGTGGTCGGCGTAACCCGACGGCAGCAGCAGCCGCACGTCCACCGCCCGGCCCAGGGCCGGGGACCGTACGACGGCACCCCAGTCGCGGTCGTCGTACCGGTGCACCGCCACCACGTGGATGTGGTGGCCGTTGCGCAGCAACAGCTCGGGATGGCGGGCGTGACCGGCGGCTGCCGGGCCGGCGACCACCCAGCCGACCGGGATCATGAGTGCGGTGGCGAGAAGCGCGGTGATCCGCCCGCCCCGGCGGCGCATCAGTCCGCGGCCGCCGACGGGAAGCGCGGTGGCCGCTTCTGGCGGAGCGCGGCGACCCCTTCGCCGACGTCTGGCCCGAGGAAGCCGAGCATCTCGTAGGCGGCGGATTGGTCGAAGATCGGTCCGGCGGTGCGAAGCCAGCTGTTCAACGCCCGCTTGGTCCACCGGATCGCGAGCTGCGAACCGGTGGCGAGCGTCTCGGCGACGGTCATCGCCTCGTCGAGCACCTGGTCGCGCGGCACGGCCTTGCTGACCAGGCCGATCCGCTCGGCCTCGGCGCCGGTCACCATCTCGCCGGTCAGCAGGTAGTAGCGGGCCTTCGCCATGCCGGCGAGCAGCGGCCAGATGATCGCGGCGTGGTCGCCGGCGGCGACGCCGAGCTTGACGTGGCCGTCCCCGAGTCGCGCGTCCTCCGCGCAGATCGAGATGTCGGCCAGCAGCGCCACGACCAGCCCGGCGCCGACGGCCACCCCGTTGATCGCCGAGACGACCGGCTTCTCGCAGTTGACCAGGTGATAGACCAGGTCGCTCATCTCGGACAGCATGTGCGCGACCCGGTCGTGGTTGCCGGTCAGCCGCTCGACCATGTCGAGGTCGCCGCCGGCCGAGAACGCCTTGCCCGCGCCGGTGACGACCGCGACCCGGGTCCGCGGATCGGCCGAGACGTCGACCCAGATCCGCGCCAGCTCGGCGTGCATGGTCTCGTCTGCGGCGTTGTACTTGTCTGGCTGGTTCAGCGTGATCAGCACGACGCCGTGGTCGCGGCGCTCGATCAGCAACTGCTCGTAGTCGGCGTAGGGCATCGGCTCAGCCTGCCATCGTCAGGCCGCCGCTCACGCTGAGCACCTGCCCGGTGATGAACGACGCGGCGTCGGACGCGAAGAACAGCACGGCGGCCGCGACCTCTTCCGGCCGGGCCAGCCGGCGGAACGGGATCGCCTTGATCAGGGCGACCTGCAGCGACTCGTCTTGGGCCGCGAACAGCGGCGTGTCGGTCGGGCCGGGGCAGACGCAGTTGACGGTGATCTGGTGTCGCGCCATCTCGCGGGCCAGCGACTTGGTGAGGGCGATGACGCCACCTTTGGCGCCGGCGTAAATGCTTTCGCCGGCGCTGCCGACCCGGCCGGCGTCGCTGGCGACGTTGACCACCCGGCCGTAGCCGGCGTCGACCATGCCCGGCAGGAACGCCCGGCACAGGTTGACCGGTCCGAGGTAGTTGATGGCGACGACGGTCTGTGCGAACTCCGGCGTCGCGTCGAGGAACGGCGCGTTGCGGTCCCATCCAGCCGCATTGACCACGACGGTCGGAGCGCCGAACTCGGCGACCACCTCGTCACGGACCGCGTCGACGGCCTCGGCGTCGGCGACGTCGACCTCAACGGCCCGGATCAGCCCGCCGTTGGAGTCGGCGGCGGTGCGCTCGGCGGCCGCGAGGTCGCGGTCGAGCCCGACAACTTGCATGTCCTGCCCGGCCAGCCCCAGCGCGATCGCTCGGCCGATGCCGGATCCGCTGCCGGTGACCACGGCGATGCGGCCCGCCACGTCATCTCCCGTCTGCCCTGTCCGCCGCAGACGTTAGTGGGTGGCGAGCCGCGCCGCCGCGTCGGGCGACGCCGCGCGCTAGGCGCGGTGCCGGGTTGTCGTCGCCGTCGGCCGCTCGGCCGGAGCGCCGTCGACGTCCGACGGGTACGCCGTCGGCGCCCCGTCGCGCAGGTCGACCGGCTCGCGGTCTCGCGTCGTTGCGGCCCCGGTCGCGCCGCCGGCCGCAGCCGCCTCGACCATCCGGCCGGCCCGGCCGAGGACGCTCGCGCGTCCCAGCACGTAGGCCGCGATCAACACGATCAGCAGACCGGTGCCGTAGTGGTAGCCGAGCGGCCGGGCGGCGTCATTCAGCGTGCTGGAGAAGACCTGCGTCTCGCTGCTCGTGACTGGCAGCCAGAGCGATGCGAACAGCGGTCCCAGCACGATCCAGACGCCGCCGACGATCGCGCACCAGGCGCCGATCGCGGTCGAGCCCCATCGGCTGAGCACCAGCATCATGCCGCCGACCAGGACGAGTGCGCCGGCAGCCAGGTGCAGCTCCCATGCGCTGGCGGTCCAGGTCCACGAACCCGCGGCCGTCATGCGGTAGCCGAACGCGGGTCCGACGTACGGGAGGATCGCGGCCCACGCCCCCAACAGCATGAGCAGCACGCCGGTAACGGGCCTGCGTGTGGACATACGAACCACCTCCATGTGTCGCGTCTGCGGCATACCCGGTTGTCGCCGGTGCACGCCAGGCCATAGGATTCGGCGGGCTCGGCCGTGCGCAGTTGTTCGGCGTTGGTCCCCGCATCGGAAGCGGACGAGGCTTCGTTGCCGGTGCGCACCTCACAACTGCGCGCAGCCGGGCCGGAGCTGCCGTCCACCTGAGAGGGGTCGCGAGGTGTGCGAGATCCTCGCGGCGAGCTGGCCCGAACCGACCCGCTACGAGCGGCTGCACGACTGGGCGCGCGGGCTGGAAGTGTTCGGTCTCGGCGGCTTCGGCTGGGGCGTTGCATGGCTCGACCAGTCCGGCAAGGTGCAGCTGGAGCGTGGACTCGGTCGTTACGCCGAGGAGGCCGGTGACCGCGACCGGTTGCAGCAGGCGACCTCGCGTCGGTTCCTGGTGCACCTGCGGCGGCCCAACAAGCTGTCGACCGTGCAGCTCGCCGACACCCAGCCGTTCGCGCACAACGGCGACTACGCGTTCTGCCACAACGGGTTCCTGGAGCGCGCCGAGCAGCTGCGGCCGACGTACGCCGACCGGCTTGAAGGCCAGGCGGACAGCGAGGTCGGTTGGGTCTTCCTGCAGGACCGGCTCGCCGACGGCGCCACGCCCGCCGAGGCGATGCAGCAGCTCGACGAGACGTTCGGCGGGAAGCTGAACCTCGGCTACCTGGGCGCCGACGGGCAGTTGGCGGTCTACGCCCGCAACCGCGGCAACGCGTTGTGGCGGTTTCGCGCCGGTGGCGCTGACCTGGTCGCCTCGGCCCTGCACTCCGACGACGACTCCGTGTTCCAGCTGATCTTCCCTGACAGCTCGGACCCGGAGCTGATTCCGATGGGTACGGCGGTCACGCTCGGCGACGCGCTGGAGACTTGAGGCGACGACGAAGGGGAGGTCAGCACCGATGAGCGAGCGCGGAGTCGGCAAGCACGGGTTCGTGGCAGAGCATGGGTTGCTCACCGATGAGCAGCGCGACGCGGCGGCCCGCAGCAAGGCGTTGATCGACGAGCACAACCTGCGCACCGTCCGGCTGATCTGGGTCGACCAGCACGGCGCGCCGCGCTGCAAGTTCATGTCGACGGCCGATTACGTCGCATCCCTCGACAGCGGCATCGACTTCTCCGCGGCGCTGTTCAGCATGGACAGCGCGAACAACGTCTTCACGCCGTTGTTTGTCGAGGGTGGCGGCCTCGACATCCCGGAGCTCACCGGATTTCCCGACATGGTGCTGGTGCCGGACCCGACGACGTTCCGGGTGCTGCCGTGGGCAGACCGCACCGGCTGGGTGCTGACGGACGCTTACTTCTCGACCGGTCGCCCAGTGCCGATCGACGGTCGGCTGTTGCTGCGCCGGCAAGTCGAGGCGGCCGCCGAGCTCGGCTATGACTACGTCGCGGGCCTGGAAGTCGAGTTCTACGTCGTACGCCGTGACAGCCAACGGATCGAGTTGAGCGAGGCGGGCTGGCCGCCACCGCCTCCGAAGGTGAGCGTCCTGGAACACGGCTACCAGTACTTGTCCGAGGTGCGGCTGGCCGGCATCAACGACGTCGTCGAGCGGCTGCGCGACGCCTACCTCGACCTCGGGCTGCCGCTGCGATCGATCGAAGACGAGTGGGGCCCCGGCCAGATCGAGATCACGTTCGACCCGATGGTGGGCCTCGAGCCGGCCGACGCGATGATCCTGTTCCGCACCGCCGCGAAGCAGGTCACCCAGCAGATGGGTCTGCTGGCGTCGTTCATGGCGCGGCCGGCGCTGCCGCACTTCTTCTCCAGCGGCTGGCACTTGCACGAGTCGCTGCGCAGCCGCGAGACCGGTGAGAACGCGTTCATGAGCGACAGCCCGGCACAGCCGCTGTCGGACGTCGGGCGGCAGTTCACCGCCGGCCTGATCGAGCACGCCAACGAGATGATGGTGTTCTCGACCCCCACGATCACCGGCTACAAGCGCTACAAGCCGTATTCGTTCGCGCCGAATCGGGCGAACTGGGCGATCGAGAACCGCGGCGCGTTCATCCGGGTGCAGGGCGGCCCGATGGAGAAGGGCGCACACATCGAGAACCGGGTCGGCGAGCCGTCGGCCAACCCGTACTTCTACCTCGCCGCCAACATCGCGGCCGGCCTCGACGGGATCCGGCGAAACCTGACGCCGCCGCCGCTGGTCGAGTCGGACCCGTACGCCACCGAGGCGCCGGCCTTGCCCGGGTCGCTCTGGGAAGCCGTCGCCGTGCTGGAGCAGAGCCAGTTCTTCAAGGACGCGTTCGGCCCGGGCTTCGTCAACTTCATCACCGCCATGAAGCGCAACGAGTGCAACCGCTTCCTCGAGGAGGTCACCGACTGGGAGATGCGCGAGTACTTCGAGTTCTTCTAGTGGCCGGCGACCTGGTTGACCACCACGTGCACGGGGTCGTCGCGACGTCGCTGGAGCGCGACCAGTTCGAGCTGTTGGCCAACGAAGGCGGCCGGCCCGCGCCGGCCGGTACGTCGCATTTCGACACCCCGGTGGGCCTCGCGATCCTCACCGGCTGCGGCCCGTTGCTCGACCTCGCGCCCGACTGCACCCCCGAGCGTTACCTCGAGGCGCGGGCGGCGCTCGGCGCCGTCGAAGTTAACCGCCGGCTGCTGGCCGCCGCGGGTCTCGACGCGCTGCTCGTCGAGACCGGTCACCGACCCGGCGACGTACTCGACCCGGCTGCGATGGGACGCCTGGCCGGTGCAACCGCGCACGAGGTCGTGCGCATCGAGCGCGCGGCCGAGGACCACGCGCGCGGCTGCGACGGGCCGGACGACTTCCTGGCCGGGCTCGGTGCAGCGCTGGATGCGGCCGCGTCTGCCGCCGTCGGCCTGAAGAGCGTCGTCGCATATCGGCACGGCTTCGATTTGGCGGTCGAGCCGCCGGACCACGAGGGCGTGCGGCGTGCCACCGAGGCGTGGTTCCGCGAGTTCGGTGCGGCGACGGCGCCGCGACTGGCGGCGCCCGTGCTGCTCGCGCACGTGCTGCATGCCGCCATCGAGGTTGCGGCGAGCCGGCGGCTGCCGGTGCAGGTGCACGCCGGCTTCGGTGACACCGACCTGACGATGCACCGCGCCGACCCGTCCCAGTTCACGCCGTGGGTGCGCGAGCTGGAGGGCCGCGGGGTCGACGTCGTGTTCCTGCACTGCTATCCGTACCACCGGCAGGCGGGCTACCTGGCGAACGTCTTCCCGAACGTCTACTTCGACGTCGGCTGCATGGCGCACTACACCGGCCCGAGTGCGGGGACCGTGATCGCGGAGGCGTTGGAGCTCGCGCCGTACCCAAAGCAGCTCTACAGCTCGGACGGGTTCGGCCTGGCCGAGTTCGTCTATCTCGGCGCGGTGCTGTTCCGGCGGCATCTCGACCGCGTGCTCGACGGCTGGGTGGACGCCGGCGACTGCCCGCGGGCGTCGGCCGACCGGATCCGGGAACTGATCGGCGCCGGCAACGCGCGCCGGTTGTATCGACTCGACGACGAGGAGCCGCGGTGACCAGTCCAATCTCCTACTTCGGCGGCGACTTCGTGCCGCACGAGCAGGCGCAGGTGTCGATCGCGTCGCACGTCGTCAACTACGGCACCGGCTGCTTCGAGGGCATCCGGGCGTACTGGAACGAGGCCGACGAGCAGCTTTACGTCACGTTGCTCGACCAGCACATCGACCGGCTGGTGCGCTCCGCCCGGGTGCTGCGGCTCGACCTCGCGATGTCCGCCGCGGAGCTGCGCGAAATCGTGCTGGAGCTGTTGCGGCGCAACGAGTTGCGGGAGGACGCCTACATCCGGCCGCTGGTGTTCAAGTCCGACCAGACGATCACCGTGACCCTGGGCGGCGTGCGCACCGAGGTCGCGGCGTACTGCCGGCCGATGGGCGGCTATCTCGACATCGACCGCGGCCTGCGGCTGCGGGTGTCGTCGTGGCAGCGGATCGACGACAACGCGGTGCCGGCGCGGGCCAAGGCGATCGGCTCATACATCAACGCCGCGCTGGCGTCCGACGATGCGCGCCGTGACGGCTACGACGAGGCGCTGATGCTGACCTCGGACGGGCACCTCGCCGAGGCGTCGTCCTCCAACGTGTTCATCGTCGCCGACGGCGAGCTGCTGACCCCGGCGGGCAGCGACGACATCCTGATCGGCATCACCCGCGCGGCGGTGCAGACGCTCGCCGCCGAACTAGGTCACCGGGTGCGCGAGACCCGGCTGGACCGCAGCCAGGCGCTGGCGGCCGACGAGGTCTTCCTGTGCGGCACCGGCGTGCAAGTCGCGCCGGTGACCGAGATTGATGGCCGGGTGATCGGTTCGGGCAAGCCCGGCCCCGTCACGATGCAAGTGCAGCAGCGTTACCTCGACGTGGTCCGCGGCCGGTCCGCCGATCACGCCGAGTGGCGCACGCCGGTCTACTAGCGAGGAGGTCGCATGGCATTGGTGCCGTACGTCGAGGAGGCCGAGGCCACCGGCGTTGTCAAGGAGGTCTTCGACGACATCAAGGCGTCCCGCAACCTCGCCGAGGTGCCCAACTTCTGGCGCGCCATCGCGCATCACCCGGAGTACCTGAAGGCGGAGTGGACGAAGTTGCGGACCATCCTCGAGACCGGTGTGCTCGACCGCAAGACCAAGGAGATGATCGCGGTCGCGGTCTCGGCGACCAACAACTGCGACTACTGCCTGCACAGCCACACCGACGCGCTGCGCGCGCTCGGCACCACCGACGCCGAGCTGGTCGAGCTGATGGCGGTGGTCGACTTCTTCAACGGCTCCAACGCGATCTCCTCCGGCCTGCGGGTCGAGTACGCGCCACCGGTGCCCGCGGAGGCCGCCGACCAGTGACCGAGGATCGGGCGCCGATCGTCTTCGCCGAAGTCCGCGAGGTCGCGCTGCCGCTGCTGCGGCCATTCGTCACCGGATTCGGCGTGACCGACTCGCGGCGCACGGTCCTGGTGCGGGTTCGTGACGCCGCCGGCAACGAAGGCTGGGGCGAAGGGCCGGCGCTCGATCACCCGTACTACCTGCCGGACACGGTGGCCTCGACCTTCGCGGTCGCCACCGAGTTCGCGATGCCGCTCGCGCTGGCTGCCGGGACGGTGGCACCGTCGGCCGTCGTCGCGGCGTTGAACCGGATCCGCGGCAACACGTTCGCCCGAGCGGCGGTGGAGGCGGCGTACTGGTCGTTGCGGGCGGCGGTCGAAGGGGTCTCGCTGCGCTCGCTGGTCGGGGGAGTGGCGGATGCGGTCGCGGTCGGGGAGAGCCTCGGTATCGCGGCCGACATCGGCGAGACGCTCGACGAGGTGCGGCTCCGGCTCGACGAGGGCTACCAACGGATCAAGCTGAAGGTCCAGCCGGGGTGGGACGTCGATGTCGTGGCGGCGGTGCGCGACCTGGTCGGTGACCGCGTGATGCTGCAGGTCGATGCGAACTCGGCGTACACCCTCGACGATGCCGACACGTTGGGGAAGCTCGACGACTTCGGCCTGGCGTGCATCGAGCAGCCGCTCGAGTGGGACTCGCTGATCGAGCATGCCGAGCTGCAGCGCCGGTTACGGACGCCGATCTGCCTGGACGAGTCGCTGCGCTCGCCCGCCGATGTCCGGCGGGCGCTCGACCTCGACGCCTGCCGCAACGTCAACCTGAAGCCGGCGCGGGTCGGAGGGATCACGGCGTCACTCGAGATCGCCGCGCTGTGCCAGGCGCGCGGAGTGCCGCTGTGGTGCGGCGGAATGATGGAGTCCGGCATCGGCCGGGCAGGCAACCTGGCACTCTGCTCGCTGCCGGCGTTCACCGAGCCGGCGGACATGTCGCCGGCGGCCGTGCTGTTCGAGTGGGACCTGGTCGACCCGACGTACCAGGTCGCCGGCGACGGCACCATCGCGGTGCCGAGCGAACCCGGTCTTGGGTTCCCGGTGCGAGCCGACCGGGTCGAGCAGCAGACAATACGCCGCGAGGTGGTGCTTGATGGCTGAACCCTCGCGGGCCGAGGTCTGGCGGCAGCGTGGCTCGTCGTTCTCCTGGCAGCCCCAAGACGGGGGCGCGCCGGTCGACATCTTCCATGTCGAGTCCGGCGATCCGAGCGACCGGGCGGTCGTGCTGGTGCACGGCTTCCCGACCTGCAGCATCGACTGGCTGGACCTGGTGGACCGGCTCAGTGACCAGTTCTACGTCTGCGCGCTCGACTTCCCCGGCTACGGGTTCTCCGACAAGCCGGTCGGCTGGGGCTACAGCCTGCCGCGCGACGCCGAGCTGCTCGACCACTACGTCGCGCACGTGGTGGGTGTCGAGTCGGCCGTCGTCATCGCTCACGACCGCGGGACCAGCGTGTCGCTGCTGCACACGATCAACGCCGACGCCGGCCGGACGGCGACCCGGGTCGAGCACCTGATGCTGACCAACGGCAACATCTACCTGCCGCTGTCGAACCTCACCGACTTCCAACGGCTGGTGCTCGATCCGGGGACGGCGCCGAACGTGCTGGAGGTCATCACGCCGGCGCTGCTCGCCCAGGGGATGGGGCAGCTGACGTTCTCACCGCCGCGGGCCGCCGGCGACCCCGAGGTGGACGCCCTCGAGGCGACGTTCGCTCACAACGACGGCGTCAAGGTGTTGCACGAGACCATCCAGTACCTGGTCGAGCGCGCCGAGCACGAGAGCGAGTGGCTCGAGGCGCTCGCAGCGACCGACGTCCCGACGACGGTCATCTGGGGCATGAACGACCCGGTCTCGCCGATGCGGGTCGCGACGCACGCCTGGCACAACTTCCTGATGCTCAAGCCCGGGTCGAACCAGCTCTACCTCGTGCCGGACGCCAACCACTACTTGCAGAACGACCGGCCCGACGCGCTCGCCAGCCTGGTCCGGCATGCGCTGGACCCGGAGCTCGACCCGTTGCCCGGCGCGATCGGTGCGGCACCCGGGGCACCCGTGCTGGTCGACCGCTCGCGGCCGGCGATGCCGCGCGGCAGCGACGTGCTCGGCGGCACGATCTGAAGTACGACTAGCCCGCGGCGAGCATCTTCTGCACGGCTTGGCGGGTGACACCCATCTCGCGGGCGATGTCCGACTGCGAGTAGCCGGCATCGAGCAGCTCGCCGATGAGCACCTTGCGTTTCGCCGACAGCTCGTAGGCGGCGCGCATGTGTTCCAGCGCCGCGGCACGAATCTCGTTGAGGCGTCGGAACTTCGCGCGGTCTTTGGCCGCGACCGGTCGCGGTGTCATGCGGGCATTGTGACAACTTAGGTTGTCGTTGTCAACCGGTGTTGTCGAGATGAAGGGCGCGCGTCATCTCGTCGGCCAGGTCGGGGTTGCGATTCGCGCCGGGAGCCCGTAGCGCGGCGATCACCTGACGCTGCGTCTGCGGGCTCTTGTCCTGGCTCATCTTGACCTTGCAGACGAACCGCGTGATCGGCAGCCGGATGCCGACCGTGCCGCGCGCCACCGGTCGGGCCCAGTCCGGGTCGAGCAGCGTCGGGTGCTCGACGTGCCGCTCGAAGTGCTCGACGAGCTTCGCGAGCACTGCCAGGTTCGCCTCCTCGTCGAGGATCTGTGGCACGCCGTAACAATGGGCGGCGCTGAAGTTCCACGTCGGCGCGCGCGTCTCACCGGCGGCGTACCAACTAGGTGAGATGTAACCGTGATGGCGGCCTTGGACGATGAGCAGCACCTCCCGCTCGCCCAAGGCCAGTGTCGTCTCGTCCGGCCGGCCGACGTGAGTGAGGATGGCAAGCTCGTCGGTCTCGTCGTCGAGCAGGATCGGGTAGTGCGACGCGACCAGCTCACTGCCGTTGTGGCTGACCAGGATCCCCCATGGGCTCTCGCGGACCAGCTGGCGGACGACGTTGGCGTCAGTGACCGCGTGATGAGGGTTGTGCCGCACGACCGACATGCTCCCATCGCCGATTCGCCATCGGGCTGGCATTTTCGGCGACGGAGCCGAGCTCGACTAGCCGGACGCGACGATGCGCCCGATCTGCCTGCTGGGTGGCTCGGCGAGATGCGGGGCGACGTGCTCGCGCATCCAGCTGTTGCCAACCTCGGTGGCGATCCGGTCGAGGGTCTCGGCCGTGTCGGCCACGATGACCAACACCACCTCGTCGGGTGACACCTCGATCGCGTAAAACGTCTCGAAGCCCGCGATCTGCTTCATCAGTGTCGGCAGTTCGGTCTCGGCGCGTTGCCAGACGTCCGGGGAGATCGTCGTATTGAGCCGGAGCCGGTTGACGACAGCGTTCATGCGGACACCGTAGGTCGAGTTGCCGGCGTCGGCTGCTTGCCACCCCGGTTCTAGCTGGCGAGCTCCCAGATGTGGCCGTCCGGATCTTGGAAACTCGCAGTTCGCGGTCCCCACGGTCGGTCCATCGGGCCGTTGAGCAGCTCGACGCCGTTTGCACGCAAGTGTTCGCACGTCGCGTCGACGTCGGCGACCGCCACAGTGAGCTGGAACCGACTTCCGGTTGACCTTGGCGCGACGGCGGCCGGTGCGATCAGCTCCGGTGCAGCCGTGGCATTGAGCAGGTTGACCACCGTGCTGCCGAGCTTGAAGACCACCGACTCGTCGTCCTCGAAGTGGACCGCGAGGTCGAAGACCCTGCCGTAGAACTCCTTGGCGACGGTCACGTCGTCGACGAACAGCGTGATCGCGTCGATGCGGTCGGTCGACAAGGGCACGTCGAGATGCCTCCTCGGTTGAACTGGCATCCACAGGATCACCAAATGACGCCTTCGTCCACAACCCGACCGCGGACGGGGGAGCGCCCGTAGTGGATCCGTAGCGTGCCGGCATGGGCAACTTGCGGTCGGCGGTCGACGAGCTTCAGGCCGTCGACGTGCGCGGGCTGCCTGATGGTGTGCTGTGCGACGACATCGCGGAGATCACTCGGCAGGTCAATCGGCTGGAGGCGGCTCGCCTCGCCCGCCTCGAAGTGCTGGACCGCAGAGGTGCGGTCGCGTCGGCGCACGGCTCGACCCAGGCGTGGCTGCGAGCCGCCACCCGGGTCGCCCCAGGGATCGCCGCGCGGGATGTGCATCTGGCGCGGGAGCTGGCGGACGCGCTGCCGGCGACTCGCAGCGCGCTCGAGGACGGCGATGTCTCCATCGGGCACGCGCACCTGATCGCCGGACTGCGTTCGAAGATCGTCCCCGAGGCGATGGCTGCCGCCGAGCCACACGTCGTCGCGTATGCCCGGCAGTGCTCGACGACCGAGTTGCGCAACGCGGTCGCACACATCGTTCACTCCTACGCGCCGGAGCGGTTCGCTCGCGATGAGGCGACGGCGTTCGAGCAGCGCCGGTTGCACGCGGCCACGACGTTCGATGGCAACGGCGTCGGCGAGTGGCAGTTGCATCCGCTGGGTCAAGAGACGGTGATGACCGCAATTCACGCCGCCTCCAAACCGACTCCGGAGGACCGGCGGAGCGCCGCGCAGCGTCGCGCCGATGCCCTCGTCACGATCGCAGAACTCGCGTTGCGCTCGGGTGAGCTGCCGGTCACCGGCGGGGTGAAACCGCACGTCAGCATCCACGTGCGCCCTGACACGGTGGCGGGTGTGCCGGGAGCGCCCGGAGCCGAGCTTGGCTCCGGTGCGGTGGTCGGCACTCGGACGGCGCGGCGCGTGACGTGCGATGCCGAGATCGCCCGGATCGTCTTCGGGCCGCAAGGCGAGGTCCTCGACTCGGGCCGCACGACCCGCACGTTTACCGCCGCGCAAGTCCGGGCGATCGTTGCGCGTGACCGGCACTGCATCTGGTACGGCTGCGACGCGCCAGCCAACTGGTCCGACGTTCACCACCGAGTCCACTGGGCCGCCGGCGGGACCACCTCGGTCGACAACGGCGTGCTGCTTTGTGGGCGGCACCACGACCGGATCCACTACACGGATGCCACCGTCGTCAAGCTTCCCGATGGCGGCTACCTCGCCGGGCCCAGACGATTCCTCAACGGCCTCTGCCTCCAGCCTCGCTCCACCACGATCGACCAGGTCATCCGGCAGCGAGCGGGACCGTAGGGAGTCGAGGCGCTCGCCACGTCAGTTGAGCTGATAGACCTCGCGGGCGTTGTTCTCGAAGATTGCGTCACGGGTGGCTGTGACCCAGCCGGCGTCGGCGCCGGCATCGAGTAGCCGGCCGGCGACGTCACGCCACGCGTCGGCGAGCACCGAGCATCCGAACCAGTGAGTTTCCGGCGCGCCGTGGCCGTCGCTGCCGAGCAACACGCGTCCGGTCGGCGCCAAGTCGAGGATGCCGAGCAGCCGGTCGGCGACGCCGACCGGCGCGAACAGGTTCGACAGGGACAGCTCGACCCAGACGTTCGGCTTGGTGGCGGCGAGGTAGGCGGCGCTGGCATGCCAGGGGAAGGAGCCATGAATGAGGACGACGGTCGCCGCCGCGCCCTCCGGCGTACGAAGCAGGTCCTCCAGCAGCAACGGATCGGCCTCGGCGAGCCGAAGTTCGGAGTCACCGAATCCGGTGTGCACCTGGAACGGAAGGTTGAGGTCGGCGGCCCGGGCGAACGCGCCACGCAGCACGAGGTCGCGGAGCGGCTTCGCGCGACGACGCACCGGCAGGTCCGAGTCGAGCGAGCGCTGTGCCGCCGCGAGGTCCACCTCGGGATCGACCGCCAGCCCGGTGCGATACGCGAGGATGGTCTTGAACCCGACGCAGCCGCCGTCGGCAGCGGCTTGCATGAACGTCTCGACGCCGTCGACGATCTCAGCGGCCGAGGCGCCCGAGCCGATGAGCTCGTCGACCAGCGGGTCGATCCGGGCCAGCGACCAGAACGGCCGGCCGGCGACATCGACGTAACGGGTCACCGGCCCCGGGGTGCCACCGACCGCCTCGTCCATGACGAAACCGGTGATCTCGGCGTCGTCAAACAAGCGCCGGACCCAGCCCGGCCAGTCGCCGCGGGCCGTCTCGTCCCTCGCCGCGACCGCGTCGTTGACATGGACTCCGAGCAGTCGAGCCAGCCGGGCTTGCAGCAGGTGCAGATGCAGCCGACCCGGCGCGAGCCGGCGGCGACGCTGCGCCGCCGGCTCTCCCGGCTCGACGTCCAGAGTCAGCGCCGCCGGATCAAACGGCGTGAACTCCAACCCAAAGGGATGGACGTGGTCGTCGATCACTGCGCCCAGGTCCGCAGGGTGGCGGGTGGGGGGCAGCGGGCGGGGACGTGGTCGTCGATCACGCCGGGCTGTCGAGCGCCTCCACCAGTTCGCCGCCCTCCTCGCCGAGGATCGATCCCACTCGGGCGACTGAGTCGGGCCGGTTGGCCCGCAGCCACAGCAGGACGCCGATCCCGACGACGAGCCATCCCGCCGTGAGGTACGGCGTGGCCTTCAGAATGCTCGGCGGCACCGGGTAGACCGAGCCATACCAAGCGGCGCCGAAGATGATCGCGCCGATGAGCGGGATCAGCCCGTGGGTCAACGGGTTGAACTTGCTGCCGGTCGTGCGTTGGAAGTACGCGATACCGCCGAGGCACAGCGCGATGTAGACCAGTACGACGGCGAGCGTCCCGATGGTGGCGAAGAAGTAGTACACGGTGAACGCGTTGCCGCCCAGGGTCGGCGTGCCGAAGCCGTAGCCGACGATCACGGCGAAGATCGTCGCGACCCCGGCGATCGTCAGGGTCCCGTTGACCGGGGTCTTGTAGCGCGGGTGGGTGTGTGAGAACCAGCGGGGAAGCACGCCCTCGCGACCCATGGCGAACAGCGTCCGCGCACCTGCCGTGGCACAAGCGACACAGACCACGAACGCGGACAGCAACGCGCCGATCTCGACGAGCTTGCCGAGCAGCTGATCGCCGTAATGATCGGCGGCCGGGATGATTCCACCCGAGACCCACGCCGACGGGTCCTTGGCGAGCTCCGGCACGCCGTAGCCGATGGTGACCGCGTACGTCGTGAAGACGTACAAGACGATCGCGAAGATCACCGCGGCGAACACCGCGATCGGGACGGCACGCCGTGGGTTCGCGGTCTCCTCGCCGAAGTCGGCGGCGCTCTCGAACCCGATGTACGACGTGACGCCGAGGATCAGGCCGTAGAACACGCCGTGGAAGCCGTTACTCGCGGTGTGGCTGAAGGTGAACGCCCCGGCTGACTGGCCGTGCACGCCGCCCTTGCCGGTGATGACGAGGTCCAGCGCTAGCAGCACGAGGATGGTGAAGGCGCCGATCAACAGCTGCACCTTTGTCGTCACGCTGATTCGGACGACGGACAGTACGACGAGCAGCGCCATGCCGGCGAGGAAGAAGGCGAACCACCACTTCGGATCGAGGTCCAGCAGGTCGCAGGTCAACCAGCCGACGCCCGCCATCGTCATCGGGACGAAGCAGGCGAACCCGCCGAAGTAGAGCCAGCCTGACAGGAAGCCGGCGCTCTTGCCCGCGCTGCGACTGACGTAGGTGTAGGCGTAGCCAGCCGCTGCCATCCGGCGGGTGAAGCCGATGACGACGAACGCGAGTGCTAGGCACCCGACGCCGCCGAGCAGGGTTGCCAGCGGCGTCGACCCGCCGGCCGTCCCGGCGACGCCACCGGTGTTGAGCGCCATCGCCATACCCGGCGAGAGCACCGAGATACTGATGGCGACGGCATCCAGAGTGCGCAACGACCCTTTGGCCAGCTGGGTACCAGCGGTGTCGTCGCCGGTTGGTTCGACAGTTGCTGCCGACGTTGTCATTGCTGTTCGCCCGTCCCCTCCGGACACTGCGACGCCGCCGGTCGGCGCCGCGCAATGCGGTTACACGTACTTGCCCATGCCTCCTGCGACGTCGATGCTGGCGCCCGTGATGTAGCTCGCGCGGTCGCTAGCAAGGAATGTCACCAGCCCGGACACCTCCTCGACGGTGCCGAACCGACCTAGCGGCACCTCCGCCGCCGCAAGTGCACCAAAGAACTCGTCAGCGGTCGATTCTGGCGCGCGGCGCGCGCGAATGTTCTTCCACTGGGGTGTGACGACGAAGCCGATATTGACGCTGTTGACCAGAATTCGATCCGGGCCGTACTGCTGCGCCAGCGCCTTGGTGAGGTTCAGGCAGGCGGCGCGGTTGACCGTGGTGGCGAAGAAGTTCGGGTCGGGGTACTTCGCGTAGACCGCGTTGATGTTGATGACGCGCGGTGACGAGCTGTCCCGCAGGTGCGAGAGCGCGGCCCGGGTGCAGCGGATCTGTGAGAACAGCTTGACGTCCAGGTCGCCTTGCCAATCGGCGTCGGTCAACGTCTCGAAGGTTCCGGGATGTGCGGCGCCGGCGTTATTCACCAGGATGTCGATGCCGCCCAGCGCGCTTGCGGCCTCGGCGATGAACCGGTCGACCGCGGCCGGGTCGGTCACGTCCGTCACCCAGCCGGCGACCGTCGGCTCGGCGATGGCTTCGAGCTCCGTCTGCGCGGTCTTCACCTCGTCGTCGTGCCGGGCGCAGAACGCGACGGCGACGCCCTCGCCGAGCAGCTCCTCGACGATCGCGCGGCCGATGCCCTTCGTGCCGCCGGTGACGACGGCCCGGCGTCCGGACAGCGCGAGGTCCATCAGGTTCCTTACTTCTTCAGCCGCTGGGCCCGGGCGTGGTCGAGCAGCGTCTGACGAGGCGGCGTGAAGACGTCGACCTCTCGGCAGGTGGTGTCCTTCGTCCAGGCGCCGTGCGGCACCCAGGCCGGTACGACGGCGACGTCGCCGGCGCGCATCGTCCGGACGTCGCCGTCCAGGTCGAACTCGAACTCGCCTTCCAGGACGATGACGATCTGCTCTTCGGCGTGCATGTGCCGAGGAGCCTCCGTGTGTTCGCCGAAGGTCACGAAGTTGACGAGCGAGCGCTCGCCGAGCACGGGCTGGAACGCGAGCCCGGGCACGAACTCGACCGACTCGATCTCGTCGACCCGGACGTAGCGCCCGTCGGCCTCGGCGACCCCGCCGGGCTCGGTGCTGAAGTGCAGATGTGCGTTGTTCGTGGTGTCGGTCATGCCGCGCTTCCGGGAGTGAGCAGGACGCCGAGTCGGCGGATGCCTTCGGCGATATCGGTCTCGGTGGCTCGGCTGTAGGACAGCCGGAAACAGTTGTCGCCCTGGGCGTCGGCGAAGAACGGCGCGCCCGGCACGTACGCGACACCCAGCCGGGCGGCCGGCGCCACGAGTTCGCGGGCGTCGACGTCGGCCGCCGCGGTCAGCCAGACGAAGAAGCCGCCCCGCGGCTGCGTCCAGCGGACGGTGCTGGGCATGTGTGCGGCCAGCGCGTCGGTCATCGCCTTCGCCCGCGACTGGTAGAGCGCGCGGGCGCCGACCAGGTTGCGGGCCAGCCCGCCGCTCCCGACGTACTTCGCCATCAGCATCTGGCCGAGTGCGCCGGCGCATTGGTCGGAGTTTTGCTTGGCCGCCGTCATCGCGTTGACGACCGGCGCCGGACCGACCGCCCAACCCAGTCGCACGCCGGGCATGAAGACCTTCGAAAACGTGCCGATCTGCACGACCACGTCCGGGCCCAGCGACCACAGGCTGGGTGCCGCCTGACCGTCGAAGCCGAGCTCGCGGTAGGCGACGTCCTCGACGACGAGGACGCCATAGCGCCGGCAGACCTCGACCAGCGCGGCGCGGCGGTCGGCGGCGAGGCTGAGTCCGGTCGGGTTCTGGTGGTCCGGGATGACGTAGAGCAGCTTGGGGCGCCGGCCGGTCGCGAGCGTCGCCTCCAGCTCGTCGACGCGCAGACCGCCCTCGTCCATGCCGATGCCGAGCACGTCGGCCTCGAAGCCGCTGAACGCCATGATCGCGCCAAGGTAGGTCGGCGACTCGACCAGCACCTGGTCACGCGGCTCCACAAACGTGCGTGCCAGCAGCTGCAACGCCTCGATGCCGCCGCTGGTGACCAGGACGTCCTCGGGGCGCTGGCCCTGCCCGTCCGCGAGCATCTGCGTGATCGCTTCCCGCGCGAACGGCAGGCCCTCGGTCGGGGAGTACTGCAGCGCGAGCGCGGCGTCGCCGGCGAGCAGCTCTTCGGTGAGCTGTCGTACGACGTCCACCGGGAAGGTCTCCGGCGCCGGAAAGCCGCCGGAGAAGGTGATCACGTCCGTGGCTGCGGCCAGCGACAGGATCGCGGTGAGCTCGTCGCCACCGCGGCTGGCGCGGCGCGCGAACCGCTCCGGCCACAGCGTCGGGTCGACCAGCAACGCGGTCGGGTCGACCGGCGCCACGGGCGCCGGATCGGCCAAGGCCGGATTGGTCAAGTGAAGGCTCCAACCCGCGATTCGCACATCATGTGCGAGGTACTCTACGAATCTCGATGCTATGTGACAAGCGAGAAGGGGGGCTGAGCTTCCAATGAGGAAGTCCCCGACTCCGTTGTCCGGCCTTGCCGCAGTGGCCGCGCCGGCCGCTCCAGCGGTCGAGATCGATGCCGTCGACCGCCGGCTACTCGCGCTGCTGTCGGCCGATGCGCGGATCTCCCAGCGCCGACTGGCCCGCGAGCTGCGGATGTCGCCGCCCGCCATCGGCGAGCGGATCGCACGGCTGGAGCGCTCCGGCGTGATCCGCGGCTACGCCGTGACCGTCGACTGGGCGGTGCTCGGCTACGTCACCTGCTACCTCGCGGTCAGCGCCGTCCAGGGTGCCGAGCAGGCGCCGATCATGGCGGCGCTGCGGGAGCTGCCAGAGGTTGAGGACATCATCGTGATCACCGGCTCGATCGACATGCTCGCGAAGGTGCGGGTTCGCGACCACGCCCACCTGCGGCAACTGTTGCTCGAGCAGGTGTGGCAGATCGAGGGACTGCAGCGCACCGAGACCTTCCTCTCGCTCGCGGAGATGCCGCCGAAGGCGGTGACCGCGGCGCTGCTCGACGTCGCCGAGGGCCCGGCACCGGTTGCGCCGCGGGCCGCACCGTGAAGGAGTCATGGTGACGCTTCAGCACGTCGTACTTTTCAGCTTTCCCGAGGACCTCGACGCGGCGGACTGGGCCGAGATGCAGCGGATGGTGCGCAGCTGGCCCTCCGAGATCGGCGGCATCGATCACATCCGGCTGGGTGCGTCGATCAACACCGAACGCACGCGCGGCTACCAGTACCTGCTCTACATGGAAGTGGCGGACGTCGACGCGCTGGTCGCCTACCAGCAGCATCCGGTGCACCAGCAGTTCCTGAAGTGGGTGCTCGACCGCGAGTGCACACCACTGGCCTTCGACTACTACCTCGACCGCGACACGGTGATCTGGCCGGAGCCGTGACTTCGCGGCATTGACAGCCCCGGTCCGGGCGGTAATGTAACGCCGTTACATAGCCGTACGGCGGGAGGGCCGCGATGCCGGCGACGACCGACGAGCGTTACCTCGTCATCTCGGCGGACTGTCACGGCGGCGGCAACATCACCGACTACAAGCCGTATCTCGCGCGCAGGTGGCACGACGAGTTCGACGCGTGGGCCGCGACCTACGAGATCCCGTACGAGGACATGAAGGGTCCGGACGGCGACCGCAACTGGGACTCCGACCGCCGGCGCGACGAGCTCGAGGCTGACGGCATCGTCGCCGAGGTGATCTTCCCCAACACGGTGCCGCCGTTCTTCCCGAAAGCCAGCCTGACCGAGCAGCCGCCGCCCGCCAACGCCGGCGACCTGGAGGCACGGTGGGCCGGCCTACAGGCACACAACCGCTGGTTGGCAGACTTCTGCGGGCAGCTGCCCGGCCGGCGGGCGGGGATCGCGCAGATCACGCTGCACGACATCGACGCGTCGGTCGCCGAGATCCGCTGGGCGAAGGCCAACGGGCTGACCGGTGGCGTGCTGCTGCCGGGTGCACCGCCCGGTTCCGGGTTGCCGCCGCTGTACGACCCGAAGTACTACGAGCCGCTCTGGGCGGTCTGCGAGGAGCTCGACGTACCACTCAACCATCACAGCGGAAGCGCCGCGCCGGCTGCCGACGACGAGCCGGAGGACAAGGTCATCTTGATCCTCGAGGTGACGTGGTGGGCGCACCGCGCGTTCACCCACCTGGTGGTCTCCGGCGCGTTCGCGCGGCACCCGGGCTTGCGGCTGGTACTCACCGAGCAGGGCACCGCGTGGATCCCCGAAGAACTGGCGCGGCTGGACTACTTCTTCGATCGGTTCCGCAACGCCACCGGCTCGCAGGAGGCCGAGTGGGCGCTGCCGATCGTCGACCGGATGCAGATGCTGCCCAGCGAGTACTGGGCGCGGCAGTGTTCGGTCGGGTCATCGTTCATCCGGCCGGACGAGGTCAAGCTGCGCCAGGCCGTCGGCGTCGACAAGATCATGTGGGGCAGTGACTACCCGCACAAGGAAGGCAGCCACCCCTACACGTTGGAGGCGCTGCGGGCCGCCTTTGCCGGCGTCGACCCGACCGAGGTCCAGCTGATGCTCGCCGACAACGCGGCCCGCACCTATGGCTTCGACCTCGACGCGCTGCGGCCGCTCGGCGACGCGCTCGGTCCCAAGGTGACGGATGTCGCGGCGCCGCTGCCACCACAGAGCCTGCCGCCAGAGGCGGAGAAATGCCCCGCCCTCGTTGGCTTCGGCCAGCGAGCCAGCTAGGAGGTGTCGAAGTGACCAAGGTCCGGTACGCCGCACGCTCGCTCGACGAGATGCGCAACCGTGAGGTGGAGGCGACGAAGGTCGACACCTGGGCGACCACGCTGGTCGCGACGTACGAGACCGATGCCGCCGCGGTCGCGGCCGTGCTGCCGCCGCCGCTGACGCCGCCAGCGGAGCCGCTGGTGCGGGTGACGATCGCGACGGTGGACGTCGGTCGCGGCTATCCGGTCTTCGGCGCCGGGACCTTTGCGGTGCACGCGTCGCATGAGGGGGTCGACGGCGACTACGCGCTGGTCATGCCGATGACGACCGAGCAGGCGGTGATCGGCGGCCGCGAGACGTTCGGCGAGCCGAAGAAGCTCGCCGAGGTCGCGCTGCAACGCGACGGCGACGCGGTGCGCGGCTGGTTCGCGCGGATGGGCGTGACGTTCGTCGAGGTCACCGGCAAGGTTGTCGAAGAGCTGGCGCCGACCCCTGATCGGCGGCGGACCAGCTTCTACCTCAAGTTCCTGCCGTCGGTCGGCGGCAAGGGCTTCGACGGCGACCCGGCGCTGGTCTACTGCCACCGCGACGAGAAGACCAAGAGCCTCTGGCGGGTGGAAGGCGACGTGGTGTTGCGAGAGTCTCGCTTCGACCCGGTCGCCGACCTGCCGGTGCATCGGCTGCGCAGCATCGAGCTCGCCGAGCGGTCGAGCGTGCAGACCGGCGAGGTGGTCGCATCCGTGCCGGCCGACTGGATCGCACCGTACGTGCACCAGCGCTACGACGATCTGTCCCCGGTGGGATCCGACTGAGGTGAAAGAGCTCAACGGCCGCGTGGCCGTGGTGACCGGCGGGGCCGGCGGCATCGGCCGAGCGATGGGGGAGGCGTTTGGCCGGGCCGGCATGAAGGTCGTGCTCGCCGACGTGCAGGACGGTCCGTTGCAGGCTGCGGTCGACGAGTTGACCGACGCCGGGCTCGACGTGATCGGCGTGCCGACCGACGTCACGACCTTCGACTCCGTGGTCGCGCTGCGCGACGCCGCGCTGCAGAAGTACGGCGCGGTGCACGTCGTCTGCAACAACGCGGGGATCGGCGCCGGTGCCGAAGGACCGATCTGGGAGCACGAGCTCCGGGACTGGGAGTGGGCGATCGCCGTCAACGTCTGGGGCGTCATCCACGGCATCAACGCGTTCCTGCCGACGATGCTGGCGCAAGGTGACGAGGGCCACGTCGTCAACACCTCCAGCGGCAACGGTGGGATCTCGCCGATGCCGTCCACGCCGCAGTACGCCGCCACCAAGGCGGCGGTCGTGACGATCACCGAGTGCCTCTACGGCCAGTTGCAGGACACCCAGCTGTCGGCGTCGGTGCTCTTCCCCGGGCCGCACATGCTGCGGACCGGCCTGTTCGAGTCGTGGCGTTCCCGGCCCGACCGGTTCGCGAAGACCCGGCCGCGGGTCACGCCGTACGTCACCGTCGACGAGCTCGAGCAACAGATGAAGGCCGCCGGTGTGCCGATCGCCTACACCGAGCCGGCAGAGGTTGCCGACGCGGTCGTCGCCGGCATCCGCGCCGACACGTTCTGGATCCACCCCGCCAACCCGCGCACCGACGATGCGCTGCGGGCCCGCACCGACTCCATCCTCGCGCGCAGCAACCCCGACTACCTCCGCGCCGTCCCGGGCTGAAGGAGCAGACATGACCGAGCCGTACACCGTCATCTCCGCTGACGCACACGCGGGCCTGCCGACGCCGCTCTACCGCGACCACCTCGAGCAGAAGTACTGGCCCGCGTTCGACGAGTTCCTTGCCGGTCGTGACCAGGCGGTCGAGGAGATCCACAAGATGGGGACGTCCGACAAGGCGTTCGCCGAGAAGTGGTTCGCCGAGAACGAGGAGGGTCTCGAGGGCGGCTGGGATGCGCAGCGGCGCAACAAGGAGATGGACAACGACGGCATCACCGCCGAAGTGATCTTCCCGGACGCCGACGCCGTCGAGAGCCGCACCTGCGCGCCGTTCGGTGTCGGTCTCGGCCTGTCCGGCGACCTCGATCCGGAGCTTGGCCTGGCCGGTGCGCGGGCGCACAACCGGTGGCTCGCCGAGCTCTGCGCCGACGCACCGGAACGGCGCCGCGGCGCCGCCCTCGTGCAGATCACGGCCGACCTCGACGACGTGCTCGGCGAGATCCGGCGCGCCTACGACTCCGGGCTGCGCGCCGTCATGATCCCGGCGATGTGGATGCACGCCGAGCCCTACCATTCGCGTCGCTACGACCCGGTGTGGCAGCTGTGCGAGGAGCTTGCGATGCCGGTCGTGACGCACAGCGGGCCGGCGGACAAGGACTCCTACGACGACCACCTCGGCATCTACGTGACCGAGGTCGTGTGGTGGCCGGCGCGTCCGCTCTGGTTCATGTTGTGGTCCGGTGTCTTCGAGCGGTTCCCGAAGCTGCGGTTCGGCGTCACCGAGGCGGGCTGCTGGTGGGTGCCCGGCCTGCTGTGGTTCTGGGACCGGCTGTTCCTGGGCCAGAAGGGCGCGGAGAAGCTGGCGTCGCTCGGGATCAGCACGTTGCCGAGCGAGTTGTTCGACCGCAACTGCTTCATCGGCTCGTCCAACACGAAGCGGCGCGAGATCGGCATGCGTTACGAGATCGGGCTCGACAACATGTTGTGGGGCAACGACTTCCCGCATCCCGAGGGCACCTGGCCGCACTCCCGGGAGTGGCTGGCGAAGACCTACCACGACGTCCCCATCGCGGAGACCCGCCGGATGATCGGCGAGGCCGCGGCCGAGGTCTACGGCTTCGACCTGGCGTCGCTGCGACCGCACGCCGAGCGGATCAACGTGACACCCGAGTCGCTCGGCCAGGTGGACGATGCCGCCAACGTCGAGCGGTGGGCGGGTCACCGCGAGGTCGGCCGGCACTGGCTGACCGGCCACGACTTCCCACTCGCACCCGTGCCGGGGTGAGCCAACCGGCACGCGCTCGGGACCAGCCGCTCACCCGCGACCTCGTCGTCGACGCCGCAGCGCGACTGGTCGAGGCCGATGACATCAGCGCACTCACGATGCGCCGGCTGGCCGCCGAGCTGGGTACGGCGGTCACCGCGATCTACTGGCACGTCGGCAACCGCGATGCGCTGCTCGACCTGCTGGTCGACCGGTTGCTTGCCGACCTGGGCCGGGTCCGAGTCTCCGGCGCAACTACCACGGTGCGGCTGACGTCGATCGCGCGGCAGTGGCGCCGTCGGCTCTGGGAGCACCCGCACCTGATCGGCCTGGCGCACGCCCGAGGCAAGACCGCGCGGATGTTCCAGCCGATGCAGGCGCAGATCGCCGAGGAGCTTGCCGGCATCGGCCTGACCGGCGCCGCCGCCGCGCCGCTGATTAGGGCGCTGCAGCATCACGTGGCGTCGTCGGTGCTGATGCAACGCACCGCCGAACGCGGTCCGACGACCGGTGTGACCGACCCCGGCGCCTGGCCGGCGGACAGCGACCAGGCACTGATCCAGGCGCTCTCCGAACTGCCGGACCACGAGGCGACGTTCGAGCTCGGGCTCGCCGCGCTGCTCGACCGGTTGCTGCCGTGACTCAGACCGCGGAAGATCCGCGGTCGCGGACCGCCCGGATCTTTCATCAGCAGGCGGACGCGTGCATCGCGATGGGAAGCGCGATGTACGGCGAACTGATCCGTCACGCCGCGTCGGACGTACTCGCCGATGGCATCACCGCCACCGTCCTCGATGGCCACTTCCAAGACCCCGGCCCGAGCGCACTCGCCCTGCGCCTGATGGGTGGCGTGCACGGGATGGTGTTGGAAGGCCTCGCGCCACAGGTCGCGCCGTACTTTCCCTCGGTCGGCGGGACCGCGGATCGCGGCCCCGGCGGCGAGGACGCATGGCGTGCCGTGGCGGGGTTGCTGGAGAGCGAGACCGACCGGATTCGCGAGTGGTTGCTGCGGCCTCCGCAGACCAACGAGGTCGGCCGCGGGGCTGCCCTGGTGGGTGGGCTCCGGCACATCTGCGACGAAGCCGCCCTGCCGATCCGGCTCGTGGAAATCGGGACCAGCGCTGGCCTCAACCTGCGGGCCGATCGGTTTCGCATCGACGGCCGCGGAACCCCCCACGGTGACCCGGCATCACCGGTGCAGTTGGGCATGGCGTGGCAGGGTGTGCCGCCGCCCGACAGCGTGATCGAGGTCGTCAGTCGCCGTGGCGGCGACCTGACGCCGATCGACCCGACCACCGAGTCCGGCCAGCTGATGCTCGCGGCCTACGTGTGGCCGGATCAGGTGGAGCGGCTCATCCGGCTGCGCGGCGCGATCGAGCTCGCTCGGCAGATCCCGGTCGACGTGCGCGCCGAGCCGGCGACCGACACGGTTGGCGCGGCCACCCTCGTGAACGGCACGTGGACCGTGCTGTGGCATTCGGTCTTCCAGCAGTACCTCGACCGCCCGCAGCGGGCCGCCCTTGCCGCCGCGATCGATGCGTTGGTAGCCGACGCGACGTCCGACCGACGCTTCGCCCGTTTGTCGTTCGAGCCGGAGCGACGCGCCGCCGATCGTCCCCACGAGTTTCTGGTAGCGCTGACGACCTGGCCGGGCGGCGAGCGACGGATCCTTGGCGCCGTCTCACCACACGGGATCCCGGTGCACTGGGAACGATGAGCCGCCTCGACTGCGTGAGGATCGCGTAGGTCAGGCGAAGTCGCCGGCGCGGCGTCGCAGCTCCGTGATGCTGGCTACGAGCGCGGCAAGCTGCCGGTCCGACAGGTCCGGCTGTTCGAACACGGCGGCGTTGAGGTCGACTGTCGCGGCCAGCGCCAACTTGCGGCCGGCATCGGTAATTGCAACCAACGTGATGCGCCGGTCCGTCGGGTGCGGTTGCCGCTCAACCAGGCCGGCGCCCTCGAGCCGGTCGATGGCGTTGGTCATGCTCGTCGGATGCACCTGCAGCCGGGCACTGGTCCGGTTGATCGGCAGCGCGCCGCGACGGCTGAACAGCAGCAGCATCAACAACTCGTAGCGCGCGAACGTCACACCGTGCGGCCGCAGCACCTGGTCGACGCGCGCCTGCATGATCTGCTGCGCGCGCATGATTGAGGTGACGGCGGCCATGCCGTCCGCCGCCGCACCCCAGCCGTGCGCCACCCACTGGCGGTGCGCTTCGGTGATTGGGTCGGTGGGCAACGGTGGTGACGCCACCGCCTGACTTTAGACAGCCGACCCGCTATCGGGTCGACTCCCGGCGTTGCAACACGACGACCGTGACGTCGTCATCGTGGCCGGACCCGGCCGGACTGGACCCGACGATGTCGGTCAGGATGTCGTGCGCGTGCCGATAGGTCCGCTCGCTGACCGCGCGAAGGACCCGGTCCATGCCTTCGTCCATGTCTTCGCCGCGCCGCTCCACCAGGCCGTCCGTGATCGCCACGAGAGCCGCGCCGGGCGGAAGCGCCACCTCGGAAACCGCTCGGGTGTCCCCGCCGACCCCGAACGGAAGCCCGACCGAGGTGTCGACCAGCTCGCTGCCCCAGGCTGTCACCAAGACCGGCGGCAGGTGGCCGGCGTTGACGACCCGGACGAAGTCGCTCTCCGGGAGGACCAGGAAGTAGATGACAGTGACGAACTGGCCCAGCTCGAGCTCGGCGAAGTAATAGTCGAGCTTTTCGGCGACTCGCGAGGGGTCGGGATCGTCGAGCACGTAGGCGCGAATGGTGGAGCGGATCCGGGCCATGGCGGCGGCTGCCCGCACGCCTCGGCCCATGACGTCGCCCACGACGGCGGCCACCCGGCCGTCCGACAGCGCGATGACGTCGTAGAAGTCACCGCCGACCTCTTGCCCGTCTGCTGGGCTGTAGTGCGCGGCGATGTCCCAGCCCGGGATCGTCGGGATCTCCTCCGGCAGCAGCTCGCGTTGCAGGTCCAGCGCCGCCTGCCGTTCCGCCTCGAAGATCTCAGCACGGTGCAGCGTCTGGGCGGTCTGCGCGGCGAGCGCGAGCACGAAGGTCCGCTCGTCCTCGTCGAAAAGCTTCGGCGTCTCGAAGCTGAACCGCAGTGCGCCGACCGGCGTGCCGGCGACCATCAGCGGTACGGCGCAGAGCGCGGCGGACTGCGGCTCGAACGTCCGAAGCTCGGAGAACGCCGCGTCGAAGTCCTCCGGCGACTCGAGCCACACCGGCTCGCCGGTGCGCAGTGCGGTCGCTGCCGGCAGCTGCGCACTGGGGAGTTCTTCCCGCAACTGGCTGACCAAGTCCTCGCCGTAGCCGACTGCCCCGGGCACGGCCAGGTGCTCGCCGTCCTCGGAGAGCACGAGCAAGCTGCCGCCCGAAGCGCCTAGCACCGCGACGCCCTGCGAGACGACCACGGCCGCGACGTCCTCCGGGGTCGTCGCGCGGACCAATGCCGCCGTCACCCGCTGCAGCCGCGCCGCCCGGTCACTGTCCAGCTGCGCGATCGACAGCCGGCGTACCTCGTCGAGCAGTCGCTGCTCGAACGGAACGACCGGTGACGGCAGCAGGCCAGCCGCGGCTTGTCGTAGCTGCGTGATGACCGCCTCGACGTACCACCGTCGGAACAGCCGGTGTTCGGGTGGCGTCTCGAGGGTGAGCAGCCGGCCGGCCCGGGCGTAGCCGTCTGCCTCGTCGAGCGCGGCGAGATACGCCTCGCCGGTCTCCGCCGCCGACACCGGCAGCTGCAGCGTCAGCCGGGTGCGGACCTCACCGCGGCTGGCCGCGGCGAGTGCCTGCCGCTTGATCGCGGTGCGGGCCTCGGCGAAGCCGTGCACGACGGTCTCGATTAGCTCAGCCAGGTGCTTCGGCACCGCCACGCCGGCCGGTTCACCGGCGGCGGCCAGGGTGAACTCTCGCACCAGGTTGTCGATGTGAGCCTTGGCTTCGATGAGTAGCTCGGTTGGTACGTCGCCGAGGACGATCGTGAAGCGCGGCTCCGCCTCGTCGGCGTCGTCCGGCCAGCCGGTCGTTGGGTCGTCGTCGACCGACACGGTTCGCTGGGCGTGCGGCACCCGATGGTCGCTGCGCAGCTCGGCCCACACCGTCTTGCCGCCGCCGGGCTCGCGCCGGGTGCCCCAGTCGCTCGCCACCGCCTCGACCAGCACGATGCCGCGACCGGTCATGTTGCTCAGGCTCGGCGTCGGACGGATCGGTGGGTGCGGGTTCGCGTCCTGCACTTCGATCCGCACCAGGCCGGGCTCGGCGTGGGTGCGTACGACGACGGGTGGCAGGCCGTGCTGCCGGGCGTTCGCGAGCAGCTCAGCCGCGACCATCGCGGCATCGGCCGACAGTGCCTCGGCGCCGTTCGCGGTCGCCCGCTCGACCACGAAGCGACGCGCCGCGGTCACGGCTTCCGGCGTCTCGGCCAGTCGGAACATCTCGTCAGGCCTCCAGTCGATGCCGCCGGCCGCGCTGGCCGGCGGACACTCGTCTGTGGTCACCGACGAAGTCTCGCATCGCGCGGCGGTCCGCCGCCGATACCCTGAGCGGGGTAGGCAGGCGGGACGGATTTGATGACCCTCGAACTCGACACCACTCTCTTTCTGCCGGAGCCTGAGCCCCGCCGGGTGCGCTACACCGTCATCTCCGTCGATGACCACGTTGTCGAGCCGCCAAACACTTTCGTGGGCCGGATGCCTGCCGCGCTCGCCGACCGCGCCCCACGGATCGTCGAAACCCGGTCCGGCCATCAGGTCTGGGAATTCGAAGGCAAGCGCTACACCCAGGTCGGCATGAACGCGGTCGCGGGCCGCCGCCCGGAGACGGTGACCATGGAGCCGTTTCGCTTCGACCAGATGCGTCCGGGCTGCTACGACGTGCGCGAGCGGGTTAAGGACATGGACCTCGCCGGCATCTGGGCGTCGGTGAGCTTTCCGTCGCAGATCACCGGGTTCTCCGGCCGGGTGCTCTCGTCGGTTGACGACCGGGAGCTCGGCCTGGCGTGCGTGCGGGCCTGGAACGACTGGCTGTACGACGAGTGGTACTCGGCGTACCCGCAGCGCATCGTCCCGCTCGGCATTACCTATCTCAGCGACCCGCAGCTGGCGGCGGCCGAGATCCGGCGGAACGCCGCGCGGGGTTTCGCCTCGGTCACGTTGCCCGAGCGCCCGCACGAGCTGGGTCTGCCGTCGTTGTGGCAGCGCGAGCACTGGGACCCGATCATCGAGGCCTGCGTCGAGACCGACACCGTGATCTCGCTGCATGTCGGCAGCTCCGGGATGCCGATGCCGCCGCCCGGGTCGCCCGCGGTGCAACTGGTCGCGACGCTGTTCGGCCAGCAGTCACTCGGGGCATGCGCCGAATGGTTGTGGTCCGGCTACCCGCTGCAGCACCCGCCGTTGAAGATCGCGATGAGCGAGGGCGGGATCGGCTGGGTGGCGATGCTGCTCGACCGGCTGGACAACATCGTCGACCGGTCCGGCTACGGCTTGGGCTGGGACATCCGGCCCGCCGAGGTGCTGACCCGCAACTTCTGGTTCTGCACGCTCGACGACCCGTCAACCATCGACACCCGCTACCGGATCGGCGTCGAGAACATCATGGTCGAGGTCGACTACCCGCACGGTGACAGCACGTGGCCCGACACTCAGGACGTCATCGAAGCGGCGTGGGGTCACCTGCCGCCGGGCGAGCTGCGCCAGATCTGCTGCGAGAACGCCGCGGCGCTCTACCGCCATCCGCTGCCGGAGGTTGTGCTCCCGCCGGACTGACCGGCGGCGTTCCTCGCGTCGCCTAGCTCGCGGCCATCGAGCGGAACCGATGCAGTGCCAGCGGCACGCAGATCGCGATCACCAGCAGGCACCAGCCGACCATCGCGATCTCCGGGTGGGTCAACTGCCACGATCCGTGGGCGTCGGTGCCCTGGCTGATGTGGCGAACCGCGGCGACGAACGACGACAGCGGGTCCCATTCACCGATCACCCGCGGCACCGTCTTCATCCCTTCGATCGGCACGAACGTGCCGGCGAGGAACGACAGCGGGAACACTACCGCGAAGCCCAGGCCCTGCATCGCGTCGGAACTGCGGACCAGCATCCCCATCAGGACGCCGAACCAGGTGAAGGCGGTCAGACCGAGCAGCATCAACCCGGCCAGCTCGAAGCCGCCGGTGACGCTGAGATCCGGTCGCCACCCCAGGCCGAGCCCGATCGCGATCACGATGGCGAGGCCCAGGATCTGCTCGAGGATCTGCCCGACCACCTGTGCGGTGATCACCGCGAGCCGGGTCACCGGCAGCGAGCGGAACCGGTCGATCACGCCGGTGGTGAAGTCGGTCGACGTCGCGACGCCGGCGCCGACGACGCCGAAGGCCAGGCTCTGACCGATCAGTCCCGGCAGCAGGTAGTCCTGGTAGCGCATGCCCGGGATGTGGATGGCGGAGCCGAACACGTAGAGGAACAGCAACGTGAACACGACCGGCTGGATCGTGACGTCACTGAGGCGTTCCGGCACCCGCGGAATCGTGCGCAGGCTGCGGCGCACGAGCAGCGCGGTCTCGCGCAGGTAGCGCGCCGGGCGGCTCGGCCGTGCGGGCAGCGGCTCATGGTGGCCGCGGCCGACGGGCGCGGAGTAGGGGACGGCGATGTCGGTCATGCGGGGACGGCCTCCTGCGAAGCGAAGTCTTCCGCCGGCGCTTGGCCGGTCAGGGCGAGGAACGCGTCGTCGAGCGTTGGCCGGCGTAATGCGACTTCGTCGACGGGTACGCCGGTGGCCGCGACCGCGTCGGCGACCCGGGACAGGTCGGCCGCCTCCCGGGGCGCGGGGATCGACAGCATCCGGCGCTCGACGGCGACGGTCAGCTCGAAGGACGGATCGAGGGCGGCGTTCAGCTGGTGCAGGCCGGCGGCGTCGGTGGCGACGACGTCGACCCGGTGGTCACCGATCCTCGCCTTCAGGTCGGCGGGCGTGCCGGTGGCGACGGCCCGGCCATGGTCGATCAGCACGATGCTGTCGGCGAGCTCGTCGGCTTCCTCGAGGTATTGCGTGGTCAGCAGCAAGGTGACGCCTTCGGCGACCAGCTCGCGGACGGTCGACCACACCACCTGCCGGCTGCGGGGATCCAGCCCGGTGGTCGGCTCGTCCAGCACGAGCAGCTGCGGCTGGGTCACGAGGCTCGCCGCGAGGTCCACCCGCCGGCGCTGCCCGCCGGAAATGTTCTTGACCTGCTTGTCGCGGAACTCGCCGATGTCGAACCGGTCGATCAGTCGGTCGGCGATCCGCGCGGCGGCGCCGCGGCCGTAGCCGCGGAGCCCGGCCATCAACGCCAGGTTCTCCCGCGGCGTGAGGTTCGCCTCCAGTGCGGCGAACTGGCCGGTCAGCGACAGCACGTTGCGGACCGCGTCCGCGTGACGGACGACGTCGTAGCCGCAGACCGTCGCGGACCCGCTGGTCGGGGCCGACAACGTGGCCAGCATGCGGACGGTGGTGGTCTTACCGGCGCCGTTCGGGCCGAGCAACGCCGCTACCGTGCCGGCCGGGATCGCCAGGTCGACGTGGTCGACGGCGACGAGGTCGCCGAAGCGCTTGGTGAGGCCGTCGGTCAGGACGGCGAGGTCTGGGGTCATGAATCGGGAACTTACAGTGACTAGAAAGATTTGGCAACTGTATTTTCCCCGCGATATCCTGGATACATGCCAGGCCCCGATGACCCCGGCCCAAATGACCGCGGTTCTGGTGACGAGGTGCGCGAGGGCCTGCGCGAACGCAAGAAGCGGCTGACCCGCGAGCTCATCTCTAACACCGCGACCGAGATGTTTCTGATCCGTGGCTTCGACGCCGTGCGGGTGAGCGAGGTCGCCGACGCATGCGGTGTCTCCGAGAAGACGATCTACAACTACTTCCCGACCAAGGAGTCGTTGCTTCTCGACCGCGAGGCCGATATGGCGGAGGCGATCCGCGCAGCCCTTGGCCCCGACGCGCCGGCGCGTTCGCCGGTTGACGCGATGCTCGACGTGCTGGCGCAGGACCTCGAATCGCTGCGCGCCGCGTGGAGTCAGACCGACACCGGCCGCGGCCCGGTTGCGCTGCCGATGTTTCGGCAGTTCACGGCTCTGATCGACAGCACACCGTCGCTGCGCGCCGCCCAGCACGACATGATGGACCGGCTGGTCGGCGTCGCCGCCGAGGCGATGGCGGCCCGCGCAGGCGTCAGCCCGGACGACCCGGAGCCGAAGGTCGCGGCGTACGCCATGCTCGGGCTCTGGCAGGTCCAGTTCCAAGCGCTACGCCGCCATGCCGCCGACAGCGATGACGTCGACCTTGTCATCGAGCAGACGACCGACGAGGTGCACCGGGCGGCCAAGCTGGTCAACGCCGGGCTGTGGGCGTTCGCGGTGATGGTTCAGGGTGCGGGAAGCCGGGAGCAGCTGAAGGCGGCGGCCGAGGCCGCGCAACGAGCCGGCAAGCAGGTCGCCAGCGCGCTTCGCCAAGCACGGGGGTTGTGGCGCGACTTCCAGCACCAGCATCCCGGCGCCGACCGCGCGTCCTGGAAGGACGACCCGGAGCTGCGGCGCCGGTGGCAGGAGGAGACGCGCCGGCTGCGCCGCGAACACGCCGAGCAGTGGCGCAAGGTCGCGCACGAGCACCGCGAGGAGATGCGCCGGGCGCGCGAACGCCGACCCGACTGAGCCGCACCCCGCGTTTTTCACGGGGTGCCTCGGGAAGGGTCTTGGTATGACCGTGCCACCCGATTCGCGCGAGCCCGATCCCGGTTCGGAACTCGAGGACGAAGGCATCCCGGACCACTCCGGCGCGCTTCCGAGCAAGGTGATCACCGGCGATGCGCAAGAGGACTACGCCGTGCCACGCGACTATCCGATCGCCGCCGACGAGTTTGGTACGACGGCCGCGGAGACGCGCGACCGCGAGCCACTCGACGACCGGCTGCGCCGCGAGCAGCCCGATCGCCAGCGGCGGCGTCCCACTGACGACGATCCCTATCCGGCCGATGAAGAAGAGCAGACCGGCCGGTTCGCTGAAAGCCGCGAGGGTGGCACCAACAAGGAGCAGGACTCATGGGCGGAGGACGTCGGCGCGGATGGCGGCGGCTACACCGCTGAGGAACGCGCCATGCACGAGACCGACGAGCCACCGCTCGGCTGACCGAGCACGCGAACGGAGGACCGATGGCAGCAGAACTGACCGGCAAGACGATCGCGTTTCTGGTTGCGACCGAGGGCATCGAGCAGGTCGAGCTGGTTGAGCCCTGGAAGGCCGTAGAACAAGCGGGCGGTACGCCGAAGCTGGTCGCGCCCGAAGCCGGCAAGGTGCAGGCGTTCAACCATCTCGACAAGGCCGACCAATTCGACGTCGACGTGACCGTCGACGACGCCAACGCCGCCGACTACGACGCGTTGGTGCTTCCCGGCGGCGTTGCCAACCCGGACCAGTTGCGGACCGTGGACGCGGCCGTCGCGTTCGCCAAGTCGTTCTTCACCGACGGCAAGCCGGTCGCGGTGATCTGTCACGGGCCATGGACGCTGGTCGAGGCCGACGTCGTCCGGGACCGGACGTTGACCAGTTGGCCGAGCGTGCAGACCGACATCCGTAACGCCGGCGGCACCTGGGTCGACGAGGAAGTGGTCGTCTGCACCGCCGGGCCGAACACCCTGGTGAGCAGCCGCAAGCCGGACGACCTCAAGGCGTTCTGCGAGGCGATGGTCGACCAGTTCGCGTAGCGGCCCGGCCGACCGCGCGTACCAGCCTGGGAGGGGCAGAGCACTCGTCGTGGAGATGACGCAGGATCTCCGAACCATCGGCAGCCTCGACGAGGTCGCCGAGCTGATCGAGCGCCGCGACGACGTCTACGTCCGCTGGTCGCGGGGGCCGGCGTACGACCACCGGATGGAGAGCTACGACGAGCTGACCGGCGTGCCGCTGCCCGGCCTGTCGGCCAGCCCGCTGGCGGTCGAGTCGTGGTGGGAGGGCCGCAGCGTCCGGCTATGGGCAGCCCGCCGGCTCTACGACTACCGGCATCTGCGCGAGGTGCGCGGGTCGGGAGTGCGGCCGTGGGTGCTCGCCGGTCACGAGGTCGCCCGCGGGCCGGACAACGAACCGCTCGTCGTGTGCGAGGAACCGCTCGCCTGGCTGGCCCTCGACGTCGTCGAGGAGGCGACCCGCTTGGTCGACGAGCAGGAAGGCTCCTGGGGCAGCCTGAACCGGCAGCGCTGAGATGGTCAGATCAGCCAGTCGAGCCATTCGCCGTGGTGCTGCACCTTCGCGAGCAAGCTGGTTGAGAGCACGCCGCCCTCCCAGGTCCCCGCCGTCATGACGTGCCCGGACAACGGCGTCCCGGCTGCTGCGGGAGGCAGCACGTCGAGCGGCACGCTGCCGAGCACGTCGCCGGCCAGCCACACCAGCGGTCGCCGGTCGGCCACTTCGGTGAGAATCCCGATGAAGCGGTCGCGATCGGCGGACGAGAAGTAGGAGAACGCCCAGGTCGTCAACACGCAGACCAGGCCGGCCTCCGCCGGCACGTCGCGCAGCAGCTGCGGCAGCAGCGCGATCGCGTCACCGGCGACCACCGGTGGCGGCTGCGGCTGGGCGGCCGCGATCGCGCGCTCGGTGTGGCCGAACCGCCCGGTCCCCGGCCAGACGCAGGCGAGCAGCCAGCGGACATCTGCCGGATCGGTCAGGTCCGGTGGCTCGAGGTCGACGCCGATCCGGTGGACGATCGGTGGCAGTTCGCTCCTGATCGGCGGCTCGCCGCCGGTCACTCGGCAGGACAGCCGGATCGCGCTGTCGGGCGGGCCGGTCGTGCCCCGGTCGCCGTAGTCGAGCAGGTAGCGGTCGCAGTAGAGGTTCAGCCCGGCGCTGCAACCCACGTCGACCAACGCGACCGGCTCGCCGTAGCGGTCGGCGGCCCACGACAGGCACGGGGCGATGAGGGTGCTCCGGCGCACCTCGTTGGTCTGGATTCGCCGGGTGCGCATCAGTTGCTGGATCTCGTCGCGCCGGTCGAGACAGATGTCGCGAAACAGCGGCGCCGGGTCGGCGTCGGAACGGCCGGCATAGACGGCGCGCAGCGGCTGATCCGGGTCAGCGAGCAGCAGGTAGTGGACGGCGGTCAGCAACAGCGGCGGCAGGTGAGCCTCAGGGGGCGTTTCCAGCACGAGGCCGAGCAGCTCGCGGTCGGTCGCGACCGCTTCGCAGATCGCGCCGTAGATCGGCGACGTCGGCGACGCGTCGTTGCCGAACCACTGCCAGACCTGCGCAAGCTGGTCCAGCCGGTCGCTGTCCGCAATCGTCACCCGAGCCACCTCCGCGGGCGGTCGCACGGCGCGGCCGCCCTGCCAGAGTGTGCAGTGTGGACTCGGCGGTTGTCGCGCGGCTGCGGGCGGCGGGCTGCGTGTACGCCGAGGACGAAGCGCGGCTGCTGGTCGAGGCCGCAGCGTCGCCGGCCGAACTCGACGCGATGGTGGCGCGACGTGCCGCCGGTGCGCCGCTCGAGCAGGTGCTGGGGTGGGCGGAGTTCTGCGGCCGCCGGATCCGGGTCTCCGCCGGCGTGTTCGTGCCGCGCCGCCGGACCGAGGCTCTGGTTCGCGAGGCGATCCGGATCATCCGGGAGCGCCGGCAGCCAGCCGAAGCAGTCGACGTCGTCGTCGACCTGTGCTGCGGGTCGGGCGCGCTCGGGCTGGTCGTGGCGTCGTCGCTGCGCGGCATCGAGCTGCACGCGGCCGACCTCGATGCCGCGGCGGTCGGGTGCGCGCGAGTGAACCTGGCGGAGGTCGGTGGCCGGGTCTATCAAGGCGACCTGTTCGCGGCGCTGCCCGAGCAGCTGCGCGGCCGGGTCGACGTCGTACTAGCCAACGTCCCGTACGTGCCGACCGAGCAGATCCGGCTGTTGCCGGCCGAGGCGCGGCTGCACGAACCGCTCCACTCGCTGGACGGGGGAGCGGATGGCCTGGACGTGTTACGCCGGGTGATGGCGGCGGCGCCGGAGTGGCTGTCGCCCCGCGGTCTGCTGCTGAGCGAGGTCGGCGCCGACCAGGCGGCAACGGCGGCGCGGTTGGCTAGCGATATCGGGCTGCAGCCGCGGCTGGCGCGCGTCGCCGACACGGACGCGACCATCCTCGTCGCCCACCGCTGACGCGTGCCGTCAGTCGAGCAGGCCGCGGGCGCGGGCGATGGCGACGGCTTCGGTGCGGCTGGCCGCGTCGAGCTTGGCGAGCACGTTGGAGACGTGCACGCTCACGGTCTTGGCGCTGATGAACAGCTGCTGAGCGATGTCGCGGTTGCTGCGGCCGGTGGCGACGAGGTCGAGCACCTCCCGCTCGCGGGCGGTCAGTGCGGTGGGGTGCTCCGCTGCGGCCGGCGGGCGAGTGGCCCGCAGCCGGGTCAGCTCGTCGAGCAGCGGCCGCGCGCCGAGCGCCCGGGCGGTGGTCGACGCCAGCTCGAGTTGCTCGGCGGCGGCGTCCGGCTGGCCGCCCGCCAGCAGGATGGCGCCGAGCCGCGTGCGTGAGCGGGCGGTCTCGTAGACGTGGCCGAACCGCTCGAACCCGGCGACCGCGTCGCGCCAGGCCGCGACCAGCTCGTCGACATCCGCCTCGCCGCTGAGCCAGCGCAGCCGGGCCACCTCGGCTGCCGCCCGGACCCGCCAAGCCTCACCTTCGGGGCCGAGGTGCCGGCTGTGCTCGGCGACCTGCTCGGCGCTGGTGGCGAGCGTCTCGCCGAGCGGGAGCAGCGTGGCGCGTTCGCTGCCGCTGCCGGCGACCGCTCGGCTGGCGAGCTGGCCGAGCAGCAGCGCGGCCAGCCGGATCCGCGCGCTGAACTCGTCGCCCTTCCACATCGCGCCGACGCAGCTGACGACGTCGTCGTGGACCGCGCGGGCTTGCTCGACATCGCCGCGGTGACCGTGCAGCTCGATCGCCGCGGCCGCGCTGGTGATCGCGATCAAACCGTCGCGCTCCCACCAGGTCCGCACCGATGGCAGCAGCGACAGCGCCTCCGTGTCGCCGCGGCCGGCCGCGATCTCCATGCGCAGGGCGGCGAGCATCATCGCGGCCTGTTCCGGCGGGTTGGCGACGTCGAGCAGCGCCTCGGCGCCCTTCCAGTCGCCGGCGATGCTCATCACGATCGCGGACATCACGGTCGCGTCGAGACCGTACGGCGCCCACTGCCGGCCGATGGTGGCTGCGAGCGCGGCGGCCTCTTGGTAGAGGTCGAGCGCCTCTGTCAGCCGCCCCTGCCCGAAGTGCAGCCCGCCGAGGTTGTAGATGCCGCGCAGCTCGGCCATCGGTTCGTGGCCGGCGCGCGCCTCGGCGATCGCGGCTATCAACGAGTGATGCGCTGCGGTCGAGTCACCGGCCCGCTCGTCGAGCCGCGCCAGCAGGATGGTGACCTCGGCGGCGCGTGCCGTCAGGCCCAGGTCACGGGCCATCCGCAGGGCGTCCGCGGCGCTGCGCGCCGCCTCGTCGTCACGCGCCCGCGCCGAGTTGGCACGGGCGTAGAGGTGGAGGGTTTCGGCGTGCAGCGGGCTTGGCGGCGCATCCGCCATCAGCCGTCGCGCCTCGGTGGTGACCGCCAGCACGTCGACCTTGGTGTCGACGACGAGGGCGGTCATGGCGACGGAGTTCAGCAGCCGCACCCGATCGGTGACCGGCGCCGTCGGGGACAGGCTGGCGAGCTCCTCCTGCGCGAGCCCGAGCGCGCGGAACAGGTGGCCGGCTGCGGTCGCGGCCGCGGCGGCGCGAAGCGTGAGGGTGACCCGGGTGAGCGGCCCGTCACCGTCGCTGTCGGCGGCCAAGGCGGCGGCGACGTCGGCGTCGTTGCACAGCTCGAGTGCCAGCTCGTAATGCCGGATCGCCTCTTCCGGCCCGCCGACCGACATCGCCTCGTCGCCAGCGCGGACGCTCGCCCTCGCCGACGTCACCAGGTCGTGCGAGGCGCGGGCGTGCCGCGCCAGCTCGGCGGCCGAGCCCGCCACCTCGCGGCTGGCGATGGCCGCGGCGAAGGCGGCGTGCAGCCGGACGCGTTCGCCCGGCAGCAGGTCCTGATACACCGCCTCGGCGAGCAGCGCGTGCCGGAAGGCGTAGCCCGCGCCGTCGGGTGAGACCAGGACGTTTGCCTCGGTCGCCGCGCGCAGCGCCACCTCCAGCTCGACGTCGTCGAGCTGGGTGCCGCGCGCGAGCAGGTCGTGCGACACCCGGCGTCCGGCAACGGCGGCCGCTCGTACGGTCAGCCGGGCCGCGTCGTCGAGCCGCTCGAGCCGCACCAGCAGCAGGTCCGCGAGATCGGCCGGCAGCGCGCCGCCACCCGCGGCCGCTGCCGCCACCAGTTCTTCGATGAAGAACGGGTTGCCTTCGGCCCGCGCCAGGATCCGGCGGACATCGGTGGCCGCGCCCGCGCTGAGCAGGCTGACCAGCTGCCGGGCGTCGCCGTCCGGCAGCGGCCCGAGCTGCATGCGGGTCACTGCCGGCAGCCGGACCCACTCGGCGAGCGCGGCGCGCAGCGGGTGACCCCGATGCAGGTCGTCGCTGCGGTACGACGCCAGGATGCTCACCGGCTCGTCGATGTCGCGGGTGAACAGGAACCGCAGCAGGTCGCGGGTCGACTGGTCGGACCAGTGCAGGTCTTCCAGGACCAGCAACAGTGGCGCGCTGGCGGCGAGCCGCTGCAGTGCGTCCAGCACGGCGTCGAGCACCGCGGCGCGGTCGGCGGGTTGCTGGTCAGTGCGCTGCTCGCCGAGCAGCCGTTGTGCCGGCATCAGCCGGGCCAGTGCCGGGCTCGCGGTCACCAGCGACGTGGCCAGCTCGGGTTCGTCCGCAGCCAGCCGGCCGAGCGCCTCGGTGAACGGCAAGTACGGTGGCGACCCGTCGCCGAAGTCCAGGCAGTGGCCGGTCAACACCCGCCATCCGGCGGCCGTCGCGGCTCCGGCGAGCTCGGTCAGCAGCCGGCTCTTGCCGGCGCCGGCGTCGCCGCCGAGCAGCACCAAGCCGCCCGACCGGTCGGCCCGATTGGCCGCCTTATCGGCGAGGCCGATCAGCTCGCTCAGCCGGCGCAGCTCCTCGCCGCGCCCGACCAGCGGGCCCGTTGCCGCCGCGCTCGCCATGCCCCCATCATGTCGGCCCTCGACGACATTGACAGCGGTTATCGCGCCGCCCGCGCCGCCGCGCGGTGATGCGGCGCGCCGGTCACCGCGGGACGGCGCCGGCCGAACCGGCGGCCGAAGCCGCGGATGGTGTCGCGCCAGTAGCGGCGGGGGTGCCGGCCGCGGGGGTACGAGGCGGTCAGCTGCTGCTGCCGGTAGCTCACCTCGGCCAGCAGGAATGGGTAGTTGCTCACTGGACCCATGACGCCTCCTTGTCCGGTTTGACGGCGTTCAGCCTGCGCGTCTAAGGAGGGTCGTGACATCGGGTGGAATGCCTATCTTTGTGCCGCTCGCCAGCCCGGTCCGGCGCATCGCATCGGCTAAGCACTAAGGCGGCCGCCGATATGTCGCATGGTGCTGGCCTGCGCCGGGCATGCCGGATCGCATGACCTACATCGCGGCGGCGCAGCGCCTCTCGGATCGATTAGCGCAGGCGCTTCGGTGCGGCGATGCCGCGCAGCTGGACCAACTACGTGACGTTGCGCCCGTGGACGAGCGAGACCGGCTGGTCACGCTGCAGGCGATCTACGACCTGCACTATGGGCCGCTCGAGCGGGTCGGCGACGCCGCCCGCTGGCAGCATCATCCCGCCGTCGCCGCGCTGAAGCAGCGCTGCGAGGCGGCATGGCTGGCCGAGCTAGAGAGTGTGACGTCGCTCGACGGCGTACCGGTCGACGATCCAGTCGAAGCGATGCGCCGACTGGCCGCCAGCGACCGGCTGCCACCGATCTACAAGTGGCTGGCCCGACGCGCCGACTGGGACGACGTGGTCCGCTTCCTCGCGCTCGAAGGCGGCCCGGACGCCGACTTCGACGACCTGGTCGCGATCTGCCAGGTCGGGTTGGCCGGCTCGGCGAAGCTCGAGCTCGCCACCAACTACTGGGACGAGATGGGCAACGGCGATCTCTCCGGCATCCACACCGTTTTGCACGACCAGCTGGTGGAGGCGATCGACCTGCCACGCATTGCGGACGCCGAGTTGCCGGTGTCTGCGTTGGCTCGCACCGCGTTCGGCGGCCTGCTGGCCACGAACCGATGGTTGCAACCGGAGATGCTGGGCGCCCTCGGGCTGATCGAGCTGCAGGCGGGGCCGCGCAGCCGGATGGTGCTGCAGGCCCTCGAGCGCTGCGACGGGCCGGCCGCGGCGTACCCGTTCTACGCCGTGCATGCCGAGGTCGACCCGCGCCACGGCAAGGACTGGCTGGAGAAGGCGATTACCCCGACGGTGCGCGCGCATCCGGAGTGGGGCGAGCGGATCGTGCGTGGCGTCGTCTGGCGGGCCGCGATCAACGCGAAGTTCTTCGAGGATGTGAGTCGCGAGCTCGGCGTGTCGCCCGCCGCGCTCGCTGCCTGACCGCTGGCTCCGTACCATGCCTCGGGGAGGGAGCCGGGCGGATGCGGTTCAGCGTGCAGTACCCAATGCCGGCCGACCAGCCGGTCGCGCCGGACGCGATGGCGGCCGACATCGCGGCGTGGGCCGGCACCGTCGAGGCGGCCGGTTTTGACGCCATCGCCTTCACCGAGCATCCGGCGCCCTCCCGAAAGTGGCTGGAGAACGGCGGTCACGCGTCATTCGACCCGTACGTCGCGCTGTCCTACTGCGCGGCGCTGACCTCGCGGCTGCGGCTGCTGGCGTTCCTCGCCGTACTGCCTTATCGCAACCCGCTGCTGACGGCGCGCGCGGCGGTCAGCGTGGACGTGCTCTCGCGCGGCCGGCTCACCCTCACCTGCGGCACCGGTTACCTGCGCTCGGAGTTCGCGGCGCTGGGCGTGGACTTCGAGGAGCGCAACGCGCGGTTCGACGAGGCGCTGGAGGTGTTGAACCGCGCCTGGGCAGAGCCGGAGTCCGTGCAGTACGACGGCCGCGGGTTCACCGCGCGCGAGCAGGCGTTCCGGCCTGGCCCGATCCAGCCGCGCGCGCCGCTGTGGATCGGCGGCAACAGCACAACCGCGCGGGAGCGCGTCGTCCGCCACGGCATCGGGTGGGCGCCGTTGATGGCGTCGGCCGAGCTGTCGAAGACCTCGCGCACCCCGCAGATCTCGGACCTGCCGGCGCTGACCAGCGCGATCGCGGACCTGCACGACCGGTTGGAGCGGGCGGGCCGCGACCCCGCGACGATCGATGTCTGTCTCGCGGCCGGCAACCGGTCGCCGATCGTCGACCGAGAGGGGAACCGGTTCAACGCCGAGGCCGAGCTCGACTGGATCGGCCAGGTGACCGCCGCCGGCGTGACCTGGATCGGGGTGTCGGCGTACGCCGCGCATGCCGCCGCCAACGCCGATGCGCTCGCGGCGTACGGCGAGCAGGTCATCCAGCGGGTCCGGGCGTAACCGCCTAGGCTCGATCCGTGGCGCGGCTCGACATCCCCGACGGCCCGGGCGGGGAAGCGGCGATGATCTGGACGTTGCGACCGCAACTCGGCGCGATGGTCGAGCGGATGATTCACGGCGCCTACCAGCAGAGCGTGCTGCCGCCGGAGGAACGCGAGCTGGCGCGGATGCGGATCGCGCAGATCAACGACTGCGTCGCCTGCGCCGACTTCCGCGCCCCCTCGGTGCAGGAGGCGGGCGTCGCGGCCGAGCTCTACGACCACGTGGCCGACTACGCGACCTACCCGCACTACAGCGAGCGGCAGCGATTGGCGATCGAGTACGCCGAACGGTTCGCGACCGACCACGGCTCGATCGACGACGCCTTCTTCGCACGGCTGCAGGCGGCGTTCTCCGACCCGGAGGTCCTCGATCTCACGTTGTGCGTCGCGGTGTTCCTCGGGCTTGGCCGGACGCTGGCCGTGCTCGGCGTCGACCAGTCCTGCGCGATCGAGATCTGACCGCTCAGCCGGTCTCGGTGTCGAGGCCGATGTCGAGGATCGGCGCGGAGTGCGTCAGTGCGCCGACGGCGAGGTAGTCGACGCCGGTGCGAGCAACCGCCGCCGCGCGGTCGAGGGTCAACCCGCCGCTGGCCTCGATCACCACCTCGGGCTGGCGTTGCCGGACCAGCGTGACCGCGGTGCGCAACGCGGCATCGTCGAAGTTGTCGAGCAGCACCTCGCGGGCGCCGTGCGCGAGCGCCTCCTCGAGCTGCGCGAGGTCGTCGACCTCCACCTCCACCTGCACCGGCATCGCAGTCGCGGGGTACGCCTGGTGCACCCGGTCGAGAGCCTGGCCGACGCCGCCGGCGGCCGCGACGTGGTTGTCCTTGATCAGGACGCCGTCGTCGAGCCCGCGGCGGTGGTTCACCCCGCCGCCGCAGCGCACGGCGTACTTCTCCAGGTCGCGCAGGCCGGGCGTCGTCTTGCGGGTGTCGCGAATGCGGGCCGCGGTGCCGGCGATCGCGTCGACCCAGGCGCGGGTCAGCGTGGCGATGCCGGACAGATGACCGAGCAGGTTCAACGACAACCGTTCCGTGGCGAGCAGGCCGACAGCCGGCGCTTCGACCCGCGCGATCGCCTGACCGGGTTGCACCCGCTCGCCGTCGCGGCTCAGCAACTCGACGGTCGCGTCGTCGCCGAGGCAGTGCTCGAAGACGGCGACCAGGACCGGCAGGCCGGCGACCACTCCGGCCTGGCGCGTGACGTAGCTGCCGGCCATCGTCGCGTCGGGCGACACGGTGGCCGCGGAGGTGACGTCGCCGATGGCGCCCAGATCCTCGACCGCCGCCCGCTCGATGACGTGCAGCACGTCGTCCGGATCGAGGCCGGCGACCTTGAGCAGCGCCCGCGTTTCGGACCGCAGCGGATAGTGCCCAGTCGTGGCAACCGGTGTCACGCCGACTGGTCCAATGGCGCGGGGACGACGGCGAGGGGGCGGCCGGTGTCGTCGAGGCGGACCACGATCCGATGCCGCCAGGCGTCGCTGCTCGTTGGGTGGTCGGCCCGCCAGTGGCAGCCGCGGCTCTCCTGCCGCGCGGCCGCCGCGGCGACGATCGCAGCGGCTACGGTCCAACGGTTGGTCGCCGCCGCGGACGCCGGTTCATCCCGGCATGCCAGCGACTCGAGGGCGGTGGCAGCCGCCGCCAGCCCGGCGGCAGACCGCCGCACCCCGACGTAGCGGCTCATGGTGGCGCGGATCGACGCCATCGCCCGCTCGGGGACGGCCGGGACGACCGGGTCGACCGGCGTACCGGTCAGCGGTGCGGGCAGCTCGTCGCGCAGCCGGGCGGCGACGCGCGCGCCGAAGACCAGTCCCTCGAGCAGGCTGTTGGAGGCCAGTCGGTTGGCGCCGTGGACGCCAGTGGCGGCGACCTCGCCGACGGCGTAGAGACCGACGACGTCGGAGGCTCCCCACTGGTCGGTGCGGATGCCGCCGCACAGGAAGTGCTGCACCGGCATTACCGGGATCGGCTCGGTCGTCGGGTCGATGCCGTGACGGCGACAGTTTCGATAGGCGGTCGGGAAACGACGCCGCAGCTGCGCACCAAAGCCGGTCGCGTCCAGTCCGACTTGGCTGCCGGTCTCGGTGATCACGGCATCGATGCGGCGCGCCACCACGTCGCGCGGTGCGAGGTCGCCGAGCGGGTGGTGGCCGGTCATGATCGGCCGGCCGTCGGCGTCGCGCAGCACGGCGCCTTCGCCGCGCAGCGCTTCGGTGATCAGTGGCACCTGGCCAAGTGTGGCGACCTGCAACCCGGTGGGATGGAACTGCACGAACTCGAGATCCACCAGCGCCGCGCCCGCGCGCAGCCCGATCGCCAGGCCGTCGCCCGCTACGTCCGGCGGGTTGCTGCTGGTGCGGTAGACGCCGCCGATCCCGCCGGTTGCGAGCACGACCGCACGGGCGCTGATGATGTCCGCGCCCGGCCGGTCGAGTCGGCGGACGACGACGCCGGTCACCTGACGGCCGTCGGGACTGAACGCGGTGGTGAGGTCGCGCGCCTCCGTGTGCTCGAGTACGTCGACCGCGCGCGCGCGCAGCGCCGCGGTGAGCGCCCGGCTCACCTCCGCGCCCGAGGCGTCGCCACCGGCGTGCAGTACCCGGTGCCGGTGGTGCCCGCCCTCGCGGGTCAGGGCGAGGGTGCCGTCGCCGGCTCGGTCGAACCGCGCGCCGTCGGCGATCAGGTTTGCGACCCGCGCGGGGGCGTCGCCGGTCAGCACTCCGACGGCGGCCGGGTCGCACATCCCGGCGCCGGCCGTCATCGTGTCGGCGGCGTGCTGGCGCGGATTGTCGTCGGCGCCGACGGCGGCCGCGATCCCGCCCTGGGCCCACGGCGTGCTGCCGCTCGTCAACCCGCCGGCGGTGACGACCGCGACCCGGCGATGGCCGGCGAGTCCCAAGGCCGCCGACAGACCTGCCACGCCGGACCCGACGACGACGACGTCGTAGTCGGTGCGCCGGGTCACTCGCCGCCGCCGCTCGCGCCGATGGCGATCATCCGCTCGACCGCGCGTCGCGCGGGCGCTGCGATGTCGGAGGGGATCTCGACCTCGTCGCGTCCCTCACGCAGGCAGCGGAGCAGCAACTCCGGCGTGATCATCTTCATGAACCGACACGACGCCTGCCGGTTCATCGGGATGAACTCGGTGCGCTGGTTGAGCCGGCGCAGCTGATGCAGCATGCCGACCTCGGTCGCGACCAGCGCCGTGCGGCTGGTCAGCCGCGGCGCGAGGTCAGCCATGCCGCCGGTCGACAGCACGTGCGTGCGGTCGGCCGGGAGGTCGCCGGTGCCGGTCAGCCATAACGCCGAGGTGGCGCAGCCGCACTCGGGATGGATCAGCAGCTCGGCGTCCGGATGTTGCGCGACCTGCTCGCGGACGTCGGTCGGCGAGATGCCGGCGTGGACGTGGCACTCGCCCAGCCAGACGTGGATGTTGTCGCGCCCGGTCACCCGCTTCACGTGGGCGCCGAGGAACTGGTCCGGCAGGAACAGCACTGGGCGCTCGGCGGGGATCGAAGCGACGACGTCGACCGCGTTGGACGAGGTGCAGCAGACGTCCGTCTCCGCCTTCACCGCCGCGGTGGTGTTCACATACGCAACGACGACGGCGTCGGGGTGCTCGGCCTTCCAGGCGCGCAGCTGCTCGGCGTCGATGGTGTCGGCCAGCGAGCAGCCCGCGGCCGCGGTCGGGATCAGCACGGTCTTGTCGGGGGAGAGCAGCTTCGCCGTCTCCGCCATGAAGTGCACGCCGCAGAACACGATTGTGTCGGCGTCGGTAGCGGCGGCCAGGCGCGACAGCGCCAGTGAGTCGCCGACGTGGTCGGCCACCTCCTGGATCTCCGGCAGCTGGTAGTTGTGCGCGAGCAGGACTGCGTTGCGTGCCGTGGCCAGGCGGCGTACCTCGTCCGGCCAGTCGGCCGGCAGGCCGGACCAGCTGGGTGCGTCGAGGATCGCGGTCATGGCGCTCCGTCCGCCGGTTTTCGACTATGAGGCGATTACTTGGGTCAGACCGTAGCATGCGGGCGTGAACCGCGCCGCCCGCGATGGCGACATGCCGGGCTGGCCGGCGTACCCGCACGAAGTGCTCGCCGTCGTGCTGTCGGTGCGCGACGGCGTGCTGTCGGTGCTGATGTGGCGCCGCGCCAAACCGCCGTTCGCGCGGCGGTGGGCGCTGCCCGGCGGCGGCGTGCGCGCGGACGAGCGGTTACGTACGGCGATCACCCGCCACCTGGCGGAGAAGGTGGACGTCCGAGAGCTCGCCCACCTGGAGCAGCTCGCCACCCACAGCAACATCGCCCGCGACCCGCGGGGGCGCGTGCTCGCGACGGCGTACCTCGGCATCGTGCCGACCTCGGCGTCACCCTCGCTGCCCGAGGACACCGCCTGGCAGCCGGTCGCGGAGCTGCCGCCGACCGCGTTCGACCACACCGACTTCATCGCGGCGGCGACGGAGCGGCTGCGCGCCAAGCTCTCCTACACGAACATCGGCTTCGCGCTGGCACCGGCCGAGTTCACGATGGCGGAGCTGCGTGACGTCATCGGTGCGGCGCTCGGCTATCGAGTGACGCAGACCAACTTGTCGCGGGTGATGAACCGCCGCCGGCTGATCGAGCCGACCGGACGCCGCACCACTCCCGGCAGCACGGGCGGGCGCCCGGCGATGACCTACCGGTTTCGCCGCCACGAGCTCGCGGTCACGGACCCGTTCGCCGTACTCCGCCCGCCGCGTCGCGGTTAGGACGTCAGACGGTGTCCAACGACAGCATGTTGATCGCGTTGCCCCGCAACGTCTTGTAGACCAGGTCGTCCGACATCCCGACGATCATCTTCTCGATGTGGGCCCGGGTGTTCGGCCAGGTCGTGTCGGTGTGCGGGTAGTCGGTCTCGAAGCAGACGTTGTCGTGGCCGATCTTGTCGATCGAGTCGAGTCCGTGCTGGTCGTTGGTGAAGCAACCGAACACCCGACCCCAGTAGTACGTCGACGGCGGGTTCGGGATGATCGACTTGGCGTGCGTCCACGCGTCGTGCTGGTCCCACGTCGTGTCGGCGCGCTCCAGCGCGTAGGGGATCCAGCCGATCTGCCCCTCGCTGTAGGCGATCTTCAGCTTCGGGAAGCGGTGCAGGATGCCGCCGAACAGGAAGTCGGCCATGGACGCCATCGCGGTGTTGAACGCGAGCATGTTGCCGGCGCCGGCGGGAGCGTCGGGGGAGGCCTTCGGCATCCGCGACGACGAGCCGATGTGCATGCACAACGTGGTGGCGGTGTTCTGGCAGACGTCGAAGAACGGGTCCCAGTAGCCGGAGTGGATGCTCGGCAGGTCGAGTGCGGGCGGCATCTCGGAGAACGCGACCGCGTGCACGCCACGCTTCGCGTTGCGCTCGACCTCCTTGACCGCCAGGTCCACGTCCCACAGCGGGACCAGTTGCAGCGGGAGGTTCACGGTGCCGGGAGCGCACCACTCCTCGACCATCCAGTCGTTGTAGGCATAGACGCACGCCTCGGCCAGCTCCTTGTCCGGAGCCTCCAGGAAGGTCTGGCCGCAGAACCGCGGGAACGTCGGGAACGGCAGCGATCCGTCGACCCAGTTGGCCAGGAACTCCTTGCTGCGCTCCTGCGGGTCGTAGCAGCCGGGACGCATCTCGTCGTAGGTGATCGGCGTCATCGGCATCTTCGTGCGGTCGAACTTCGACAGGTCGCCGTCCGGGGTGGCGTCGAGCGGGATGGCGACGAAGCGCTTGTGCACGTAGATGACGGCGCCGTCATAGATCCAGGCGTCGCCCCACTGGCCGTCCGGGTCCTCTTCCTGCACGTAGTGGCCGCGGCCGCTGCCCGACCGGTTGAAGGCGATCTTGCCCCACTTCGCCCGCTTGATCTTCGGCCCGTTCTCGCGGAACCGCTCGGGCAAGTAGGTCTGCCAGACGTGGGCTGGCTCGGTTACGTGGTCATCGACGCTGATGACCTTCGGCAACTCGTCCTTGGTGCTGTCATAAGGAATCCCAGACCCTGACACGAGTGTCAGGTTACGTCGGTGCCGGGGCGGTGTCGAGAGGGCGAGCCGCGCTCGCCGACGCTTACGCTTGCTGACGTGGGCGTCAGCGTTCCGGTGCGGGAGGGCCTGTTCACCGATGAGCCCCGGCTGCTCGGCAGCCGCTGCCGCTCCTGCGGCGGGCACCACTTCCCGCGCCACGACATCTGCCCGTACTGCTCGGCCGACGACCCGGAGCCGGTGACGCTGTCGCCCACCGGGACGTTATGGGCGTGGACCGCGGTGACGGCGCCACCCCCGGGCTACACCGGCGACGTCCCGTTCGGCTTCGGCGTCGTCGAGCTGCCGGAAGGGCTCCGTGTGCTCGGCCTGCTGACCGAGAGCGATCCGGCCAAGCTGCGGATGGGTCAACCGATGCGGCTGGTGACAGCGCCGGTCGGCACCGGTGACGCTGGCCACCTGGTGTCCTACGCCTTCGAGCCGGTGGCATGACCGGGGTCAGCATCGCCGGTGTCGGGCTGCATCCGTTCGGCCGGTTCGACGGGGTCACGGCGGCTGACATGGGCGTCGTCGCCGTCCGGTCGGCGCTGGCCGAGGCCGGCATCGGGCGCGGCGGCTTCCAGGCGGCGTTCTGCGGCACGGCGTACGGCGGGGTGGCCGCCGGTCACAAAGTGCTCGGTGCGCTGGGCATGACCGGCATGCCGATCATCGACGTGGAAGCTGGATGCGCGAGTGGCATCGCCGCCCTGGTCCTTGCGTCCGGCGCCATCCGGTCCGGGCAGCACGACGCCGCCCTTGTCTTCGGCATCGAGAAGATGCCGAAGGGGATCATCCGGTCGTCGTTCTTCGAACCGTGGCGCGAGCAGGCCGGCCTCGCCGCCACGCCGGCGTACTTCGCGCTACGGGCTCAGCGACTGATGCACGACTCCGGCGTGACCAAGCAGCATCTCGCCGACGTGGTCGTGAAGAACCGCGGGCACGGCGCGGCCAACCCCGATGCCATGTTCCAGAAGCCGGTCACGGCCGAGGAGGTGCTCGCCTCGCGTGTGGTGTGCGAGCCGCTGCACCTGTGGATGCTGTGCTCGCCCAACGAGGGTGCCGCTGCCGTCGTGCTTCGCCGCGGTGACGACGGACCGCAGCTGGCGGCGGCCGTGCTGCGCTCGCATCTGCCGGGCCACGTGCTCGGCGAGGCGACGCCGATGGCCGGACTAGCCGACGACACGATCACGCCACCCTCGACGCTCGCTGCCACCGACGCCTACGAAGCCGCCGGCCTCGGGCCCGAGGATCTCGACCTCGTCGAGTGCCAGGACACGGACGCGGCCCGCGAGCTGCTGTCCTACGAGGAGCTGGGGTTGTGCCCGCGCGGCGGCTGCGTCGAGCTGCTCGAGTCCGGAGCCACCTCGCGCGGCGGCCGGCTGCCGGTCAACGTCAGCGGCGGTTTGCTGTCCAAGGGCGAGCCGCTCGGGGCGTCGGCGCTCGGCCAGGTCGTCGAGCTCGTCCGGCAGCTGCGCGGCGAGGCCGGCCTGCGACAGGTCGACGGGGCGCGGGTCGGGCTGGCCCACACCGTCGGCCGCGGCGCCAACGCGGGCGTCGCGATCGTCACGCGCTAACCAGCGGTCTCCGCCTGGGCGGCGGCGGCGCGTTGCGCCCACTCCTCCGAGGTGTTCGTCCGTGGGAACGGCTCGCTCGGCACCGGCAGGCCGAGCCGTTCACACAGCGGCGCCCATCCCTGCTTTGCGTTCCACTCCAGCAACCGGCCCGGCGGCGCCGTCTCCCGGACGGTGGTGTTGTAGCGGTCGTACGTCGCCATCGCGCTCGCCGGATCGTCCCAGTCGGCGCCGAAGACCCGTGCCATCAGGCCGGACGCCATCGTGAACCACGCGGGGTCGAGTCCTTCCGGCGGCCCGCTGCGCATCACGCCCCAGACCGTGGCGGTGGCGCTCTGCCACCACGCCTCAGCCGAGTCGCGGGTCGATAGCACGATCAGCGCATCGGGGTACTGCGCAGCGAGGTCGGCCCAGAACGCGGAGGCCGGCCAGTCCACGGCGGCCGTGCAGCCGTCGAAGATCGCGTCCCAGTCCACCGGCCGGCCGTCGACCGCGGCCTGCCAGGCCGGGACGTCGACGCCGTCGCGTTCGAACAGCAACGACATGTGGTAGCAGTTCTCGCCCAACAACTGCTGGAGCGCAAGCCGCAACGAATGGGTTCCGGTCCTCGGCAGTCCGGCGCCGATGACCCGAAGGTCGCTTGCCATGGCGCGATCATGCCGGGTCGGCAGCCGTTACGCTGCCGCCACGATGATTGGGGGTTGCCGTCGCGATGGCCGATAATGGCGACGAATTCCATCCGTCGGACGACGCGGGGGTCTCGCGACGCACCGTGCTCGCCTCGGTCAGCTTGCTGCCGCTGGCCGCGATGGTGCCGGACGCGCTCGCCGCGGCGCGCCGAAACTCGCCCGCGTCGACGTACCGGTTCTTCAGCAAGCACCAGGCGGCCGTGGTCGATGCTGCAACCCGGCGCATCGCGCCAGGACCGGACGACGAGCTGCTCGAGCTCGGCCATCCGGGCGCGCACGAGGCCGACGTCGTGCGCTACATCGACACCATGCTGTCGATGTTCGACCACCGGACGCCGAAGCTGTTCGCCGGCGGGCCGTGGAGCAACCGGCACACCCACGGCGGTGACCACATGGCGACGTTCGTCCCACCCGACCGGGCGCAGGCGGAGGCCTGGCGGAAGCGGATCAAGGGACTGAAACGCACCTACCGGCGCGGCATCGCGTTGCTCGACGAGCACGCCGGCGGCGACTTCACCAAGGCCCTCGCGCTGCAGCAAGACCTGATCCTGGCCTCGACGTCGGCCAAGCCGTTCACTGCCGTGCTGTTCCAGCACACCATCGAAGGGATGTACTCGGTCCCCGAGTACGGCGGCAACAAGGACCTGCTCGGCTGGAAGGAGATCGGCTTCCCGGGCGACAGCCAACCGAAGGGATACACCGCCGCCGAAATGGCCGAGGCCGACTTCTCGCTGGTCGATCCGACCGGCATCGTGCAGTTGCTGCTCGACGACTTCCCGAAGATCGCGCAAGCGCTGGCGAGCGGGGTGTGGCGTGCGTAAGGCCGTGATCGCGGGCAGCGGCGCCGGCGCGAGTGTCGTGGCGATGACGCTGGCAGAGGCCGGCTGGCACGTGGTGCTGCTGGAGAAGGGCCCGAACTACTTCACCGGCCTCGGCAAGCACTGGCCGCCGAAGACGGTGTTCTCCAATGACGAGCTGAAGGCGGCGCGCAACTTCGAGAACCCCGACCCGATGGCGTATCCGCGCACGTTCCGGACCAGCGCGAAGCAGACCAGCGGCTACTACGTCGGCCCGGTGAACGAGCTGCCGGTCACGGTGGGCGGCGGCACCGTGCACTACGGCGGCGCGATGCCGCGGTTCTGGGACATCGACTTCAAGCAGCGGTCGATGCTCGGGCCGCAGCCGGGCGCCGACGTCGCCGACTGGCCGTTCGAGTACGCCGACATCGCGCACCTCTACGACGAGCTCGAGCATCTGATCGGCGTACAGGGCGACGTGCACCAGATGCCGCACGACCCGGTGCTCAAGCACGCGCCCCGGCACCGGCAGTTCCCGATGCGTCCCGGCCCGCCGCAGCGGGCGTCGCACCTGGTCGCGGAGGGTGCCCGCCGGGTCGGGCTGTACCCCTATCCGTTCCCCCACGCGATCAACTCGCGGGAGTACAACGGCCGCCCGAAGTGCGTGAACTGCGGCTTCTGCAACGCCTACGGCTGCCCGACCTCCGCCCGAGGCAGCTCGCTCGACCTGCTGCACCGAGCCCTGCGCACCGGCCGGGTGGAGATCCGGCCGGAGACGATGGTCCACCGCGTCGTCATGAAGGGCCGCCGCGCCGTCGGCCTGGGCTGGATCGACCAGCACGGCCGGCGGGGAGTGGAGCACGGCGACGTCGTCGTGCTGTCCGCCTCCGCCATCGAGAGCGCACGGATCGCGCTGATGTCGGACCTGCCGGATCCGCACCACCGGATCGGCAAGCGGCTGATGTTCCACTTCTTCACGTCCGGCTTCGGCGTCTTCCTCGACCAGCGGCTGCACGCGTACAAGAGCTGGGGCGCGGAAACCAACTGCATGGAGGACTTCGGCGACCCGGACTTCACCGGGTCGCGGGCCTTCGCGAAGCTGCAGGGCCTGCCCTACATCCGGGGTGGGCTGTGCGAGCTCGGTGGCAGCGAGGACGTCATCGCCGAGGCGCAGTTCTACCAATACATCCTGTCGGCGGTGCAGCCGGAGCGCCCCTTCGGGTTGGCGTTCAAGGAGCTGATGCGGACCTCGCTGCTGCGCGACCGGCTGGCCGGCGTGCAGCTGCTCGGCCACGACCTGCCCTACCTGAGCAACAACGTGACCCTCGACCCGAAGGTGCGCGACCGGCATGGCTTTCCGGCACCGCGGATCACCTACGCGCCGGGCAAGCATGAGCGCGTCGCGCAGGAGTTCTTCATCCCGCTGGTGACCGCGCTGCTGCTCGCTGCCGGCGCCACCGTCGCCGCGGCGGTGCCCGCCAACACGCCGCTGTTGGGATCGACCGGCGTGATCCCCGCGACCCGGCACGTGCTCGGCGGCATGCAGATGGGCGAGCATCCGAGGTCGAGCGTCACCGACCCGTGGGGCCGGTTCCACCACGCCGACAACCTGTACGTCGTCGACGGCGGGTTGTTCGCCACGTCGGGTGCCAGCAACCCGACACTGACCATCATGGCGGTGGCGCTGCGGGTCGCCCGGCACCTGGCGCGATGACGACGGCGGGTCTGCTCGCCGGCATCCGGGTGCTCGACTTCGGGATCTGGCGACCGGTGCCGTATGCCACCCAGCTGCTCGCCGAGATGGGCGCCGACGTCATCAAGATCGAGCCGCCGGGCGGCGACCCGATGCGGACGTTTCCGGAGCTGTTCGCCATTCTCAACGTCGGCAAGCGCGCCGTCGCGATCGACCTGAAGGACCCCGAGCAGCGGGAAGCCGTCCGCGGCCTGGCGGCGACCGCCGACGTCGTGATCGAGGGGTTCCGGCCGGGCGTCGCCGGCCGCCTCGGGATCGGCTACGACGATGTCCGGGCACGCAACCCGGCGACCGTCTACTGCTCGGTGAGCGGGTACGGTCAGAGCGGCCCGATGCGCGACCTGCCCGGCCACGACCTGAACTTCCAGGCGCTGGCGGGCACCATCGCCCCGCGCGTGCCGGGCGGCGAGCCCGTCGTCGGCCGGCCGCCGGTCGCCGACCTTGCCGCCGGCGCTTTCGCAGCGATGGCGATCAGCGCAGCGCTGGTGCGGGTCGCGCGGTCCGGCGAGGGCGACTACCTGGACGTCGCAATGGCCGACATCCTCGCCACGTGGACCGGCCCGCTGCCCGAGATACGCCGGGCCGACGGCCAGCCGATGGGCGGGGGAGCCGCCGGTTACGGCACGTTCCGCACCGCGGATGACCAATGGATCGCGCTCGGCGTCCTGGCGGAGCAGCCGCTGTGGCGGGCCCTGGCGACCACGCTCGGGCTCGCCGAGCTGGCCGAGCTGAGCTTTGCCGAGCGCTCGGATCGGATGACCGAGCTCAACACCCAGCTGGCGGCCGTGATCGGTCGCGCGGACCGCGCATCGCTGGTCGAGCGGCTGACGCGCGCCGGCGCCCCGGTGTCGCCGGTGCGCGAGGCGGGCGAGCTGGTCGCCGACCCGCAGCTGCTCGCCCGCGGCGTCGTACGCCGGACCGCCGACGGCGCCACCGAGATGACCCATCCCGTGCACTACCAGGAGCACCCCGCCGGCCGTTCCGACGCGGTCCCGCCGCTGCGACATGGTGTCGCCGCGCTGCCGGCCTGGCCCTAGCCCTCCCGGCAGTGTGCAGTAGCGGAGCGCCGACTCCGCTTAGATACGATGCCGTTGCACCACGACGGGTGCGGGGGAGCGAGGGCAACACCGAGTGACCGACCCAGCGCGCCGGGCGCCGTACCGGGTCACCTTCGCCGTGCTCGCGACCGGCGTGATGGCGTATGCGCTGCTGCAGTCGCTCGTGGTGCCGGTGCTGCCGACGATCCAGCACGAGCTGCACACGACGCAGAACAACGTCACCTGGGTGCTGACCGGCTACCTGCTGTCCGCATCGGTGTGCACGCCGATCATGGGCCGGCTCGGCGACAGCTGGGGCAAGGTCCGGATGCTGGTCGTCGCGCTGGTTGCCCTCGCCGTCGGCTGCGTGCTGTCGGCACTGGCCGGCTCGATCGGCGTGATGATCATCGGCCGGGTGATCCAGGGTGCTGGCGGCGGCGTGCTGCCACTGTCGTTCGGGATCATCCGCGACGAGTTTCCGGAAGAGCGCGTGTCCGGCGCGATCGGCGTGCTCGCCGCGCTGACCGCCGCCGGCAGTGGGCTCGGCATCGTGCTGGCCGGTCCGCTGGTCGCCGTACTCTCCCCACACTGGCTGTTCTGGTTGCCGGGAGCGGTGCTGGTCGTGGCCGCGCTGACCACCCGGTTCGTCGTACCGGAGTCCGGCATCCGGATGGCCGGGCGGGTGAACTGGGTGGCGGCCGCATTGCTGTCCGGCTGGTTAGTTGCGCTGCTGCTGCCGATCAGCGAGGGCCCGATCTGGGGATGGCACTCGGCCCGCGTCGTGCGACTGATCGGGCTGGCCGTGTTGCTGGCCGTGGCGTGGGTCCTGGTCGAGACGCGCTCCCGCCACCCGCTGATCGACATGCAGATGATGCGGATCCCCGTGGTGTGGACGTCAAACCTCGTCGCGCTGCTGTTCGGCGCCGGCATGTACGCGACGATGGCGTTCTTGCCGCAGTTCATGCAGACGTCGCCGTCGGCCGGCTACGGCTTCGGCGCGTCCATCACCGAGTCGGGCCTGATCCTGCTGCCGTCGTGCATCGTGATGTTCGGCTTCGGGATCTCCTCGGGCCGGTTGACCGCGCGGTTCGGGAGCAAACAGGTGCTGCTCGCTGGCGCCATCGCCAGCATCGTGTCCTTCGTGATCTTGCTGGGTGCCCGCGAGCATCCGTGGGAAGTCGTTGTCGCGCAGGCGATTTCCGGTGCCGGCCTGGGGCTCGCCTTTGCGGCGATGTCCAGCCTGGTTGTCGAGGGCGTCCCGATCGACCAGACCGGCGTCGCCAGCGGGATGAACGCCAACATCCGGACCATCGGCGGATCGATCGGCGCGGCTGCGGTGAGCAGCATCGTGGCGGCGAGCGCGCACCGCGGTGGGTTGCCGACCAACTCCGGCTACGGTCACGCCTTCCTGCTGCTGACCATCACGACGGCGGCGGCCGCCGGCGCCGCGCTGCTCGTTCCGAAGCGGCGGCGCGCGGTCGGCGTCATCGAGTTCGCGCGGGCGAAGCCGCATGCGGAGCTCGGGCTGGTGGCCGCCGGGACGCTCGTGGGAGACGATCCGGAGTGACCCGGGCAGGTACGGCGGGAAAGCTGCGGGTGGATGCCGCCCGCAACCGCGAGCGGCTGCTGGCGGCCGCCGACCGGGTGTTCGCCGAGCGTGGACTGGACGCCGGGGTCGACGAGGTGGCGCGCGAGGCCGGGGTCGGGATCGGCACCCTCTACCGGCGGTTCGAGACGAAGAGCGACCTGATCGACGCGCTGGTCGAGACGGCGATGCGCCAGATCGTGGACATCGCGCGGGACGCCGCGACGACACCCGGCGGGCGCGGCCTCGAGGCGTACCTGGAAGCAGCCAGTGCCTTCCAGGCGGCGCACCGCGGCTGCCTGGCGGGACTGTGGACCTATCACCGCGACCGGCAGCTCGCGGCCGAGCTGCGCGCCGTGGTGAAGCGGCTGCTCGAGGAGGCGAAGCGCCACGGCCGGGTCCGGGACGAAGTCACGGAGACCGACATCACGATGCTGCTGTGGTCGATGCGCGGCGTGATCGAGACGACCGGTGACGCCGCCCCGAACGCCTGGCGGCGGCACCTGACGATCCTGCTCGCCGGGCTGCGGCCGGCTCAGCCCGAGCTCGGCGCCCGGCCGTTGACCCGGGCGCAAGTGCAGCGGGTTATCCGGGGAACCTGAGCGGCAGCGACTCCACCGAGCGCAACCCGCGGGTGTAGGTCAGCTCGGTGCCCGGCACGATCTCGTAGTCCGGGATCCGCCGGTGGAACTCGCGCAGTGCGACCCGCAGCTCGAGCCGCGCCAAATGCGAGCCGAGGCAACGGTGCGGCCCGCCGCCGAACGTCCGGTGGCGGTTGGGGTTGCGCCGGAAGTCGACGACATCGGGATCGGCGAACTCCGCCGGGTCGGTGTTCGCCGCGCCGAGCAGCGGGCTGACCCGTTCGCCCTTGCTGATCGGGCACCCGGCGACCTCGACGTCGTGCATCGCCACGCGCGCGACACCCGGCACCGGCGTCTCCCAGCGCAGCAGCTCCTCCACCGCGCTCGGCAGGATGTCGGGCTCCTCGACGAGCAGCCGGCGTTGCTCGGGGTTGCGCGCCAGGTAGACGAAGAAGCAGTCCAGCGAGTCGGTGACGGTGTCCAGCCCGGCGATCAGGAACAGGAAGCAGATGTCGAGCAGCTCCTCGCGCGACAGCGGCCGGCCCTCGACCTCCGCGTTGATCAGCGCGGACAGCACGTCATCGCGCGGGTTGGCCGCGTGGTCGTCGATCGCCCGCTCGAAGTACGCGTAGATCTGCCGCGCAATCGGGGCGGCCGCTTCCTTGTGCTGCTGCGGGCTGCGCACGCCCTCGGGGCGGATTACGCCGTCCTTCCACTCCAGCAGCGTGTCGAGGTCCTCGAGTGGCAGGCCGAGCAGCTGTAGGAACACGGTGCACGGCAACGGCACCGCGAACTCCGCGTGGAAGTCGCACTCGCCGCGGTCGGCGAACGTGTCGATCATCTCGTTGACCAACGCCGCCAGCGCCGGCTCGCGGCGAGCCATCTGCCGAGGGGTGAACAGCGGGTCGAGGATCCGGCGATACTTCGCGTGCTCCGGCGGGTCGACCTGCAGCGGGATCATCGGCCGCAGGTTGCCGAGGTCGACGGCATCCATGTTGGACGAGAACAGGTCGGTCCGCTTCAGCGCCATCTCGATGTCGGGCAGCCGGCTCAACACCACGGCCTGCGGCGACCGCAGGACCGGTGTGGACTCGCGCAGCGCCTTGTACATCGGCTGCGGGTCGGCCAGGCCGACGATCGACTGGTCGACGTAGGCGTCGTCTGTGGTCACGCTGCTAGCCTGACACCGACGTCAGGTTTCCGGCAATGGCTTCGCCGGTCAGGCCAGCGCCGCGTATGCCGCCTCCTGGAGATCGGTGTGAACTACGGGCGGCTGAGCCGTGTCGAAAATGCGTTGCGTCAGCACGACCACCACCAGGTCGCGCACCGGGTCGACCAGGAATGACGTGCCCAGCCCGCCATCCCACCCGAACGAGCCGGCGCGGTCACCGCTGATCGCGACAGCTTGGCAGAAGCCCCACGACCGGTCGTCGAGGAACGCTTCCTGGCCGTCGCGCTGCGCGCTCGTGAGCTGGTCGCGGGTCATCGCCGCCACCGCATCCGGCGACAGCGCCGGCACCCCACCGCGCAGGAGCATCCGGGCGAACGCAAGCAGGTCGTCAACCGTGGACAGCAGGCCGTCCGCACCGTCTTGGAACACCGGCTGCTGCGCCCACTTGCCTTCCGGCGGGTCCCAGACCTGCAGGCCATCCGGAGTGTTCTGGTACGCCGTAGCGAGCCGGTCGACCGCGGCGGTCGCGAAGCCGGTGTCCGTCATGCCGAGCGGCTCGAGAATCCTGGCGCGCATCACGTCTTCGTACGACGCCGCGCCCGCCGCGCGTTGGCACAGCACGCCGAGGACCGAGGCGCCGGTGTTGTAGAGCCAACGTTCGCCGGGTTGTGTCAACAGCGGCAGCGCGCCCAGCCGCTTGATCCACTCATCCGGATCCGGCGGGACCCCGGGCTCCGGTGGCCCGATCGCGGCAAGCTGCGCCTGGCTCGCCGCGGCCACGATGGGCCAGGGTTCAGCCGCCGCGAACATCTCGACGTGCATGCCCCAGCCGAAGGTGAAGGTCAGCAGGTCCCGCACCGTGATGGCGCGATCGGCGGGCACCGTGTCGTCGAGCGGCCCATCCATCCGCCGGAGCACCCGCGGCGACGCCAGCTCGGGCAGCAGCCGCGCCACTGGCTCGTCGAGGGCGAGCAGCCCGTCGTCGACGAGGGCCATCGTCACGGCGCCGGTGATCGGCTTGGTCGTCGACGCGATTCGAAAGAGCGAATCCCGCTGCACCGGAGGCCCGCCTACAGAGAGCGAGCCCAGCGTCTCGACGTGCACGTCGTCACCGGACGCGACCAGCGCAACCAGCCCCGGGATCCGGTCGAAACCGACGTGTCTCGCCGCGACCTCCGCCAACCGGTCCAGTCCCGCCGCCGTGAATCGGCTCATCTCGTCCCTCCGGGTCGCGTCATCCGTACTGACCTGCGGACTCGACCAAACTCATCGCGCAGCGTGCGATCCGATCCGCCGGGGTAGGAGTCATCGGTGCCGAGCGTGATCTCGCGAGCGACCGATCGTCACACCGCCACCCGCCGCGCGTCGTCGCGGTGGCAGTCGGTCCGGCAGCAACGTCTGGCCGTGGCGGCCGTCGGATCGCTGATCGCGGCAGCGTTCATGGGCAGCGTCGTCGTCGCGCCGTTGTACGCGATCTACCAGCGCAAGTTCGGGTTCTCCGAGATCACGCTGACGCTGATCTACGCGGTCTATGTGGTCGGCAACGTGATCGCGTTGCTGTTGTTCGGCCAGCTGTCCGACCAGCTCGGCCGCAAGCGGGTCAGCCTGCCGACGGTGCTGCTCGCCGTAATCTCCGCCGCTGTCTTCCTCGCCGCCAGCGGCACCGGCTGGCTGTACGCCGGCCGGCTGCTCACCGGACTGACGGTCGGTGTGCTGTCCGGCACCGGCACCGCCTGGCTGGTGGAACTGTACGGCGCGAATCGCCGCGACCACGCGACCCTGGCTGCCGCGGTCTCTAACCTCGTCGGCATCTCCATCGGGCCGGTGCTCGGCGGCCTGCTCGCGCAGTACGCGGCGTACCCGCTCAAGCTGCCGTTCGCGGCGTACATCGCGATCCTCGCCGCGGTGGCGATCGCGGTGTGGCGCACGCCCGAGCCCCGCCAGCGCCCGCTACGAGCGCTCCGCGACGTGCAGCTGCACGCCCGCATCGGGGTCCCGCGCGAGATCCGGGCCCGGTTCGCGGTGCCCGCGATCACCGGCTTCGTGATCTTCGCGCTGGGCGGCCTCTACTTCTCGCTGATCCCGGGCATCCTTCAGACCGACCTGCACCAAGCCAACGTTGCGATCGGCGGCGCCGTCGTCTGTGAGCTGGCGGTCGTCGCCGCCGTCGTGACGCTGGCCGGCCGCCGGTTGCCGCCGGAGCACGCGATGACCGGCGCGCTCGCGGTCATGGTTCCGGCCGTCGCGCTGATCGTCTCGGCACAGGCGGTCGCGTCCATGCCGCTGCTGCTGATCGCGACGGCGTTGGCGGGGATCGCGTTGGGTCTGGGCTACCGCGGCAGCCTGCAGGTGGTGAACCGGTTGGCGCCGGACGAACGCCGCGCCGAGGTTGCCTCCAGCTACTTCATCGCCTGCTTCGTCGGCAACTCGGTGCCGGTCATCGGGATCGGCATTCTCGCGACCGTCACGAACCCGCTGACCGCGAGCGAAGCGTTCGCGGTGACGCTTGCCGTGCTCGCGGTGGCGGCACTGGCGTGGCATCGACGCGTCTGAGCGGATCCGCGGGTCAGGTTGCGACAGCGACACCGTGGACCGGTGGCGGGGGATCGGCCTCGCCGGCCATCCGGGCGAGCAGAGTCGGCAACTGGTCGAAAGTCACGACCTCGCGTGGCAGTTCGTCGAACGGGTAGCGGCCGCTCGCGAGCAGCTCGAGTGCACCCCGGTAGGCAGCGGTGTCGACCCCAAGTGCACCGATCATGTGCAGCTCCTTGTAGACGACGAGGTCGGGTTCGAAGCCCGGGGTGTCCGGGCGTCCGCGGGTGCCGGCCAGCACCACGGTGCCGCCGGCGCGGGCGAGCGCCACCGCTTGTCCGAGAGCCGCCGGCGCCTTCGCCGTGACGTCGACGACGACGTCGGCAAGCGCGCCGGCGGCAGCGAGCAGGGCACGGACCGGGTCCTCGGCCGTCACGTCGACGGTGAGGTCGGCGCCGAACCGTCGGGCCAGGTCGAGTCGGCCCCGGTCGCGCTCGCCGGCACCCGTCACCATCACGAAGCCGGCGCCCGCCTCGCGGAGCGCTGCCACCGCGGCCAACCCACGGATGCCGGGGCCGAGTACGGCGACGATTACACCGGGCCGGGTGGCCGGCACCGTCACGGCCCAGCGGATCCCGGCGCCGAGCGGGTTGAACAGCGTGGCGGTGACCGGATCGAGAGACGCCGGGACCGGCAGCAGGAGGCTGTCGGGCGCGAGGTACTGGTGACTGGCGTAGCCGCCCCACAGGCCTGGCGGCCGGTCAGCGGGGACGAAGCCGTACATGTCGCCGATGCCGTGCGCCGTGCAGCGCCGGTACACCCCGGCGTGGCACGGTTCGCAGGCGCGGCACGACTGGAACACCTCGATGGCCACCCGGTCACCAACCATGACGCCCCAGCGCTCGCTGGCCGCCGCGCCGAGCTGCTCGATGACGCCGACCGACTCATGACCGGGCACGAATGCGAAGCCCGCCGGCAGCGCGCCGGAGAACTCTTCGTGATCCGTCCCGCACAGTCCGCACGCTTCGACGCGGAGCACGCCGTCGTCGTCGCCGATCTCCGGCAGTGCGAACTCGCGGAGGGCGAGCCGGCGGGGCTGCTCCAGGACCAGTGCGCGGGCGCGCCCGGTCATTCGGCGTACTCGTAGTCGCGGAGGTCGGGAGCCGCCATGACCTCGCGGAACCGGGCCATCGGCCACGGCCAGGCGACCGGGATGCCGCGGTGGTCGAGGTACCAGCTGCGACAGCCGGACACCCAGATCGTGCGTTTCGTCGCTTCAATCCGCTCAGCCTCGAACCGGTCGGTTGCCTCCTGGGTGGCGCTGACCGGCGCGTTGCGGCCGAGTGCGCTGTCGATGAGTTGCAGCACGTAGTCGCACTGCATCTCGGCGACGTCGATCAGCGGGAAGTTGCCGACCGGTCCGTTCGGCCCATTCAGCATGAACAGGTTGGGAAAGCCGGGCATCGAGACCGAGAGATAGGCGACCGGGCCGTCCGACCAGACGTCGTCGAGGCGCATGCCGACGGTGCCGGTCACGTCGATCGGTCGCAGAAACCGGTCGATCTGGAAGCCGGTCGCAAGCACGAGTGCGTCGAGCTCGTGCAAGTCACCGCCCGCCGTGCGCACTCCGGCCGGCTCGATCGACGCGATCGGATCGTCGATGACCTGCACGTGCGGCAGGCACAGCGATTCGTAGTAGTTGGGCGAGACGACCAGTCGCTTGCACGCGGCCCGGTAGTCCGGTCGCAACCGTTCCCGCAGGTCCGGATCCGCGACGGTCCCTTCCAGGTTGGCGCGGCAGAGCTCTTCGACCCGCTGAAGGATGGGCGAGCCGGCGTCGACGACGGCATCGGCAAAGTTCTCGACGAAACCGCGGTTGAGCTCGGCCCGAAGGGTCTGCATCGCTTGCACGTCGGCACGGAAGCGGGCGCGGTCATCCGCGCTGATCGGCGGATTCTCGGCCGGCAGCACCCACTGCGCGGTGCGCTGGAAGACGACGAGCCGACCGACCCGGTTCGCGATCGCGCCGATCACTTGGACGCCAGACGAGCCGGTCCCGATCACGCCCACGCGCGCTCCCTCGAGGCGGACGTCGTGATCCCAGCGCGCGGTGTGGAAGCACGGTCCGCGGAAGGTGTCGAGGCCGCTGATGTCGGGGTAGCGCGGGTGGTGCAGGACGCCGGTTGCTGCGATCACGAAGTCCGCCCGGTCGCGCCGGGCGTCGGTCTCGACCAGCCAGCCGTTGCCGTCGAAGCGCAGCGAGCGGACCTCCTCGCCGAAGCAGATCAGCGGGTCCACGTCGTACGCCGTCGCGACCGTCTCGAAGTAGCGTTGAATCTCCGCGCCGGGGGAGAAGACGTGACTCCACTCGGGGTTGGGGGCGAACGAGTAGCTGTAGAGGTGCGAGGGCACGTCGCACGCGATGCCCGGGTAGGTGTTGTCGCGCCAGGTGCCGCCGAGCCGGTCCGCCTTCTCGTAGACGACGATGTCGTCGAACCCGGCCTCGCGCAGCTTGATCGCCGCGAGCACCCCGGCCACGCCGGCGCCGACGATCGCGAACCGCGGTCTGGCCGGGGTGGACGCCATGCGTCTGCTCAGTTGCCGCGGAGGGTGAGCGCGGTCTCCGAGGTTGGCACCGCGTCGCGGGCGGGCGCAGTGCCGAGCAGTCGATCGGCGGAGGTGGCGACGACGCCGTACCAGTAGCGCTCGTTGCGGTAGTGGTGCAGCCGGTGCGCCCGCCACCGTGACCGGTACCAGCGGCTATGCGGTTGGTACGGCGAATGGATCAGGAAGTGGATCCACTCGTACGCCAGCAGCGAGGTAAGGCCGACGGCGGCACCGGTCACACCACGTCGGCGGTCCGGCACGAGCGTCGCCGCGAGCACGGCGCCGCCGACCAGACCCGCAGTTATCGCTACCGGCAGCAGCACTAGGTCGATGTCCTTGGGATCTTCGTGATGCCGGCGATGCGTGCGGGCGGCGAACGACTCCCGCAGGCTGCCGTCGGCGCGCAGCCGCGATCGATGCAGCACGAAGACGTGCAACGCCCACTCGGCAAACGGATGCACCGCCATCACGCCGGCGGCGACGCCAAGGTCGGCCGCCCGAAACCGCCGCAACCACAGCCGCCAGGCGATCGCGCCGACGGCAGCGGTCGCGATCAGCTCCGGACCGGGGCGCTGCGCGAACTCCGTCGCGCAGCCCGCCTTCGTCGCCGCGGCAGGAAGGTCGCTGTAGTGCCGCGCGCCGAATTCGCCGGTCCGGCTCATCGCTTCGGAGCCTAACGCCGGCCCAGCCGAACCGGCGGTGCGCAAATGACGCAGCGCCTCGGCAACCCGGTGGCGTGGCACACTCCGGCAGGTGGGGGGTCGGCCGGACCTACGCATCCGGTTGCTCGGCGGTCTCGACGTCGACGGCGTCGATGGTGCGGCGTTGGGCAGCCGCAAGGGTCGCACGCTGCTGAAGCGGCTCGCGCTCGCGCGCGGCCCGCTCCCGACCGCCCAGCTCGTCGACACGCTCTGGCCTTCCGGCCGGCCCCCGGCGAACCCGGCTGAGCAGGTCTCGGTGCTCGTCAGCCGGCTGCGCCGCGTGATCGGCGCGGACCGGATCACCCACAGCGACGGCGCCTATCGACTCCACGTCGACTGGCTTGACATCGACGAGCTTGCGGCCCGCACCGCCGAAGCGGAGCGGCGTGCCCGCGACGGTGAGACCACCGCAGCTCGCGCGGCAGCCGCCGCCGCGCTCGCGCTGGCTCGCGGCCCCTTGCTGCCGGACGAGCCCGACGCCGAATGGGCGGAACTCGAACGTCTTGCGGTTACCCGCACGCTTGCTCGCGCCCGCCACGTCATCGCCGAGGTCTCGCTCACTGCCGGCCTCCCGTTCGAGGCGGCGGAGCACGCCGCACGGGCACTGTCCGACGACCCGTACGACGAAACTGCGTTACGGCTGCTGATGCTGGCGCACGCCACGGCGGGGCGGCATGCGTTGGCCTTGCAGGCGTACGCAACGGCGGCCGCGCTCGTCGCCGACGAGCTCGGCGCGGACCTTGCGCCCGAGACTCAAGCACTTCACTTGGAGCTGCTCCGCACCAATGACCTCGCCGCGGCGCCCGATCCCGACGCCCGGCCTCAAGGCCTGCCCGGCCGCGCCGGCGAGCTGGCCGAGGTCGACGCGGCATTCGAGAAGGTGGTCGCAAGCGGAGGCGCCGCGATTGTCGTGATTGACGGCGAGGCCGGCATCGGCAAGACCAGGTTGCTCGACGCGATCGCAGACCGGCTGGGCACCCGGGCTGTGGTCTTGCGCGGCCGGGCCGACGACGTCGGTGTGCTGCCGCTCGAGCCGGTGCTCGACGCGATCGGCCGCCGGCTCGCTGCAGCGACGGTCGATGACCGCGACCGGTTGCTCGGCCACGATGCCGGGTTGCTCGCTCCGCTGCTCGGCCAGCAGGAGGTGTCGACGGCGACGTATCGGAACCTGCTCACCGCGCAGGAACCGCTTGCCCCTGACGCCGTGCCGCTGCTTCACCTTGCGCTACTCGGCGTGGTGAACCGGTTGGCCGCCGATCGGCCGGTCGCGTTGCTCGTCGACGACGTGCATCTCGCGGACGCGTCGACCGTCCGGTGGCTGGAGCTCGCCGGCCATCGCGGTCGCGGCGTCCTGGTGGTTGCGGCCCGGCGTGCTGACGGCGCGGACCTGTCAGTGTCGGCGCAGCGGGTTGTGCTTGGCCCGCTCGAGGAGGCTGCGGCCGCCGATGCCTGCGGCCTCGATCCGGCGAGTGAGCGCTTCCGGCAGATCTATGCCCGCAGTGGCGGCCATCCGCTGTTCCTCGTCGAGCTCGCCCGTAGCGAAGGCGACGCACTGCCCGATTCAATCCGCGCTGTCGTGGCTGGACAGGTCGCCGACCAGCCGGCCGTCGCGGAGACCCTCGGTGGCGCCGCCGTCCTCGGCAACGTCGTCGACGTCGACCTTCTAGGCGGGGTGTTGCAGCGGCCGACTCGCGATCTGCTCGACGACTTGGAGCACGGCGCCCGGAGGGGGCTGCTGGTCGACGGGCCGGACGGCTATGTGTTCCGCCACGATCTCATCCGCAGTGTCCTCGAGCTGGGGGTCGCCCAGGCGCGCCGTCGGTGGCTGCATGCCGAGGCAGCCCGTGCGCTGGCGGGGCGGGCACGCAACGACCCGATGCGCGTTGCGCACCATGCCCGGCTGGGCGGCGATGCCGACCTGGCGGCACAGGCGCTGCTCGACGCCGCGACCGCAGCCGGCGGGCGGTATGAGCACGACGAGGCGTTACGGCTGATCGACGAAAGCCTGGCGCTCGCCGACACCGTCGCCGGCCATCTGATGCGGGGCCGCTGTCTCGTCCTGCTGGGCCGCTACGACGATGCCCGCGCCGCGGCGGCGACCGCGGGCGAGCTCGGTGGTGGGGTCGCGGCGCTGGAAGTGGCGGTGCACGCGGCGTACTACGCGCGTGAATGGGACCGGGTCGCCGAGCTGTCGGACGAAGCCATCAACGCGGCGAGTGATCCGGAAGTGGCGGCCACGTGTAGCTATTTCGGGGCGAAGGCGATGCATGCGAAGGGCGCGCTCGCCGACGCCGATCGCCGTTACCGCGCCGTCTTGACAGCCCCCGGACAGCCGACGATCCGGCCGGTGGCCGCGCTGTGGCTCGGCCTGTTGCAGCTGCATCGCGGCCGCGTCGACAGCGCCGACGTGCTGTTGCACCGCGACGCCGACCAGGCGCGCAGCACGCCGGTGTTGTTCGCCGAGGTGTACGTCCAGCAGATCCGGACGCATGCCGATGTCCTTGCGGGCCGGCTGCAGCAGGCGGTCGGTGGCGGTCGCCGGCTCGCCAAGCTGGTCGCGGACCAGCATGCGCGGCGGTTCGTCGGTCGCGGGGAGGTGTACGAGGCGTGGGCGCTGAGCTTGCTTGGCGCTCCTGCGGCGTACGACCGGCTGACCGCGGCTCATGAGATCTCGAAGTCGGCCGGCAACAGCGAGCCCTATTGCCAGAGCTGCCTCGACCTCGCCATCTGGAGCCTGAACGCGGCACAACTCGACGTGGCCGGCGAGATGCTCGCCGACACGGCGCGGGCACTCGACGCCGGACCGGTCTCCAACGGGTGGCGCATCGTGTTGCGGCACCGCTACCTGTCAGGAGTTCTCAGTGCGTTGTCCGGCGACGTCGACGGCGCCCGGGAAGCCGCCGCCGACGTGCTGGCGGTGGCGGAGCGGGAGTCGATCGAACGGTTTGCCGTGAAGGCGCGGCTGCTCGACGCGGAGGCGCGGTTGATCGCGGGTGACGCTGTTGACGTCGATGCCATCGCGCCGGACATCAACGCCCTGGCAGAGGTCGCCCGACCGGACGGCTGGCGCATCACCGCCCGGCTCGCGCGGCGTACGGGCAGTGACCAGCTCCGTCAGTCCGCCATCGAGGCGGTCAACCGGCTGCGAGACGGCGCCGGCGACCACCGCGCCGACCTCGAACGGCTGGCCGACGAGGTGCTCTTTTAGCTGCATCGGTCACAACGTGGCCGCCGCGGCGATCGCCCGGTCCGCCCACCAATGCAGTTCCGCCTCGTCGTGCGTCTTGTTCCAGCCGAGCTGCACGAACCCGCCGAGCAGGCACAGCGACAGCTGGCGGTCGAACCAGCCGCTGGTGTCGATGCCGCGGTCCTGCAGCGCCTGCCGGTATCGCTCGATCGCGTCCTCCTTCGACTCGGGCAGCCGGTCGCAGTTGACCGCGAGATACCAGGCAGGGTCGACGCAGGCCGGGCCGGTGCCGGGCCACTGCCAGTCGAGCAGGATGGTCCGGCCGTCCGGTCGGCTGCCGAGGTTGCCGAGCTTCCAGTCGCCGTGCACGAAGGTTTGCGGAGTCGCATCGAGCGCGTCGACTAGCAGCCACGGTTCGGCGGCGATCGAGCGGGCGAGCCGGGCGGCGTCCGGCAGCGCTTCGTCGAGCGCCACCCAGCCGGCCGCGATGGCGCGCGGCACCTCCGCACAGTCGGGTCGCGCGGTCTCGATCGCCGCGGTCAGCGGGGTCAG
>DASZPL010000138.1:0-12063 GCA_035550315.1 Mycobacteriales bacterium | reverse complement strand
CCAGGGTGGGGCCGCGGGGCACCGCGGTCCGGACCCCAGCGGCCAGCAGCGGGTCCGGGCCGGCGAGCAACGCGCGCATCAGGGTCGTCGCCAGACCCGGCTCCTCCGGCGGCTCGAGCACCGGCTCCGGTACGACGCGGTCGCCGTCGGGGGTGAGGAAGTACAGCGACGCCGGCTGCAGGACCTCCTCGACGTCCACGGCCGACAGCAGCGCGCCGGGGGCGAGGCTCGCGATCCGCCACTCTCCGCCGACCCGGGTGAGGGTGAAGGTGCGCCGCAACGTGCCGGACACGACCCGGTAGACCCCACCCGGGCCGATCCGCCCCACCCGCCGGGCGCGCAGGTCGACGTGACGCGCGTCGACCCTGCTGATGACGGGCGGGTCGGCATAGACGGTGATCGTCGACGTGGCGCTCCATGACGCGCTGCCGCCGAGGTAGGACCGCGCGACGGCGTACCCGTTGTCGCTGTCCACCATCGCGTTGAGGAAGCCGGCCACCAGCTCGACGGGGGTGGCCGACGGCTGAGGTAACGCCGGCACCTCGTGCACCGCCGCGCCGTCCACGCCCTGGCCGGCAGCCGGCACCGGGTCGCCGAGGTGGACGACTGACGAGTCGGGCACCCCGGCACATGCCGCGGCCCCCGCGGCGAGGCCGACCGCGACCAGCCCGGTCAGCCAGGTTCGCGATCTCATCGGGCGATCGGGGCGGCCGGCGGCGCGAGCTCGTCGGTGGCGTCGTCCGGTTCGAGCGGCAGCGGCGAGGCGACGATCGTCCCGCCGGCCTGCCAGGGCAAGGTCATCCGGAACACCGACCCCCGATCCGGCTCCCCCCACGCCTGCAGCCAACCGCCATGCAGCCGCACGTCCTCGAGCGCGATGGACAACCCGAGGCCGGTGCCGCCGGTGGTCCGCGCGCGGGCCGGGTCGGCGCGCCAGAACCTGCCGAAGACCAGCGACGCGTCACCCGGCCGCAACCCGACCCCACGGTCGCGGACGGTGACCGCGACCCCACCGTCGTCGGCCCGCAGCCGGACCGTGACCGGCCGCCCTTCACCGTGCTCGAGTGCGTTGGTGACCAGGTTGCGCAGCACCCGGTCGATGCGCCGGGCGTCGACGTCGACGACGACCGGCTCGGCCGGAAGGTCGGCCTCGATCGGCGCCTGGCGCCGATCCGACAGCGGCGTCGCCAGCGCGATCACCCGGCTCACGAGCTGCACCAGGTCGATCGGCTCGGCCTCGAGCAGCGCGGCGCCGGCGTCGTACCGGCTGATCTCGAGCAGGTCCGCCAGCAGCGACTCGAAGCGGTCCAGCTGTGCCTGGAGCAGCTCGGAGGATCGGGTGAGCTCCGGCGGGAGCGCGTCGCTCGAGTCGTGCAGCACGTCGGCGGCCATGCGGATCGTGGTGATGGGCGTGCGCAGCTCGTGGGAGACGTCGGCGACGAACCGGCGCTGCAACCGGGACATCTCGCGCAGCTGGGAGATCTGTTGTTGAAGGGTGTCCGCCATCCGGTTGAAAGAGGCCGCCAGCGTGGCCAGGTCGTCCTCGCCGCGGATCTGCATCCGCTCCTTGAGCCGGCCGGCGGCCAGCCGTTCCGCGGTGGCCGCCGCCTGCCGGACGGGCCGCACGACCTCCCGGGTCACCACGGCGGCGATGCCGACCAGCAGCAGGACCAGGGCGGCGCCGGCGAACAGCATCGTGCGTTCGACGAGCCGAAGCGTCGCGGCTTCGCGATTGAGCGGGAACAGGTAGTAGAGCTGGTAGCGCACGGCGCCCGCCTGCACCGGCGCGCCGATCGCCAGGCCCGCGCCGTGGGAGGAGCCACTGCGCAGTCGTACGTACGCCCACGCCTCGCGTCCGGACTTCGCGACGGCCGTGCGCAGGCTCGCCGGGATGCTGAGCACGGCATCCTCAGGCCCGTACGACGCAAGACCGCCGTTGGCCGCAAGCATCACGACGTCGTAGTCGCCCTGCTCACCGGACAGCTGAGTGACCACGGCGTACGCGGTCCGCTCGACGGCGTTGGGGTTGTCGTCCGGCAACGCGAGGAACTGGTCACGCGCCCGCTCGACCCCGGTGCCCAGCTCGCTCTGCGCCGCCCGCGTGGCCGAACCGAGCAGCCCGCTGCGGACCTGGTGGAGGATCGTTGCGCCGATCCCGACGCTCACCGTGGCGGACAGGATCAGGGTGGTGGCGACGACGCGGGTCTGCAGCGACGCGCGCCAGCGATGGCGTACCGCCCGCCCCGCGGCCAGCGGTGTCGCCTTCACGTCGGTCCCGCCTTGTAACCCACCCCCCGGACGGTCACCACGATCTCCGGGTGCTCCGGATCGCGCTCGACCTTCGCTCGCAGCCGCTGGACGTGGACGTTCACCAGCCGGGTGTCGGCGACGTGGCGATAGCCCCACACCTGTTCGAGCAGCTGGTCGCGCGTGAAGACCAACCGCGGCTTGCGCGCGAGCGCCACGAGCAGGTCGAACTCGAGCGGGGTCAACGCGATCGGCTCACCCCCTCGACTGACCAGGTGACCGTTCACGTCGATGACCAGGTCGCCGATCTGCAGCGTCTCGCCGGTCTGGTCGGCCGGCTGGCGCAACCGCGCCCGGATCCGGGCCACCAGCTCCTTGGGCTTGAACGGCTTGACGATGTAGTCGTCGGCGCCGGAGTCCAAGCCGGTGACGACGTCCACGGTGTCGCCGCGAGCGGTCAGCATCACGATCGGTGTTGCGCTCTCCGCTCGGATCGCCCGGCAGACGTCGACGCCGTCCGTGCCCGGCAGCATCAGGTCGAGCAGCACCAGGTCCGGCTTGGTGGAGTGGAAGGCGCCCAGCGCCGCGTCGCCGTCGCCGACGAAGGAGGGTTCGAAGCCTTCGTTGCGCAAGACGATGCCGAGCATCTCGGACAACGCCGGGTCGTCATCGACGACCAGCACCTTTGCCCGCATCCCACCATCGTGGCATCGACGCCGCCGGTCCACAGATTCCCGACCGCACCCGCAGCAGCGCCCGGGCCGTCACTGCCACAGCTGAGCCTGCTCGCATGCGGCCCACCCGAGCCACTGCCACCGTCGTGATCGACGAGTGGCGCGTCGTGGCGTACGCGTCACGCGCCCTGAGCGAGGACGAGGTACGCCGGGTGCGGCGTCGCGTCGAGCGCAGCCTCGCCAGGGCAGCCCGACGGTCGATGCGCCGCCGGTCGCCGCGCGTCGACGTCGAGGTCGGTCAGTAGCGGTACGCGTCGCTCTTGTACGGGCCGTCCACCGGCACGCCGATGTAGTCCGCCTGCTCCTGGGTCAGCGTCGTCAGCTTCACGCCGAGCGCGTCCAGGTGCAGCCGGGCGACCTTCTCGTCGAGGTGCTTGGGCAGGACGTAGACGCCGACCGGGTACTCGTCGGTCTTGGTGAACAGCTCGACCTGGGCCAGCGTCTGGTTCGTGAAGGAGTTGCTCATGACGAACGACGGGTGACCGGTCGCGTTGCCGAGGTTCAGCAGCCGACCTTCGCTCAGCACGATGATCGAGTGACCGTCGGCGAAGAACCACTCGTCGACCTGCGGCTTCACGTTGACGCACTTCACGCCGGGCAGCGTCGCGAGGCCCGCCATGTCGATCTCGTTGTCGAAGTGGCCGATGTTGCCGACGATCGCGCCCTGCTTCATCCGCGCCATGTCCGAGGCCATGATGATGTTGAAGTTGCCGGTGGTCGTCACGAAGATGTCGGCGGTCTCGACGACGTCTTGCAGGGTGAGCACCTGGTAGCCGTCCATCGCCGCCTGCAGGGCGCAGATCGGGTCGATCTCGGTGACGATCACCCGGGCGCCCTGGCCGCGAAGCGACTCCGCGCAGCCCTTGCCCACGTCGCCGTAGCCGCAGACCACCGCGACCTTGCCGCCGATGAGCACGTCCGTGCCGCGGTTGATGCCGTCGATGAGGGAGTGCCGGCAGCCGTACTTGTTGTCGAACTTCGACTTCGTGACCGAGTCGTTGACGTTGATCGCAGGGAACAGCAGCTCGCCACGCTCGTGCATCTGGTAGAGGCGGTGCACGCCCGTCGTGGTCTCCTCGGTGACGCCCTTGATCCCGCCCGAGATCTGCGTCCAGCGGGTCGGGTCCTCGGCGAGCGATATGGTCAGCAGCCGGAGGATGACGGCGTACTCCTCGGAGTCGGCAGCCGACGGCTCCGGCACCGATCCGGCCTTTTCGAACTCGAGCCCCTTGTGCACGAGCAGCGTCGCGTCACCGCCGTCGTCGAGCAGCATGTTCGGCCCGCCGTCGGGCCACAGCAGCGCCTTCTCGGTGCAGTCCCAGTACTCCTCGAGGGTCTCGCCCTTCCACGCGAAGACCGGTACGCCCGCGGGTGCGTCGACGGTACCGTTCGGACCGACGACGACCGCAGCCGCAGCGTGGTCCTGCGTCGAGAAGATGTTGCAGGAGGCCCAGCGCACCTCGGCGCCGAGCGCGACGAGCGTCTCGATCAGCACCGCGGTCTGGATCGTCATGTGCAGCGAGCCGGTGATGCGGGCGCCGGCGAGCGGCTGCGCCGGGCCGTACTCGGCGCGCATCGCCATCAGGCCGGGCATCTCGTGCTCGGCGAGCGCGATCTCCTTGCGACCGAACTCGGCGAGGGACAGGTCGGCGACGCGGTAGTCCATCTCAGGGTGCTCCAGGGCTGTGGCGGGGAACGCGACGGTCGGTCGTGCTGGGCGTGCAGGTGCCAGGGTAGAGGGTGCGAGCGCGCTCAGCTGTGGGCCAACCGGGCCTTGAGATCGTCGATCGGCCCGATCGGCGTCGGATCGACGCCGATCGCCAGCGCCAGGTAGACGCTCGTGAAGTCGAGCAGCCCGATCAGCGAGGCGAGCCGCTCGATCGCGCTGTCGCCTTCGCCGCTGACCACCGACACGGCGACCCCGCGATCGGCGGCGACTTCGGCGGAGGCGTCGGCACGGGCGGCGGCGGCCCCGGACGCCGCGTCGTCGCGCAACAGGACCAGCCGCAACCGCAACGGGTCCTCGTCCTCCACCCGGTCGCGGAACAGGTCGTCGTCGGCGACGGCGCCCGCGAGCGCACCGTCGAGACTGACCGACTGGTTGTGGTGAGCCTCCGGCAGCGCACCCCACACGGCGGGCCACTTCGCGTTCTCGTTCAGCTGGCAGGCGCCGCGCAGGGCGGCGACCGCACCCACCTCGCCGCCTCCCCAGAACATCGGCAGTGAGCCGGCCAGCTCTGCAGCCAGCGCCTTCGCCGGGTTGACGAAGGACTCCCGGTCCGGTCGGCACACCTCGGCGATGGACTCCAGCCGAAGCGCGGCCGCTTCGAGGTCGGCGTACGACGGGCCCAGCCCGAGCAACCCGAAGCGTTCGGCGACGACCAGCATCGGCACCGCAAGGGCCCACAGCGAGGCGCGAGGCGCGATCGCCGGGGTGACCGGGACGAACGCCCCGTGCTCGGAGCGGCAGTGCAGGTCCAACGGTGAGTCGGCGGTCCCGACACCGAGCAGCCGGGCGCCGCGGCGAGCCGCCTCGACGGCGCTGCTCAGCGTCTCCTCGGTGCGGCCAGAGCACGACACCGCCATGACGAGGTCGGCGGCGCCGACCCAGCCCGGCAGGCCGTAACCACGGTGCACCACGACCGGAATCGGCGCGGTGGCGGCGGTGAGCGTCGCGAGGACGTCTCCGGAGATGCCGGAGCCTCCCATCCCGGCCACGACGATCGCCCGCGGCCGCAGGTCGAGGCCGAGCGGGTCGAGCGAGGCCTCCGCGGCGGCGGCCAGCGACGCCCGGACCTGCGCGCCCGCCATCGCGGTGGCGCGCAGCATGTCCGAGCGGTCGAGGTCCGCCAGCGCCGCGAGGTCGTCGAGGCGGTCGAGCGCAAGGTCGCTCATGCGTCGGGCTTGCGAGCCTCGTCGACCAGCAGGACGGGGATGTCGTCGCGCACCGGATAGCCGTAGCCGCAACCGGTGCAGACCAACTCGGCGGCGGCGTCGTCGACGCGCAGCTCGCCCCGGCAGTTCGGGCAGGCCAGGATCTCGAGCAGCGACGGGTCCAGATTCACGAGGCGAGACTAGTGCTCAGCCGAGCCGGGGCTAACGGCGGATGACGGAGAGCACCTCGTCGCGCAGCCGCGCCATCCCGGCCTCGTCGGGAGCCTCGACGTTGAGCCGGAGCAACGGCTCGGTGTTGGATGCCCGCACGTTGAACCAGCGGCCCTCGCCGACATCGACGGTGAGCCCGTCGAGCTCGTCGAGTTCGACACCCGGTTGCGCGCCGAAGGTGTCGCGCACCGCGGCGAGCGCGGCGGTCGGGTCGGCCACCTCGCTGTTGACCTCACCGGAGCCGACGTAGCGGCTGTAGTCCGCGAGCAGCGCGGACAGCGGACCCTCGGTCTGGCCGAGCGCCGCAAGGGTGTGCAGCGCGGCGAGCATCCCGGAGTCCGCCCGCCAGAAGTCCCGGAAGTAGAAGTGGCCGGAGTGCTCGCCGCCGAACACCGCGCCGGTCTCGGCCATCGTCGCCTTGATGAAGGAGTGACCCACCCGGGTGCGCACCGGCGTACCGCCGCGCTCCCGCACGATCTCGGGCACCGCGCGGGAGGTGATCAGGTTGTGGATCACGGTCGCCGCAGGCTCCTTGCCGAGCTCGCGATCGGCGATCAACGCGGTGAGCACGGACGGCGAGACGATCTCGCCGCGCTCGTCGACCACGAAGCAGCGGTCCGCGTCACCGTCGAACGCCAGACCGATGTCGGCCCCGCGGGCGCGGACCTCCGCCTGGAGGTCGCGCAGGTTCGCCGGGTCGATCGGGTTCGCCTCGTGATGAGGGAAGCTGCCGTCGAGCTCGAAGTACATGCGGGTCAGCTCGATCGGGAGCTCGTCGAACACCTCGGGAACGGTCAGGCCGGCCATGCCGTTGCCGGCGTCGACGACCACCTTCAGCCGGCGGATCTCGCGAATGCCGGGAACCAGGCCGATCAGGTACGCCGCGTAGTCGGTGAGCAGGTTCTGCTCGGTGACGCTGCCGGGCGTCCGGTCGCCGGCCGGGACGCCCTGCTCGAGCATCCGTCGGATGTCGGCCAGACCACTGTCCTGGCCGACCGGCGCGGCGCCCGCGCGGCAGAGCTTGATGCCGTTGTAGCGGGCCGGGTTGTGGCTCGCGGTGAACATCGCCCCCGGGATGTCGAGGCTTCCTGACGCGAAGTAGAGCAGGTCGGTCGAGCCGAGCCCGGTCGCCACGACGTCGGCGCCCTGGGAGTTCGCACCCTCGGCGAATGCCGCCGCCAGCTCCGGCGAGCTGTCGCGCATGTCATGGGCGGTGACGACCCGGTCGGCCTCGAGCAGGCGCACGAAGGCCGCGCCGATGTCCCTGGCGATCGCGGCGTCGAGCTCGTCGGGGACGACGCCCCGCACGTCGTAGGCCTTGATGATCCGGTCGAGTGCGGCTGCCATCACTCGACGCTAGTAGGGCTCAGCGCTTCGCGGTGCGCTTCAGCACGTCGGCGAAGTCGAGCCGGCCGGTCGCGTCCCACCAGACCTTGTGCTCACAGGCGTGGCAGGACCGGAAGCTCACCGGGGTGCCGTCGGTCAGCGTCATCGCGAGGCTGGTCACCCGGTCACTGCCGCACGAGGCGCAGCTCTGCCCCATCCGGGCTCCGGGGCGGGTCAGCGAGGTGGCGTCGGCGAGGGTCATGCGGAAGGCCTCCAGGGGAAGATGCGACCCGACGTCCATCGGCGCTGCGCCCGGATACCTTGAGAAAACGGCGATTCCGCCACAAACCGGACAATCCGCCCCGGGGTTGGGCTACGCCGTGGGCGGGATGACGCGCAAATGGCCGCGTCGGCCGAGCTCGGGAACCTCCGGGGCCTTGGTGACGACCGCCGCCGCGGGGCGGGCGGCCTCCCGGACCGCCTCGGCGAGCGCGGCGAGGTCGTCCTCGCCCGGCACCGCGGTCTCCGCGTCCACGTCGAGGCGGACCACCTCCCAGCCGCGCGGAGCGGTCAGCCGGTCGGCGTGGGCGTCGCAGAGGTCGTAGGAGTGCGGCTCGGCGTAGGTGGCGAGGGGGCCGACGACCGCCGTCGAGCTCGAGTAGGCATAGGTGAGCGTCGCGACCGCCGGGCGGCCGCATGCGGTCCGCGAACAGCGGCGCAGCGGGCTCACGCCGCGACGGTACCCGCCGAGGTGGCGCTCGGCCATCACCGACGGCGCGTCACGCGGTCGTGTCGCGAGGAGCAGACAAATCGCGCCGTTCGGGGTTCATCGCGCCGTACGCTTCGGCCGTGCGCCGCGACCGCCGTGGAAGAGGCGCCCGCGGCGTCCTCGCCCCGGCCGCCGTACCGCTGGCCGCCTCACCCGCCGACCGGTTCGATCGGATCGCCAGCGAGGCCGTCGAGCATGTCGAGCACCGTTGGCGCGACCAGCTCGCCGCAGTCGACTTCGCCGTCGATCTGGTGCCGCCCACCGACGTCGACCTCACCGCGGCCGCGGCCGAAGGGGCGATCGACGCCGGCGGCGTGCTGCTCGCCCAGATCGTGCGCCGACGTCACGACCATCGCGCCGGCACCCAAACCTGCATCGTGCTCTATCGCAAGCCGATCGAGCTGCGGGCCCGCGACGCCGAGGACCTCGAAGACCTGGTGCACGACGTCGTGGTCCAGGTGATCTCGAACTACCTCGGCCTCGACCCCGACGTCGTCGATCCGGGCTTCGGCGAGGGATAGCCCGGCGCGGTCAGCGACTGGCCAGCCGAGGGTCCTCCCTGACCGGCGGCAGCGGGATCGGCCCCGGCAGAGCGGTGAGCGGCTCCGCGGTGTTGAGGGCACCGTGCGCGCCGTCGAAGTGCAGGATGCGTACGCCGTAGACCGGCTGGTCTCCGACCGGCGTCACGACGAACGGCCACGAACCGGAGCTCGCCTTCACCAGATCGGTGATGTCGACGGCGACGCTGTGGCCCGCCGGGACCGGGATCGTCCGGCTGCCGCCCTCCGGTGTGGTGACCCGTACCGAGGCCGCGCCCTGCGGTGCGCTGAGCAGCAGGAGGCACTCGCCCCCGTCGGGCTCCCGTCCGATCGCCACCGCCGCCGGGCCGGCCACCGCCGGCGTCACGGCGTCCCAGAAGTAGTCGGGGTCGAGCCGGCCGCCCGGTGAGGCGGTCGAGCGGCCCGCGGCGAAGACCGGCTGGTCGCTGCTGAGCAGCACCGCCCCGGTCGCCCCCGACAACGCCTTGGTGACGTCGACGAACTTCGTGCGACCAGGGCTGACGACGAACGACTTCACGCTCGACGGGGTGTACTCGCCCTGCGAGGTCACCACCTTGACCTCGACCGTCGCGTCGGCGAAACCGGGGTTGGCGACGACCAGCGCTCGGGGTCCGGACCCTTCCGGGAAGCCGGCGATCACCCCGTGCCGGGACGGCGCCGCGGTCGGCGGCACCAGGTCGCCGCCGTCGGGCGTCACGCCGCTGGTGTGGCGGTCCATCAGCGCCGCCGTCACCGCGCCGCTTTCGGCGTGGACGTGGATCGCGACGTTCGGGATGTCAGGGGCGAACGCGTACACGCCGACCGTGTACTTCGACTCGGGCGGGACGATGATGTCGGCGATCCGGGGGGTGGAGACCGGCCCCTTCGGTGTCCACGCCGTGACGACGACATCGGCAGGAGTGCGCGCCGGGTTGGCAAGGAACAACCGGTCGGTGTAGCCGACCTTGCCGCTGCCGCCCACGAACCACCAGTTGGTCGCCGGCGGCAGGCAGGTCCCGCCGGCGAGAGCGCGGTAGCGGCCCTCGTCGGTCTCGACCAGCTCGTCGGCGACGACGTAGGCCGCGCTCGTCCCGGTGGTGGCGTACGCCACGGCTTCGCTGTGCAGGTCGTCGATGTGCAAGGAGTCGGTCGGGTTGAGATCGACCGGCGAGGTCTTCGACTTGCTCGTGCCGAACAACGTGCGCACCACGGTGGAGCCGGCCTCGACCGCCGGCGGCTGAAGGGCCTTGCCCACGTCGGCAGCCGCGGCCGTGCCGACCGTGTTGCGCGGTTGGCCGTTGACGACCGGGCAGGCGAGGGTCCGCGCGGTGACGGCGGCCGTGCCGACCGGTGCGTTGACCCGCTTCGCGGCACTCGAACCGGTCAGGAACGACACCAGCAGCACCGCGGCCAGCGCCACCCCGAACACCGGCAGGTCGCGCCTCATGACGTCACCCGATGGGGCACGTGCGGGCCGGCGCCGCTGCCGACCAGGACGACGCCGATCAGGGCGAGCAGCTCGAACAGCGCCCACCAGTGCCGGCTGCCGCTGCGGTAGGTCACGTGGACCTGACCGCCGGCGCTGGGCAGCTCGAACGCCTGCGCCCACCCGTATGCCTTCGTGGGGTGCAGCGCCTGGCCGTCGAGGGTGGCGTGCCAGCCAGAGCTCGCCGGCTCGGCGAGCACCAGCAGCCGGCCCACCGTGCCCCCGGCAACCGTCGCGCGCAGGTCAGTCGGGTCCTCCCCCACCGGGAGCACCGCGGTCGACGTCGAGGTGCTGACCTGGCCGCTGACCGCCGCGGTCGCGGCGGTGGGACTGAGCACGGTGAGCTCGCCGGCGGCCAGCGTCGAATGCCAAACGGTCGCACTCGGCACCGGGATGACCGTCAGGCTCGACAGCTGCCCGAGCTGGGAGGCGATCCGACGCGCGGTGGCGGAGGACGCGACCACGTAGTCGACTGCGAACGGGACCAGCTCGCCGGCCGCGCCAGGGCGTGCGGCGACGACGTCGCGGACGGCGTCGGCGAGCTCGACACTCGCGGTGTGCACCGTACCTCCGGATGCCGGCAGGTCACCGGCTCCGAGCACCGGACCGCCGGCGGTACGCACCAGGGCGTAACGGATCAACCCGTGGTCATCGGAGAGCACGAGCGCCCGTCCGCCGCCCGGCACGTTGAGCTCGGCCTGGACGTAGAGCGGGAGGACGGCACCGCCGTCCCCGCGAAGCTCCCCGCCGCCGCCACGAATCAGCCAGGTGCCGACGAAGGTGGCCGTCGACACGACCGCAAGGGCCACGACGGCGACGGCAGCCGGCTGGCGCCAGCCGAAGCTGCGGTCCTGAAGTGCCGGCCGCGCGCCGACCGCCGCCACGACCGCGGCGTTCAGCGCGCCGGCGCCGGCGAGCAGGAGCAGCAGCCCCGGCCAGTGACGGGTCGCGGGATAGCCCGGCGTCACTCCCGCCCCGCGGGTCATGAGGACGGCGAGCAACGCGCCGACCACGAAGACCGCCGCACCCACTCGCGCCGTGGTCACCCGGCTGTCGCGCTGCAGGCCGAGCGCGACCGCGCCTACCAGCGGGATCCCGACCCACGCCGGCGGCTGCCCGCTTCCCCCGGCGTGCAGGAAGACGAGCCAGATCCCGGACGGCGCGGAGTGCGACGAGTAGAACTCCGCGACCCCACTGCCGGTGAACAGCACCCCGGGATGGACCAGCACGTGCAGCGTCCAGGGCAGCAGGACGACGAGCGGCACCACGAGAACCGCGCCGGCGCGAGCCAGCCTGGCGCCGATCCGCTCGACGTCGTCGGAGTCGCCCGAGACGAAGAACCCGGCGGCCACGACCAGGCCGCAGACCATCGCGGCGAACACCCACAACAGCGGCGCGAAGGCGGCGCCGACCGTGAGCCACAACCCGGCGCGGACACAGCGGCCGCGCGGCGTGCCCACCGCGTCGGCCTGCCAGACGACGGCGATCGAACGCGCGATCCGCGGCAGCACGATCGCGGCGACCACGACGTCGAGGCGCCCGGACGCGACCGCGCCGGTCACCGCCGGAAGCAACGCATAGACGACGCTGGCCCAGACCCGCACCCGCACCGCGGTGGTCAGTAGCCGTAACGAGGTGAACGCCGACAGCGCGGCCAGCGGGACCGCGCCGAGCAGCAGGACGTCGACGGCGAGCCAGGCTTTGCCCAGCAGGATCGTGGCGAGCAACGCGAGCAGGGCGACCGACGGCGGCGAGGGCGCCACCGAGCCGACGCTCGACGGATGCCACGCGGACAGGTACGACGACCACAGGTCGCTTGCGCCGGACGGTGCCGGCAGCAACCGGCCGCCGTGGAGG
>DASZPL010000137.1:0-24344 GCA_035550315.1 Mycobacteriales bacterium | reverse complement strand
CCTGCCGTGCCGCGCCCTGCACCTCCGCCCCCTCCACCTCCGCCGTCGCCTCCGATGGCTGCGCCGCCTCCTCCGCCTCCGCCGTCGATGGCTGCGCCGCCGCCTCCGCCTTCGCCGCCGATGGCTGCACCTCCGCCGCCTCCGCCTCCGCCGATGGCTGCACCTCTACCTCCGCCGCCGCCTCCGCCTCCGCCGCCGCCGGTGGCTGCGCCGCCGCCTCCGCCTCCGCCGCCGATGGCTGCACCTCCGCCGCCGGTGCGGCCGGAGTTGCGCCGCGACATCGCCGGGCAGCCGGTGTCTGCGTTGCTGGCGCCGATGCCGCAGGAGGCGCCGCCACCTCCGCCGCCACCACCTCCCTTGCCGCCACCGGCGCCGCCGGCGATCGCGCTCGCGCCGCCACCTCCGCCACCGCCGCCACCCGTGCCCCCGGCGCCGGCAGTGGCTGGGCCGCCGCCGGTTGGTCCGCCGCCGCTGCCGGGTGGTGGCCCACCGGGCCCGCCGCTGGGTGCCGGCGACGCGAGCGGAGCCGGTGGTCTCGTCGAGCTGACCCCGCAAGCCCGCCGCGAGAAGGCCGAGGCGGTTCGTAAGACCGACCGGTCAAAGCGCCGGCTGAACCCCGGCGATCTGATCTGCGGTCAATGTGGGGAAGGCAACTCGCCCACGCGGCGGTTCTGCTCGCGATGCGGCGAGTCGTTGGCCGGCGCCGAGGTGGTCAAGCGGTCGTGGTGGAGACGGCTGGTCGCGAAACTGACACCGCGGCCGCGCAAGCCGAAGTCGGTCCCGAGCGAAGAACTCGAGGGCGTCCCCGGTGCCCGCCCGGCGCGTCATCATCGCCAGCCGAAGGACATCATTCGCTCCGCACGCAAAGTCCTCGCCGTCTTCTTGATCTTCGGTGCCGGCCTAGGTGCGGCACTGGCGCCGGTGCGCAACTGGGTGGTTTCGCAGTACGAGAGCGTGAAGCACAAGATCACCAACGCCATCCAGCCGAGCTACGAGCCGGTGCACGCGGCTCGGATCACGTGGACGGCCGCGGGGCCACGCCATCCGGGCACGAAGCTCGGTGACGGTTTCAAGAACACCTACTGGAACGCGTCAACGTCGGTGCAGGACCCGAGCGTGACCTTCCACTTCGGCAAGGCGGTGACGCTGAGCAAGGCGATCGTCTACAACGGTGGGGGATCGAACTTCCAGAACGAGGACCGGGTGCACGACCTGCATGTCGTCTATTCGACCGGCCACGCCACCGACCTCGATCTGAAGGACACTGCGGACCCGCAGACGCTGTCGCTGTCCGGCGCCAAGAACATCACGAGCATCACGTTCGAGGTCGAAAGCCGCTACAACTCCAACCACGCCACCCGGGTGCGGCTCACCGAGATCGAGCTGTTCCACCTCAAGGTCTGACGGAGGGGCAACGCAGTGGGTGCCAGTAGTCGGTTATCGATCCGTGAGCTCACGGTGGAGCCGGGAGGCGAGCAGACCTGCGAGGTGTTGGTCCGCAACACGGGGATGGTCGTCGACCAGTTCCGGCTCGACCTCGTCGGCGAGGCCCGCCGCTGGACGGTGATCGAGCCGGCTGAGCTCAACGTCTACCCGGGCGAGGAAACGGCCGCCGTACTCCGCTTCCGGCCACCGCGAAGCTCGGCCGTCCCGGCGGGTGAGGTTCCGTTTGCCGTGCGGGTCGCGTCCCGCGAGGACCCCGAAGGGTCAACCGTCGAAGAGGGCGCCATCGTCGTCGGTGCCTTCACCGATGTCGCCGCGGAGATCAGTCCACGTACGTCGCGGGGCCGTCGGCGCGGACGACACGTACTCACCGTCGAAAACCGCGGCAACACGGAGATCCCGCTCGACGTCATGGGCGTCGACCCCGATGAGCTGCTCCGGTTCACGATGACGCCGTCGAGCTTCTCCGCGCCGCCCGGCACCGCGACCTACGTTCGGGTGCGGCCGCGGCCGGTGAACACGTTCTGGCGCGGCGAGAACAAGACGCTGCCGTTCCAGGTCTACGTCACCGGTTTGGACGTCGGACCGACGTCGGTCGACGCGCGGATGCTGCAGGAGCAGTTGCTGCCTCGGTGGCTGCTGCCCGCGATCGCCCTGGTGGTCGCCGCCATCGCCGCCTTGATCGGGCTCTGGTTCGGGTTCATCAGACCCGCGGTGAAGTCCGCGGCAACCGACGAAGCGAAGAAGCAGACGCACGCGTCGTCCCAGGTGGCGCAGCAGGCGAAGCAGACGGCGCAGCAGGCACAGGCGAACAGCCAGCAGGCCCTCGCCGCAACCGGAGCGGGTGCGGGCGCCAACGGCAAGAACGGCGCCGGCGCCGGGGCCGGCGGGGCCGGCGCCGGCGCGGCGGGAGGGGCCGGAGCGGGCAGTGGCAGTCCCACCACCACGCCGACCGGCGGTCGGATCCAACTGAACGTCGCACCCGGACAGTCGGGCAGCCAGAACCTGCCGGGCATCCCGAAGAGCAAGACGTTCCAGCTCACCGACGTGATCCTGGAGAACCCGAACGGCGACCTCGGCACGGTGTTCCTGAAGCGGGGGAGCGGCGTGCTCTTCACGCTGAACCTGGCCGACTTCCGCGACCTCGACTACCACTTCGTCTCGCCGATCACGGTGCCGAAGGGGCAATCGTTGGCGTTCAGCGTGCAGTGCGCAAATACCGCCAAACGGGCATGCACTCCTGCGGTATACCTAGGTGGATATTTGCAATGACTTGGCGGGCGCTCGGTGCGGGGGCGGCGGTGGTGATGGTCTCGGCGATGCTCGCGGTCGGCTCCGCGGCGTCGGCCGGACCAGCGTCGCCTGCGCCGGCCGCGTCCACCGTCTATACGGTCAGCTGCGACAACGGGCAGACCTACCAGCTGCCGGCCAACGGAGACGGGACGGCGACGCTCGGTGGGCTGCCGGCCGGGACCGTCTGCGCGGTCACCGGCGCGGCCGGCGACCAGCCCCCGCTGCTACTGCCGCCCGTGCCCGCGGGCGGCGTCGCGAGCGGGACCTTCGACGGCCCGTTTCTGCGGACCTCGCCATCGGTCGGGTACGCCGGCTTCACGACGCACGTCAGCGGGCAAGGCTTCCCGCCGTCGAGCACCGTGACGCTCAGCTGGAACGTTCCCGGTGACCCGGCGACGCTCGCGCAAACCGACGCCGCCGGCAACCTCGAGACGTCGATGCTGGTGCCGGCGGGAGACCCGGCTGGTGCTCGCGTGTTGCGGGCCACGGCGGCGGGGGAGCCGGTCGTCCGAGCGAGCTATCTGGTGCAGCCATCCAGCTTCGCGCCGCTCGGCGCGAGCGGCCAGGAGTTCCGGCAGTGACCGCCGGTCGGCACCGCGACGGCGACCCGCGCCACCGGCGCGAAGTGGGTTCGCATCGCGCGCCCGCGGCTGGCCAGCATCGCGCTCCCACCGAAGCGGAGGCGGCGCCGCTCGCCGGCCGCTTTGCGGTGGTGCTGATCAGCGCCGGCTTGGTCGTCGGCGGCGCCGTACCCATCGCGTTGTCCTCGCTCGGCTCGGCGACCGCCGAGAACAATCCGCAGCTAACCCTGCAAGCGGACGATTGCTCGCCCAGTGAGACCCCCTCCGAGACCCCGAGCGAGACGCCGTCCGAGACGCCGTCGGAAACCGCGAGCCCGACGCCGACCGATACCGAGGAGTCCTCGGCCCGCCGGCTGCACACCGAGGCGCTCGCCCTGGCTGACGACTGCTCGCCCAGTGAGACCCCCACCGAGACCGAGAGCCCCTCCGAAACGCCGACCGAGACACCCACGGAGACGCCGACCGAGACGCCGACCTGCCCGACCGAGGTAGCCGCGCTCGGGGGCGACGGCGGTGAGGGCGACGGCTGCCCGACGCCGACGCCGACCCACACCCACCACACGCCGCCGTTCACCCCGCCGCCGCCGACCGAGCCTCCGCCGACGACGACGGCACCGCCGACCACTCCGCCACCGACGACCACTCCGCCGAGCACGCCCACGACGACACCGACGACGTCGCCGAGCGAGACCACGTCTCCGACGCCCCGCCCGACGCACACCCACTCGACGAAGCCGCCACACACTCCGCCACCGACCTCCGACGTCGTCGTCACCGTCAGCGCGAACGGCAGCAAGGCGCAGTTCAGCTACGACCAGCTGTGCGGCAAAAACGACAAGACCTTCACCCTGACCGACGGCAAGTCGCACATCACGCACGACGTACCGGCCGGGACCTCATGCACCGTGACCCAGACCGGCGGACCGCCCGGCTCGGTCAACGTCTCGGTGACCGGGTCGGCCACGCGGGCATCAGTGCAGAGCCTGCCGCCGAAGGGCACGGGTGAGGTGCCGGGCGCGGGCACGCTCGCGTTCCTGTTCACGGCCCCGACCGGAGGCGTCGCGGTCGGCCAGATCACCCCGTCGGCGTTGCCGTCGGTGTTTGCCCTGCCGGCGAAGCCGGCACAGCTCGTCGTGCCCGGCAAGGTCGGAGCAGGCAAGGCTCCGCTGCTCGCATCCGAGGACCCGTCCGGCAGCGCCTCGCCGTCGTCGGACGTGAGCCCGTCCGCGTCGGCCTCGCCGGAATTCGAAAGCGAGCCGTCGGCCCTCGCCTCGCCGCCGTCGCCGGGGATGCAGCCCGGTGCGATCGCGGCGGCGTCGGTGGTGGGGGTCGGCCTGCTCGGCGCGGCCGGCTTCGCCGCCCGCCGGACGCTGCGCAAGAAGGGATAGCTGCCATGCCGGGACCTGTGGTCGTGTCGACCGCTCAGCTGACCTGCACCGAGGGCACCTCACCGGCTGTCTTCAATGTGCTGCCAACCTCACGGGTCCTCGGCAGCGAACGTCCGGTCGCCAACATCGCGGACCACATCCCGCTCGACGAGGTCACGACCTTCGGTATGTGTCGCTCGCTGGCAAACCCGGAGGTCGCCTCGGCAACCGCCGCCGCGGACGGCACGCTCACCCCGATGCCCTGCGTCCCGGCCCTCGCCGCACCGTGGACACCCGGCAACCCGACCGTGCTGGTCGGCGGTCAGCCGGCCGTCGCGGAGACATCGACGTTGATGTGCACCTGGGCGGGCGAGATCACCGTGGTCCAGCCCGGCCAGGAAACGGTGATCACCGGCTGACGTCGCCCGGCTCGGGCGCGACGTCGGACGGTCGCCGCTGCCGCCCGCCTGCGGCTAGCCGGCGCCAGCCCAGCGTCAGGCCCAGAGCAGTCGCGGTCAGGGCGCCGACGGCTCCCACCAGGACCGGCGCTCGCCCGGTCGTCGCGTCGGCGAGCAGGCCGAGCAACGGTCCGCCGATCGGCGTCGTACCAACCATCAACACGCTTTGCAGCGCCAGCACCCGCCCGACCATCTGGGGCTCGGCGCGCAGCTGCGCCAGCGCAGTAGTCGCCGTCATATAGGCGACGCTGGTGCCGCCGACCACGGCCGCGACCGGATAGGCCGCGTCCAGTCCCGGTACGACGGACAGGCCGAGCATCGCCGCGCCGAACGCGCCGGCCCCGGCGACGATCGTTCGCAGCCGCACGACCGTGCGGCGCGCGACGATCAGCGTCCCGACGACGGCGCCGGCGCTGAACGCCGCGTACACCAGTGCGTAGTTCGCATCCGATCCACCCAGCGCGCGCTCGACGAAGATCGGGAAGACGACGGTGAAGTTGTAGCTGACGATGCCGATGACGAGCAGCATCAAGAACGTGATGCGCAACTCCGGCGTCGCGGCGACGTAACGCAGCCCGGCTCGCACCTGCCCGCGCCCGCGCGGTGTCTTCGGGGTCACGCGGAGCTCGTTCTGACGCATCGCGACCAGGGCGGCCAGGACGGCGACGTACGACGCCGCGTCGACCGTGAAGCACCACCCGAACCCCACCGTGGCGATCAACGCCGCGGCCAGCGTCGGGCCGAACAGCCGCGACACGTTCACCATCGCGCTGTAGAGCGTGACGGCGTTCGGCACCAGCTTCGGCGGCACCATCTCGTTCACGAACGACCGTCGTCCGGGGTTGTCGAAGGCGAGCATGCAGCCGCCCGCCAGCGCGACCACGAAGAATGCCGGCAGCGGCACGCCGGGGATGAAGGCCAGCACGGCGAGTACGCCGGACTCGGCCATCTCCAGGCTCTGCGTCAGGTAAAGCAGCCGCCGCTTGTCCGAGCGGTCGGCGATCAGCCCGGCCCACGCCGACAGCACGAGGAGTGGGCCGAACTGACATGCCGAAAGCAAGCCGACTGCGACGCCGCTGCCGCTGCGGTGCAGGACCAGCAGCGTGAGGGCGACCGTGGTCAGCCAGTTGCCGGTGTTCGACACCAACTGCCCGAAGAAGAACAGCCGGAAGTTGCGGACCCACAGCGACGCGAAGGTGCGCCGCGGGATCACGCCGTCAGGAAGTTACAGCCAGGCCTTCAGCGTGGCGGCGGCGTCGCTGCGGCGAAGCTCGCGTAGCGTGTCGCGCTCGATCTGACGGATCCGCTCCCGCGTGAGGCCGAGCGCCTTGCCGACCTCGTCCAGCGTCCGCGGCCGGCCGTCGTCCAGGCCGAACCGCATCCGCATCACGGTGCCGGACCGCTCGGGCAGCGTGTCGAGCACGGTGCGGAGCCGGTCCTGCAGCAGCCCGAAGTCCACCACGTCGGCCGCAACCGGCGCGTCCATGTCCTCGATGAACTCACCGAACGTCGCGGTGCCGTCGTCGCCGACCGGAGTCTCCAGCGACAGCGTCTCGCGGCCGTAGCCGAGGATCTCCTCAACTCGCTCGGCCGTCATCTCGAGCACGGCGCCGATCTCCTCGAAGGTCGGCTCGCGGCCGTACTCGGTGGCGAGGTCGCGCTTCACGCGCAGCGCCTTGTTGATCTGCTCGACCATGTGCACCGGCACCCGGATGGTGCGGCCCTGGTCGGCGATGGCGCGCTGCAGCGCCTGCCGGATCCACCAGGTGGCGTAGGTCGAGAACTTGTAGCCCTTGGTGTAGTCGAACTTCTCGACCGCCCGGACCAGGCCGATGTTGCCCTCCTGGATCAGGTCGAGCAGCGTCAGACCCTTGCCCTGGTAGCGCTTGGCCAGCGATACGACCAGCCGGAGGTTCGCCTCGAGCAGGTGGTTGCGCGCCCGCGCACCGTCGGCGGCGATCAGGTTCAGGTTGCGGCGCATCGTCGGCGTCAGCCGGCCGATCTCCTTGGCGTCGGCCTGGCGCAGCTTCTCCTGCGCGTAGAGGCCGGCTTCGATCCGCCGGGCCAGGTCGACCTCCTGCTCGGCGTTGAGCAGCGCGACCCGGCCGATGTCGGTGAGGTAGACACGCACCAGGTCGGTGGTCGGGACCTCCTGGTCCCAACTGTCGTCGGTGTCGGTCTCGACGTCGCCGTGCTCGACGATCTGCTGGTTCGCGGGTGCCGTGCCGGGGGCGTCGGCACCGATGGTGATGCCGCGACGGCGAATCGCGGCGATGACCCGCTTGGCCTCCGCTGGGCTGACGCCGGCTTCGTCGAGGGCCTTACGGACCTCAGCGAAGGTCAGCGCCCCTGCCTCCACGCTCGCCTCGAGCAGATCCTCGATGGCGGCGGGCAGGGCGTCGGCCTCGGCGCGGGCGGCGGTGGCAGTGCTCATGGCGGTCAGTTCGGTCCTCAGGTCGTGGTCGATCGGCGTACTGGTTCGTGCTGGCGGTCGGTGTAGTCTGTGCTCACTCGGTCGCTCCGTCGTGCTGGCGGCGCTCCGCCGGTGGCGGGCTGCCAGACGGTGCAACGTGCACAGCGCACGGTTTTGTTCCGAGCGCGACCGTCAATCATGCCTCATCCGGTCACCCTTGTCACGCGGCGATTCGTACGTCGTACCCCGTGATCCTCGTCACTCAACCTGAACGCGGGCTGACGAACAGCGACTGCGCACCCACGCCGATCTCGCCGTCGGCGTCGAACAGCCGGGAGCGCGCCAGACCGAATCCGGCCGGGTCGAGACCCGTGCTGGCCTCCATGGCGAACCATTCGCCGGCCGGGCGGCGGCTCAGGTGGACCGTGAGATCGGGGTTGATGAACACCCACGAGTCGATCGGCAGCACGCTGGACACGCCGTTGCCGCAGTCGGCCAGCGTCATCAGCCGCTGCAGCGGTGTCGCCTCCTCGCCCGCAACCACCGGATGCCGCAGCCGCGCCCAAAGTGTCATCGGGCCCGGTTCCATCCAGTTGCCGGTGACCACCCGGATCTGCAGCGCGCTGAGGAAGCCGCCACCGTAGGTGGGTGCCGCCCAGTCCTCGGCCGGCATCGGCGGGGGAGCCGCAGCGGCCGCCGTCGCCTCCGGCAGCTGGAGCTCGCTGGCGCGGATCCGCCAGCCGCGTGCGACCGCGGCGGTCCGGCCGTCGGCGCTCAGCTCGGCCTCGACCAGCTCCACGCTCCGGCCGCCGCGCGCCGACCGGCTGGTGACCGTGATCGTCCCGGTCGGCACCGGTCCGAGGATCTCCACCGCGATCCGCACGACGGTGAATGGCCATCTTGCCGGCTGCTGCTCGACCGCCCGGGTCAGCAGCGCGGCGACCGGCCCGCCGTGCTGCAGGCCCGCGCCCCACGGACCGACGGTGTGCTCGGTCGCCGTGAACCTGCCGTCACCGGCCGGTAGGTAGAGCGCGTCCGCCATCGGTCCAGTATTCCGGTCGCCCTAGGCTGCGCCGGTGACCGCCCCACACGCGATCGTGATCTTCGCGGTGGGCTTGGTGGCGGGCACGGTCAACACCATCGTGGGGTCGGGTTCGCTGCTGACCTTTCCGACCCTGCTCGGGCTCGGCTATGCGCCGGTGCTCGCGAACGTCTCGAACACCGTCGGCCTGATCAGCGGTGCCGTGAGTGGCGCGATCGGATACCGGCGAGAGCTGGCCGGCCAGGCGCGGCGCATCCTCGCGCTGGTGCCGGTGCTGGTCGCCGGCACGATCCTGGGTGCGGTGCTGCTGCTCGAGCTGCCGCAGTCGGCGTTCTCCGACGTGGTGCCAGTGCTGATCCTTGTCGCAGTGGTCATGGTGGTGGCCGGCCCGCTGATCGCGCGCCGCCGGAGGACGGGGGAGCCGCGGCTGCACCCCGGCCCGCTGCTGCAGACCGGGACCTTCCTGACGTCGGTGTACGGCGGCTACTTCGGCGCCGCGCAGGGTGTCATCCTGCTCGGGCTGTTCGGCATCACGCTCGACGATGACATGCAGCGGCTGAACGCCGCGAAGAACGTGGTGGCTGCGATGATCAACGCGGTCGGCGCATTGTTCTTCATTGCGCGGACGACGATCGCGTGGGATGTCGTCGGCTTGCTGTTCGCCGGGTCGGCGATCGGCGGTCAGCTCGGCGCGGTGGTCGGGCGTCGGCTCTCGCCGACGGTGTTGCGCGTGGTGATCGCCGTGGTCGGGACCGGAGTCGCGATCAAGCTGTTCATCGATCCCTGAGGTGACTACTACTCGAGGTAATCGCGCAGCTTCTGCGAGCGGCTCGGGTGGCGCAGCTTCGACAACGTCTTCGCCTCGATCTGCCGGATCCGCTCGCGGGTCAGCCCGAACTCACGGCCGATCTCGTCGAGCGTCCGGGGCTGGCCGTCGGTGAGGCCGAACCGCAGCGCGACGACCGCGGCCTCCCGCTCCGGCAGCGTCTTCAACACGCTGTCGAGCTCGCGCTGCAGCAGGCCGAACGACACGACCTCCGCCGCGATCGGGGCGTCCGCGTCCTCGATGAAGTCGCCGAGCTGGCTGTCGCCCTCGTCGCCGACGTTCTGCTCCAACGACACCGGCTCGCGGGCGTAGCCCTGGATCTCGACGACCTTGTCAGGGGTCATGTCGAGCTCCTTGGCGAGCTCCTCGGCGGTCGGCTCGCGGCCGAGGTCCTGCAGCATCTGCCGCTGCACGCGGGTCAGCTTGTTGATCTGCTCGACCATGTGCACCGGAATCCGGATGGTGCGGGCCTGGTCGGCCATCGCGCGGGTGATCGCCTGCCGGATCCACCAGGTGGCGTACGTCGAGAACTTGTAGCCCTTGGTGTAGTCGAACTTCTCGACCGCGCGGATTAGGCCGAGGTTGCCCTCCTGGATCAAGTCGAGGAAGGCCATGCCGCGTCCGGTGTAGCGCTTCGCGACTGATACGACGAGGCGCAGGTTGGCTTCGAGCAGGTGATCCTTCGCCCGCTGCCCGTCGGCGGTGAGCCAGTCGTAGTCCTTGCGCAACGTCTTGTTGACCTTGCGCTCGCCGCAGTCGGCCTGGCGCAGCTTCTCGGCGGCGAACAGGCCCGCCTCGATCCGCTTGGCGAGCTCGACTTCCTGCTCGGCGTTGAGCAGCGCGACCCGGCCGATCTCTTTCAGGTACGCGCGGACGAGGTCGGTCGACGGGCCGGAGTTGTCCTCCTCAGCGACCGCCTCGAGCTCTTCCTCTTCCTCGGCCAGCTCGAGCTCGGTCGGCTCGGTCTCCGGGTCGATCGCGGGTTGCGCGGAGGGCACGGCGCCGTTGGCGGCCGGGTCGCCCGCGACCGGGTTCTCCTCCGGCGCCACCTCGTCGGGAGCGTCGGGGACGACCGCGATCGTCGATTTGCGCCGGCTCTTCGAGGACGCGCTGGCACCGGACTTATCGCCGGTTGCCGGCTTGCCGGCCCGGGTCGACGCCGCCTGACGTGCGCTGCTCACGAACTGCCTCTCCCGTGCTCACAATGCCGCGGACGCTATGTTCGCTCCCGCCGGCCCGAGTCCTCCGGAAGCCGGCCCGATCGTCCCGCGCCGGCGGTGCCGCCAGACTAGCCCGAGTCAAGGGGTGCAAGGGCGGGAACGGATTCGGTGAATGGGCGACATCCGCGTCGGCACGGCCTCGTGGACCGACAAGACCCTGCTGGCCTCCGGCTGGTACCCGCCGGAGGCATCCTCGGCCGAGGCCAGACTGCGTTACTACGCCTCGCAATTTCCCGTCGTCGAGGTCGACTCGACGTACTACACACCGCCCAATGAGGCGAACAGCCTGCGCTGGGTGCAGCGCACTCCGCCGGGCTTCGTGTTCGACGTCAAGGCGTTCTCGCTGCTGACCGGTCACCCAACCCGCAGCTCCGCGATCTACAAGGACTTGCGGCCCGACACCGACAAGCGCAACGTCTATCCCTCGCACCTCGACGGCAAGGTTCTGGACGAAATCTGGGAGCGGTTCTTCGCGGCGCTGGAGCCGTTGCGCGACGCGGGCAAGCTCGGCGCGGTGCTGTTCCAGTTTCCGCAGTGGTTCACGATCAAGCGCGCGAACAAGGACTACCTGTTGGAATGCAAGGAGCGCGCCGCGCCCGCGCGGATCTGCGTCGAGTTCCGGTCCGCAACCTGGTTCCGCGACGAGGAGACCACGGCGGAGACGCTCGACTTCCTGACGTCGTACGGATTGCCTTTCGTCTGCGTCGACATGCCGCAAGGTCACCGCTCGTCGGTTCCGCCCGTCGTGGCCGCGACCGCCCGCGACCTCGCGGTCGTGCGGTTCCACGGGCATAGCGACCGGTGGGAGAGCCGTGACATCTACGAGCGATTCGGCTACCGGTACGACGAGGACGAGCTGCGGTCGTGGGTGCCGAAGTTGCGCGAGCTCGCCGCCGGCACCGAGCAGACGCACGTGCTGTTGAACAACTGCTATTCGAACTACGCGCAGACCAATGCCGCCCAGCTCTCCGGCCTGCTTGCTGCGGAGTGACACAGCGCTGCCACCTCTTGCCGCCGATCAGACAGCAGGACAGAATCCGCGCGTTACTCCTCAGAAGGGATGACCGGGTGAAATCAGGATTCAACGCGCGTTCGGTCGGTGTCGCTATCGGCGGTATCGGCTTGATAGCTGCCGGATCAGTCGCTGCAACGGGGACCCCGGCGGCCGCGGCTGGTAACGGTGGGCGGCTCGTCTACGTCGCGCAACCGCCCCACGCCAAGGCCACCGCTCTTGCGGGCAAGGTGTCGCCGTCGCTGACGCCGTCGCAGTGCCTCGCCGCCACCGACGGCGAGTTCGCTTGCCATGACCCCGCCTCGATCCACGCGGCCTACGACATTCCGAGCACCGTGGACGGCCAGCCCGCGGGGGCCGGCAAGACGATCGTGATCGTCGACGCCTTCGGTAGCCCGACCGCGGCCGATGACCTCGCCGCCTTCGACGACTCATTCGGGCTGCCGGCGCCGCCGTCGTTCCAGATCGTCTACCCGCAGGGCAAGCCCACGTTCCAGGGCACCGACAACCAGCTTGGCTGGGCGGAGGAATCCAGCCTGGATGTGCAGTGGGCCCACGCGGTGGCCCCGGGTGCGAACATCGTGCTCGACGTGGCCGTCACCAACTACGGCGACGCGCTGAACAACGCGGTGAAGTACGCCGTCGACCACCATCTCGGTGACGTGATCTCGATGAGCTACGGCGAGCCCGAGGCCGACATCCACGGCGACAGCACCCAGCAGAACCAAGCACACCAAATCTTCCAATCGGCCAGTGATGCCGGCATCACGCTGCTCGCGTCCTCGGGCGACGACGGCTCGGACAACGCGGCTGGCACAGCGAACTTCGGCTACCCGGCCTCCGACCCGCTGGTGACCGCGGTCGGCGGCACCAACCTGTGGAAGGGCAGCGGCCTCTCGCAGCCGGACGAGACGGTCTGGGGCGACTTCACGTCGTGCCCGACCAGCTGTGCTGACGGGCCGTTCGGCGCGACCGGCGGTGCGCCCAGCCTGCTGACCGCCAAGCAGGGCTCCGACGTCTCCTACAACGCCAGCGTCTACACCGGCGTGCTGACCTACCTCGGCTTCCTCGGTCCGGACAACAACGGGCTCTACTTCTTCGGTGGCACGTCCGCGGGCTCGCCGCAGTGGGCCGGCATCGTCTCGATCGTCGACCAAGCTCGGGGGAGCGACATCGGTCAGCTCAACCCGCACCTGGCATCGCTGGCGGCGACCGGCGCGCTGTCGGACGTCACCCAGGGCGACAACCAGACGCCGACGTTCTCCGGCGGCTTCTCCGCCGGCCCCGGGCACGACATCCCGACCGGCTACGGCTCGCCCGACGCCGCGAAGCTGATCGCCGCGCTCTCGTAAGGACTAAGGAGCGGAGTACGTCGCCGTCGGTCGACAGACAGCTCAGAGGTCGACGGCGACGTACTTCGTGGTCAGGTACTCCTCGATCCCTTCGGGCCCGCCTTCGCGGCCGAAGCCGGACTCCTTGACGCCGCCGAACGGTGCGGCCGGGTTGCTGACCAAACCGCGGTTGAGGCCCACCATGCCGACCTCGAGCGCCTCGCTGACCCGCAGCGCGCGCTTGACGTCGCGGGTGAAGACATAGGCGACGAGGCCGAACTCGGTGCCGTTGGCGGCGGCAATCGCGTCGGCCTCCGCCTCGAACGTCGACACCGGCGCCACCGGGCCGAAGATCTCCTCGCGCCGCATCATGGCGTCATCGGTCACGCCGGAGAGCACCGTCGGCGCGAAGAAGTAGCCCCGGTCGCCGACCGGCTCGCCGCCGACCAGCACCTTCGCGCCCTTGCGGACGGCGTCGCCGGTGAGCTCGGCGACCTTGTCGCGTTGCTTACCGTCGATCAGTGGACCGACGTCGACCCCGTCGTCGGTTCCCCGGCCGACCGTCATGGCACCGAGCTTCTCGGCCAGTCGGGCGGCGAACTCGTCGGCGACCGCCGCCTGCACGTGGAACCGGTTGGCGGCGACGCAGGACTCGCCGCCGTTGCGCATCTTGGCGATCACCGCCTGCTCGACGGCGGCCTCGAGGTCGGCGTCGTCGAACACCAGGTACGGCGCATTGCCGCCGAGCTCCATCGAGCACTTGATCAGCTTCTCGGACGCTTGCTTCATCAGCACCTTGCCGACCGGCGTGGAGCCGGTGAACGACATCTTCCGCAGCCGGCCATCGCCGAACAACGGCTCAGTGACCGCGCCGGCGTTGCTCGACGTGACGACATTGAGCACGCCGTCGGGCAGCCCGGCCTCGGCGAGCAGTGCCGCGAGCACGAGCATCGACAGTGGCGTCTGCTGCGCGGGCTTCACGACCATCGTGCAGCCGGCCGCGATCGCCGGCCCGATCTTGCGGGTGCCCATCGCGGTGGGGAAGTTCCAGGGCGTGATCAGCAGGCACGGCCCGATCGGCTGCTTCATCGTGAGCAGCCGGCCATCGCCCGACGGGTTGCGCGAGTAGCGGCCGTCGATGCGCACCGCCTGCTCCGCGAACCATCGGAAGAACTCGGCGGCGTAGGCGATCTCGCCCTTGGACTCGGCGACCGGCTTGCCCATCTCCAGCGTCATCAGCAGACCGAGATCGTCCGCTCGCTCGGTCATCAGCTCGAATGCCCGCCGCAGGATCTCGCCGCGCTCACGCGGCGCCGTCGCGGCCCAGTCGGCCTGCGCCGCGCACGCCGCCTCGAGTGCGGCGGTCGCATCCTCCGGCGTCCCGTCAGCGACGGGGCAGAGGGTCTCGCCGGTCGCGGGGTCCTCGACATCGAGGGTGGCGCTGCCGGACGCGTCGCGCCAGCGGCCGCCGATGAACAGTTGCTTCGGTGTGGCGTCGAGGACGCGCTGCTCGTCTGCTGGCGTGATCGTCATGTCCGTTGGCGTACCCCTACCGCCAGGCGTGGATACGACTGCGCCGCTCTGGGCCTGCGGTCGAGGCCCACACCCGGCGCCAGTTCGCCGCCTGCGGCCCGGCCGCGGGCGCCGTGGTCCCGCTGGCGGCCCGAAGCCTGGCGGCGTACCAGTCGGTGCGGTCCTCGTCGAGCAGCGTCTCGACGGCCAGCCGGATCCGGTGGTTGAAGGTGAGCAGGTCCTCGCCCTCCTCGGGACGTAGCGGCCGGCCGTAGCGGACGTGCACCGGCGGGCGTCCCGGGCGCGGCCAGGACCGGCCGCGCGGCATCGCGGCGTACGACCCGACGAGCGCGACCGGCACGACCGGGACCTGGTGAGCGATCGCGAGCGCGGCCGCACCTGGCCGGAACCGGCGCGCCCACCCGTCCGGCGACCGGGTGCCCTCGGGAAACATCAGGATCGACCAGCCGTCGTTGAGCAGCTTGGTCGGCGTGTCGGAAAGGCCGATGCCGTGCCGCTCGATCGGGAACGTCGCGAACGCGAGCGCTGATCCCACGGCGCGCCACCACGCATCGAAGAAGTAGTCGGCCGCGGCGCCGACCGCGACCCGGCGCTGCCACGCCACCGGCAGCGTGGTCAGCAACAGCGCGGTGTCGAGATGCGAGGTGTGGTTGGCGACCAGGACGACCGGCCCGTCGAGGTCGTCGAACACGTCGCGACCCTCGACCTGCAGCGTGGTCTCGCGGCGCACCAGCGGCTCGAGGCCGGCCCGCAGGATGACCTCGCGGACGGTCCGCGCCGGCTGCGAGCGCGCCCAGTCGGTCGGGAACTCCTTGGGATCGCCGAACGAGTGATGCGGCTCCGCCGACCGCGGCGGCAGCCGCCGGCGGCTCCACCGCCAGCCGCGCGCCAGCTGCCGGACGTCGGAGGCGATCGTCATCGGACGTGCGCCAGCGCGTGCGGCGGGGTGTGCTGATACATGATCGACGGGCTCGACCCGACGGTGTCGCGGGCCAGCTCCAGCGCGTCGGCCAGGGTCGATGCCGACCGCATCCCCATCCGCGCGACCGAGCGGCGGTCACCCCCGACCCAGATCACCTGCCCCAGGTGGTCGAGTGCGTGTGCGCACCAGTACCACATATAGAAGGGGTGTACGCCGTGGTACGCGTGCGACGTCCGGTAGAGGTGTACGTACCACGGGTCGGTGGCGTACTGCTGCTCGAACTTCGGCCCGATCACCTTCGGGTCGGTGCTCTCGACCAGCACCTCGTCGAAGAAGTCGACGTAGCTCGGGTGGTGCAGCGTGGAGAACTCCCACGGCACCGGGTGGTCGATGATCAGCACGCCGCCCTCGCGCACCAGCGGCTTGCCGACGTACATGTTGAAGAAGTAGCCGAGGCCGAGGCAGGCGGCGAGGATCGGGTTCATCACGCTGTTGACGTTGTACGGGCACAGGTATGGCAGGCCCATGACCAGGACGTCCGACTGGCCGTCGACCTCCACGAGTTGCTGGCGGTGCACCCGGCTCAGCGTCTGTTCGTGCACCGGCTCCACCGCCCCGGCCGCGATGCCCGTGACCTGGTAGGGCGCCTCCATGCTCTGGAACGTGCGGCGCCGCACCTTCGGCGGCAGCAAGTCGACGCCGCGCTTCACGCCGAGGTAGGTCGCCTGGTCGCGCAGCGACCACTCCCACTCCCGCTTGGTCAAGAAGCCGTACTGCGACGGGAACGCGTCGTTGTTCAACGTGGTCTCGATCTGGAACACCTTCACCGCGCCGTCGATCAGCCGGCCCATCCGCCAGGCGCTGGAGTGCAGCTCGGATCGGTGCGGATCCATGAACGACCGCGACTGGATCATGGTGTGCGCGTTGTGGTGGTGCCGCAACGAGTTGTACGACGCCAGGCCGACGGCGGTCGACTTCCAGCCGCCGTCCATCGCGACCAGGTTGATGTTGACGTAGACCAGCAGGTCAGACTCGGCCGCCCGCTTGGAGATCTCGACGTCCTCACCCTGATCGGTGGTGCCGAGATGCGCGAGGTTCGCCCGGTCTTCGGCGTCGAAGTTGTAGAGCTGGTCGGGCCAGAACGAGCGGAACACCCGCTCGCCGACGACCGCCTTGATCTCGTCGGCGGTCATCCTCCGGTGCAGCGCGGTCGCGACGATAAGCTCGACGTCGTCGACGCCGGCATCGGCGGCGTAGCCGAGGACATGCTCGAGGATGCGTTGCCGGACGTCCGGCTTGCGCATCGGCGGCAACGGCAACGACAGGTCGTCGAATGCGATCGTCAGCTTCATGCCGGGCCGAAGCAGCGCGGGCAGCGGCTCGGAGTCGAGCGGATGCAGCAGCGCCTGCTCGATCTCCTCGTCGACGTCGGGGACGCCGGGCAGCGACTCCGGCGGGTAGAGCACGCGGCTGCCGAGCGGGAACTGCTGGAGCTTGAACGACTCACCCGAGTGCATCAGCAGTGGTGGCGTGCGCTCGTCCACCTCGAGTACGAACCCCGGCCTGCTCACCGTGCTCCTCTTAGATCGAATGCCACCTTCAATGTTCCCAGCCGCCCCGCATCGTGGGCATGGTCGAGGGCCTCGCGCCAGCGGGCCAACGGATAGGCCACGCCGAGCAGGTCGTCGAGCGGCGCGGTGGCCGCCAGCCGGATCGCCACGTCGAACGCGTCACCGGCCGTCGCGTAGGCGCCCGTGACGTCGAGCTCGCGGAACCAGGCCGGCGTCAGGTCCAGGCCCGCGCCCGGTACCCCGCCGAGCACGACCCGGCCGCCCGCGCGCACCACCCGCAGCGCGGTGTCGATCGATCCGCGGGAGCCGACCGCGTCGACGGCTACGTCGACACCACCCAGCAGGTACGCCGGACCCCGTTCCGGTTCGAGCCGCAGCGCGCGGGTCGATCGCCGGATCGCCGTCGCCGCCTCGCTAGGGGAGATCACCGCGCTCGCGCCCAAGGCATGCGCCAGCTCGACCTGGCGACGGTGCTTGGCGACGACGGTCACGTGGGCGGCCGGTGTCAGCTCGCGCAGCGCCAACGCGGTGAACAGCCCGATCGCGCCGGCGCCCACCACCACCGCCGTACCACCATCGGCGAGGGCGCAGCGGCGGGCGATGTGTACGGCGCACGCCAATGGCTCGATGAGGACGGCCCGCTCGTCCGGCAGGTCGTCGGGCACCGGGTGGAGTTGGGACACGTGGGCGACCAGCTCACCGCTCCAGCCGCCGCCGGTGTCCTGGCAGAAACCGGTCTGCAAGCCGGGCGAGAGGTGACCGACGGTGATGCGGTCGCAGCGGTTGTGGTTGCCGGACGTGCACGCGTTGCAGGGCGGCAGGCCGCGCGCCCGGCAGCCGAGCAACGGGTCGAGGACGACGCGGGTGCCGGCCGGGACGTCACCGGCATCGTCGACGGTCTCGCCCACCACCTCGTGACCGGGCACGAACGGCATCGACACCAGCGGGGTGAAGTAGAGGGAGGTCTGGCCGGAGAGCGTGGCCAGGTCGCTGCCGCAGATCCCGGCCAGTCGGGGCCGGACCCGGACCCAGCCGTCGGCCGGCATCCGCGGCCCGTCCCGGTGCACCAGGCGCAGCGGCGCCAGCGGACCGGCGAGCATCCCGGGCAGGCGCGGCCCGACCGCGCGCGCCGCGACATACCGCGGCAGCGACCGATAAATTTCGAGGGCCGTGATCACCGCACGGCCTCGAGGTCGCGGCGAGCCGGGGCGAGGCGGTGCCAGTCCTCGACCGGCCAGCGTTCGCGGCGGGCGACCCGCGACAGCACCACGTCGGGGTCGACGGCGACCGGGTGCCCGACCGCGCGCAGCAGCGGAAGGTCGCTCGCCGAGTCGGCGTAGGCATAGCTCGCAGCTAGGTCCCATCCGGCCTCGCGGGCGCGATGCCGCAGCCAGGCCGCGCGGCCCTCCCCGACGAGCGGCGGCCGTGCCAGGTGCCCGGTGCACCGGCCGTCGGGGCCGACCGCCAGCTCGGCCGCCAGCACCTCGTCGAACAGGCCGGCCAGCGGGCGGGTCAGTGGCGTCACGGCGCCGGTCACCAGGACGACGCGGTGGCCCGCGCCGCGGTGCTCCCGGATCGCGCGAACCGCCCGCGCTGACAGCCGGGTCAGCATCGTGGTCGTGACCCGCTCGTCGACCAGCCGCTCCAGCTCGGCGAGCGACGCGCCCTCGTAACGGCGATAGACCATCCGCAGGAAGGCCGACCGGTCGCGACGCTGGGTCAGCAGCCAGCGCGGCAGCGCCCGTGCGACGTCGCCGACTTCGCGGGCCTTGTCGGCGAGACCTAGCTCGGGGAGCCGCAACCATAGATAGGACTCGATGACGTTGCTCGGCAGCAGCGTGCCGTCCATGTCGAAGACCGCCACCACGTTGCCGTCGCCCTCGACCCGTCGAGTCGGCGTCGCGCGGCGGCGGTTCAGGCCGGTCGCGCGAAGCGGTGCCACGACCGCCGGCACGTGCACCTCGGCCAGGTAGTAGGGCCAGTCGATGACCGCCGCGTCGAAGCCCCATGATTCGACGTCGGCCGGATGCAGCGACTCGTGCAGCGCCAGGGTTCGGGTGTCGCTGAAGTGCAGCTCCGCCTCGACGTACGGCCGGTAGAGATCGAAGTAGCGGCGCAAGAACTCCAGCCGGCGCCGCTGCCGGTCCAACGAGGTCGCCCAGTCGCGGGTGCGGGCAGAGCGCGGCAGCGACATCACGACCCGATCGGTGGTCTGTTGCACCCGCTCGCCGATCCGCAGCAGCTGCTCGACGCGCGCCGATCCCGGCCACTGCCACGACGGCACCCGCACCGTCCCGCGATCGCGCTGCTCGAGCGGGTGGGCGGTGAAGTAGTCACGCACCAGGTCGTAGAGCATCCGGTAGGTGCACGGGTTGCGCGCGCCGGAGCAGATCGTGAAGTACGCCGGCGATCCTGGCTCGGGGGGCGTTGCCGCGGCGGTCAGCGTCGCGTTGACGACGAGGTCGACGGGGATGATGTCGATGGTCCCGTCGGGAATGCCCGGGAAGTCCGGCAGGTCGCCGCGACCGTAGGCGAGGATCAGCGGCTCGGCCATCTTGAAGCCCGAGATCCAACCCGGATAGGGCTGCTGCAGCGCGCTTTCGATGATGCTCGGCCGGAGGATGGTCACCGGCAGGTGGGCCGCCGTCTCCTCGACTGCTCGTTCGGCCATCGCCTTGGTGAACGTGTAACAGTCGGTCCAGCCCAGCGTGCGACCACGCTCCCGGCCGGCGTCCACCAGCGACTTCGTGACCCAGTCGCGGCGACGCCGTTCCGCGTCGGCGCCGATCTTGGTCGCACCCGAGTTGGCGTGCTCGCGTTCCGCCTCGGCGAGGAAGCCGCTGAGCTGCTCGGCCGTGCGACTGGCTGCCTCCACCCGCTCCCGCAACGCAGTGGCGGCCGACGCCTCGGCGCGCCAGTCGACGGTGTGGTCGAGCCGCCCCTCGCCGACGTGCCCTTGCTTGCGACCCGCGACGTACGCCGTCGACACGTGCAGGTAGTGCGGCCGCGAGCCGCTGGCTTCGATCGCCGCGAGCAGGTTGAGGGTGCCCTGCAGGTTGGTCGCGAAGCCCTCGTCGATGGGCGGGTCGAACGACACCTCGCCGGCGCAGTGGATGACGACGTCGATGTCGGACGGCAGGGCCGGGACGTCGTCGAGATCGCCTTCCAAAACGGTGATCCGGCGGCGGGCGAGGTCCGCGACGGGAGTGTCGCCGAGCTGTTCGCGCAGCCGGCCGAAGGCCGGTCCGGCCAAGAGCTGCCCGACGCGGGCGTCGGCGCCGAAGCCGCCGCGCGCCCGGACGATCACGATGACCTGGGTGTCCGGCAGGTCGCGCAACAGGCGCTCCAGAATCGCCTCGCCGACGAAGCCGGTGGCACCGGTGAGCAGGATGCGTTTGCCGGCGAGCGAGTCCCGGATCGGCCGCGCGCTCATGACGTCGCAGTCAATCATTTGCAGATCGGGCGACCGCAAGCGATTCGCCGCCGTCCAGCCGCTCAGACCGCGACGGCACCCGCCATGTGCGGCAGGGCGGTGACCGCTTCCAATGGTTCACCGGTCTCCCGGCCGTCGACCCGGCGGATGTAGCTGGCGATCGCTTGCTCATGCGCGACGTAGGCCGAGGCGACGTCCTGCTCGTCGCCCACCGTGGTGGCGGCGAGCTCGCAGTAGATCCCGAGGTATTCATTGGTGACCTTGTCGAGCCATCCGAGGAACTCCTCCCACGGCAGCTCGGCGAGCGAGGTCGCGGCCTCCTCGGCGTTGCCGGCGAGCCCGGTCGTGGCGAGGCCGCGCGCCTTCAGCACCGGCTCGGCGATGTCCCTCGTCCGCTGCTCGAGCATGGAGAGCAGCTCCATCTCTTGGCGGCGCACCGGATCGGTCTGCCGCTCCGCGACCGCCCGGAAGATCGCCGCTCCGTAGATCTCGCCTTCGTAGGCCTGCGTCCAGAGCTCGTCCAGCGTCATCGGGCCTCCCGCCGATCGGTGCTGTGGCCGACGCTAGGCCCGCTGGACGTGCGCGTCCACCCGCCTAAGGTTGCGGTCATGAGCGACTGGGCGCAGCACGAACGGCGGGTGCTCGTCGAGGCGCTCCGCGCGCTCGGTCCCGACGCGCCCACGCTGTGCGAGGGCTGGACCACCGCGGACCTTGCCGCCCACGTCTATGTCCGGGAGCGGCGTCCCGACGCCGCGCCGGGTGTGGTCGCGCCGGGCCCGTTCGCGGCGTACACCAATCGCGTGATGGCGAGCACGCTGCGCGTGCATGGGTACGACGCGGTCGTGGAGCGCATCGCGGCGGGGCCGCCCGCCTACCAACGGCCGGTTGACGAGGCAATGAACCTCTTCGAGTTCCTCGTGCACGCCGAGGACGTCCGGCGTGCCAATGGCGAGAGCCCGCGCGTGCTCGACGCCGCAGAGGAACAACTGCTGTGGTCCCGGCTGAGCCGGACGCTGCGACTGTCGTTGCGACGAGCCAAAGGCATGCAGGTGGAGGTGGTGACGCCGGGGGGCGACCGAACCGTCGTCGGGCGTGGCGCGACCGTCCGGCTGCTCGGTCCGCCCAGTGAGCTGGTGCTGTACGCGTTCAACCGCAAGTCCGCCGCCGCGGTGGAGGTCACCGGCGACGCGGATGCGATGCAGCGGCTGGCGCAGACCCGGCTCGGCGTGTAAGCGATGAAGGTTTCACATCAGGACACCGTGCCGGCGCCGGTCGACGAGGTGTGGCGGGCGGTCACAGACATCACCGCGATCGGGCGGCTGCCTGGCGCGACGCTGTCGACCGACGGCGACACCGTGACCGGCTCGCTGAAGGCGCGGCTCGGCACGACCCAGATCACCTACCGGATCAGCGGTGGGGTGGTGAGCTGCGACGCCGCCGCCCGCCGGCTGGCACTCAGCGTGACCGGGATGGAGGCGCGCGGCGGCGGCAACCTGGTTGCCACGCTGACAGTCTCGCTCGACGACGCCATGCCAGGAACCCAGATCACGGTCGACGGCGACGTCACCGCGACCGGCCGTGGCGCCGCTGCCGACGCGGCGGCTTGGGAGCGGGTGATCACGCGCCTGCTCGATGCCGCCATCAGCGACACGGCCTTGGGCGATGCGGGCGGGCTTGACGTCGAGGCGCCCGCACCGGCCGCATCACCGCCGGAGCCGCCCGCCGCTCTCGCCGCGAACCTGCCGCCGTTTCCCGGGGAGTCGTCCCCGACGACCGCCGGCGTGGCGCCGCTCGCCGCCGCCATCGGCGGTCTCTGCCTGCTGATCTGGTGGTTTGCGCGAAGGCGTTCCTAGCGATGTACCGGCTGCTTCACCTGTCCTGACGGGAACGCGTCACTTACCAACCGATTGGCCCGCGAGGAGCTGTGGTTGGATCCCTCCCGATCTGAGCCGGATGAGCTCGGACAGGAGGGATACCGCATGAAACGGGGGACGCTCACGCGTGCCATCGCAGGGATGGGCGCGGCTGTCACCGCGACGTCATTCGCCGTTGTCGGCTTGGCCGCGAGCGCGGGCGCCGCAAGCTCGACCGCACCGGCTCGGGTCACGGTGACCATGACCAAGCAGACCGTGAAGGCTGACGTGCAGAAGGTGCAGGCCGGGCGCATCGAGTTCGTCGCGAAGCGCGGCGACCACCACCATCACACGCTGGTCGTGGCCTCGCTAGCGAAGGGGTTCACGATCAACCAGGCCGGCCAGGACATCAACGCCGCGTTCCAGGGCAACGTCAAGGCGGTTCGGACGATTGACAGGAAGGTCCACTGGTACGGCGGAACCGACGCACCGGGACGCTTTGTCGTGAGCCTGCCCGCCGGCAAGTTCATCTTGCTTGACGAGGACGGCAACGGGCTCGGCCGGCTGACCGTCACCAGCCCAAAGGTGGCGCGGACCGCCCCGCCGTCGTCGGCAACAGTCTTCGCCGCGGCGACCACCCACGGCTTTGGCTTCAAGGTGAAGGGCACGATCTCGCACGACGGCTGGGTCACGTTCTCGAACAAGACCGACGAGCCACACTTCTTGGAGATCGACCGGGTGAAGCCGTCGACCACCCGCGCCTATATCCGGAAGCACATCCAGGACAACAGCCAGCCGGCGAAAGTCATCGGCCTCAAGGCGGAAACCGCTCCGATTGGCCCGGGTAAGTCCGGCGAGCTCAAGTTGAACGTGCCCAAGGGCAAGTATTTGATCGCGTGCTTCTGGCCAAGCCGCGACAACGGCATGCCGCATGCCTTCATGGGGATGTACAAGCTGGTCCACATCGGCTGACGGTCGACCAGTACGAAACTGGCCCGGCGGGTGTTCCCGCCGGGCCAGTTTTTTGATTGCCGCCGGCGTGCACGACACTGGTGTCCGAGCGGAACCGATGAGGAGGAACGGGATGGCAGGCGATGCGGCGCAGGTGATCGGATCGAGCGGGGAGCGCTTCGACGAGGTGCTCACGCCCGAGGCGTTGCAGTTCGTCGCGGACTTGCAACGGCGATTCGGTTCTCGTCGTACCGAACTGCTGGCCAAGCGGAAGGACCGCCGCGCGGAGGCCGCCAAGACCGGCAAGCTCGGCTTCCTCGACGAGACCAAGGACATCCGCGAGGACACGTCGTGGCGGGTCGCGCCGCCGGCGGATCTCGTCGACCGGCGGGTGGAGATCACCGGACCGACCGAGAAGAAGATGTTGATCAACGCGCTGAACTCCGGCGCGAGGGTCTTCATGGCCGACTTCGAGGACGCCAACGCACCGACTTGGGCGAACATGGTCACCGGCCAGGTGAACCTGACCGACGCGATCGAGCGCCGCATCGACTTCACCTCAGCCGAGGGCAAGGAGTACAAGCTCAACGAGACGGTTGCGACGCTGATGCCGCGACCGCGCGGCTGGCACCTCGACGAGAAGCACGTGCTGGTCGACGACGCCCCGATCACCGGCGCCCTGTTCGACTTCGGGATGTGCTTCTTCCACAACGCCAAGCGGCTGCTCGCCAAGGGGACCCGGCCGTACTTCTACCTGCCGAAGATGGAGTCCCATCTCGAGGCGCGGCTGTGGAACGACGTGTTCAACCACGCGCAGGACGCGCTCGGCGTCGACCGCGGCACCATCCGCGCCACCGTCCTGATCGAGACCATCCCGGCGGCGTTCGAGATGGACGAGATCCTCTACGAGCTGCGCGACCACTCCTACGGGCTGAACGCCGGCCGCTGGGACTACATGTTCTCGATGATCAAGACGTTCCGCGACCGCGGCGCCCAGTTCATGCTGCCGGACCGCAACAGCGTCACCATGACGGTGCCGTTCATGCGCGCCTACACCGAGCTGCTCGTGCAGACCTGCCACAAGCGCGGCGCGTT